>NZ_PHQX01000007.1 GCF_002803515.1 Stenotrophomonas lactitubi | reverse complement strand
AACGTGACAGAGCGATCGGATTATTGACACCGTGGGCAGATGCGACCAGCGTGATGGTGCTCTCCCATAGATTTTCGGACTCTAGAAGGGAGGCCGCATCCTCTGGGAATCGATTTCGAACAATTTTGGAAGTGAGCTCTCGGACCTCGTCAAGCTGGGACTGTAGCTCAGGAAGACGTTCGCGAAGATCAGCGCCTGCTTTATCCGACTTCGCCAGGTTCAATTCCGCTTCGTAAGCAACAATTGACGAGATAAGCCCATCTAGTGTTCGGTGCAGAGAAGCCAACTCGGCCGAAAGCTGCGTCGGTATCCCAAGGCGCTCCGAAAAAACTGCGATACGATGCTCGTACTCGCGATGGAAAGAATGTCGCATTTGGCGTTGGACCGCTCG
>NZ_PHQX01000005.1 GCF_002803515.1 Stenotrophomonas lactitubi | reverse complement strand
CTCCCTGGTGAAATTAGCGCTATGGAACCACCCGATCCCATCCCGAACTCGGAAGTGAAACGTAGCTGCGCCGATGGTAGTGTGGCCTAAGCCATGCGAGAGTAGGTCATCGCCAGGGTTTATACCCGAAAACCCCGCTGCTCATGCAGCGGGGTTTTCCTTTTTTTGCAAGCCTCAGGTTTCGACCTGGACTTACGGCAACAACTTCGCGAAGAGCTTCAAGTTCCTCTCACAAGTTGTTGACAAAGCTGAAAAGCCTGCCATAATAGGCGGCTCGCAACGACGAAAGGCCCTCGGGTCCAACGACGAAGCAGCATCGGCAACAACGTCCACCTCGGTGAGACGGCCTTGAAAAAAGGTGTTGACGAAGCGGAAAAGCCGGCTATAATGGGCGGCTCGCTACGAAGGAAACTTCGCAGCACACGGGAATGGCGCTGAGGCCACTTCCCAGGATCTTTGAA
>NZ_PHQX01000004.1:0-2500 GCF_002803515.1 Stenotrophomonas lactitubi | reverse complement strand
CTAGTCATGGCCAGGGTGAAGGTGCCGTAACAGGTACTGGAGGCCCGAACCCACGTCTGTTGCAAAAGACGGGGATGAGCTGTGATTAGGAGTGAAAAGCTAATCGAACCCGGAGATAGCTGGTTCTCCTCGAAAGCTATTTAGGTAGCGCCTCATATGTATCCTCTCGGGGGTAGAGCACTGTTATGGCTAGGGGGTCATCGCGACTTACCAAACCATTGCAAACTCCGAATACCGAGACGGACTGTATGGGAGACACACGGCGGGTGCTAACGTCCGTCGTGAAAAGGGAAACAACCCAGACCCACAGCTAAGGTCCCAAATTCACTGCTAAGTGGAAAACCATGTGGAAAGGCACAGACAGCCAGGAGGTTGGCTTAGAAGCAGCCACCCTTTAAAGAAAGCGTAATAGCTCACTGGTCGAGTCGGTCTGCGGGGAAGATTTAACGGGGCTAAGCAGTGAACCGAAGCTTGGGGTGTGCATATTTATATGTACGCGGTAGAGGAGCGTTCCGTAAGCCGTTGAAGGTGGATTGAGAAGTCTGCTGGAGGTATCGGAAGTGCGAATGCTGACATGAGTAACGATAATGCGGGTGAAAAACCCGCACGCCGAAAGCCCAAGGTTTCCTTGCGCAACGTTAATCGGCGCAGGGTGAGTCGGCCCCTAAGGCGAGGACGAAAGTCGTAGTCGATGGGAAGCAGGTTAATATTCCTGCACCTCGCGTAAGTGCGATGGAGGGACGGAGAAGGTTAGGCATACCGGGCGTTGGTTGTCCCGGGGAAAGGCGGTAGGTTTGGATCTTTGGCAAATCCGGGATCCTTTAAGACCGAGCACCGAGACGAGCCTTTATGGCGAAGTTGCTGATACCACGCTTCCAGGAAAAGCTCCTAAGCTTCAGCTTACGCAGACCGTACCGTAAACCGACACAGGTGGGTAGGATGAGAATTCTCAGGCGCTTGAGAGAACTCGGGTGAAGGAACTAGGCAACATGGCACCGTAACTTCGGGAGAAGGTGCACCCTTTTTGGTGGCTCATGCGAGCTATAGCTGAAGAGGGTCGCAGTAACCAGGCCGCTGCGACTGTTTATCAAAAACACAGCACTCTGCAAACACGAAAGTGGACGTATAGGGTGTGACGCCTGCCCGGTGCTGGAAGGTTAATTGATGGGGTCAGCCGCAAGGCGAAGCTCTTGATCGAAGCCCCAGTAAACGGCGGCCGTAACTATAACGGTCCTAAGGTAGCGAAATTCCTTGTCGGGTAAGTTCCGACCTGCACGAATGGCGTAACGACAGCGGCGCTGTCTCCACCCGAGACTCAGTGAAATTGAAATCGCTGTGAAGATGCAGCGTTCCCGTGGCAAGACGGAAAGACCCCGTGAACCTTTACTATAGCTTTACACTGAACGTTGAGTTCGTCTGTGTAGGATAGGTGGGAGGCTATGAAACTGTGGCGCTAGCTGCAGTGGAGCCATCCTTGAAATACCACCCTGTCGTGCTTGACGTTCTAACCTGGGTCCATTATCTGGATCGGGGACCGTGTATGGTGGGTAGTTTGACTGGGGCGGTCTCCTCCTAAAGAGTAACGGAGGAGCTCGAAGGTACGCTCAGCGCGGTCGGACATCGCGCACTGTGTGCAAAGGCATAAGCGTGCTTGACTGCAAGATCGACGGATCAAGCAGGTAGGAAACTAGGACTTAGTGATCCGGTGGTTCTGTATGGAAGGGCCATCGCTCAACGGATAAAAGGTACTCCGGGGATAACAGGCTGATACCGCCCAAGAGTTCATATCGACGGCGGTGTTTGGCACCTCGATGTCGGCTCATCACATCCTGGGGCTGTAGTCGGTCCCAAGGGTATGGCTGTTCGCCATTTAAAGTGGTACGCGAGCTGGGTTCAGAACGTCGTGAGACAGTTCGGTCCCTATCTGCCATGGGCGTTGGAGATTTGAGAGGGGCTGCTCCTAGTACGAGAGGACCGGAGTGGACGAACCTCTGGTGTTCCGGTTGTCACGCCAGTGGCATTGCCGGGTAGCTATGTTCGGAAGCGATAACCGCTGAAAGCATCTAAGCGGGAAGCGCGCCTCAAGATGAGATCTCCCGGGGCACAAGCCCCCTGAAGGAACCATGTAGACTACGTGGTTGATAGGTCAGGTGTGTAAGTACAGCAATGTATTGAGCTAACTGATACTAATGATCCGAGAGGCTTGACCATATAACCTCAAGTTGCCTTGGCCGACATGACATGTCGATAGATCCAAGTGCACGCTACGTCACAAGACCAAACGAGAGGCAGGCGCTCAGGCGCGTCTCTTTGCAACGCAGGCATCATCATGCCCGCTCCCTGCAAAGACACGACGTCCGAAGCGACACTCCAACCGCCTCCCTGGTGAAATTAGCGCTATGGAACCACCCGATCCCATCCCGAACTCGGAAGTGAAACGTAGCTGCGCCGATGGTAGTGTGGCCTAAGCCATGCGAGAGTAGGTCATCGCCAGGGTTTA
>NZ_PHQX01000003.1 GCF_002803515.1 Stenotrophomonas lactitubi | reverse complement strand
CACTCTAGCTTTGGCACTCGGTGAAAGGGTAGCCAGTTCACGCCTGGCAGCCCAGTCCAGCCATGCTTGCGCTCAAATGTGACCGAGAATCGTGGCGTTTGACAACCTCCTATTGACAAGCGCTAAGCACAGCAGGTGAAGAACCCCAGGTCGCGTGCAGCGGCCACGCTGCGCACGCTGCAGGCCCGTCATCGACTGTCCCTGACCGGCACACCGCTGGAAAACCATCTGGGCGAGCTGTGGACGCAGTTCGACTTCCTGCTGCCCGGGCTGCTCGGCAGCGAAAAGCAGTTCAACCAGCACTGGCGCCACCCCATCGAGCGCGGCAGCGACCGCCGGCGCGCACAGCTGCTGGCCCAGCGCATGCGCCCTTTCATCCTGCGCCGACGCAAGGACCAGGTCGCCTCCGAACTTCCGCCGAAGACGGTCATCACCCGCACCGTGGCGATGGAAGGCGGCCAGCGCGAACTGTACGAAACCGTGCGCGCGGCAATGGAAAAACAGGTCCGCGAAGCGATCAACGGCAGTGGGTTGGCGCGCAATCACATCGTGGTGCTGGACGCGTTGCTGAAGCTGCGCCAGGTCTGCTGCGATCCGCGTCTGCTGCCGGGCCATGCACCCGCGCGCACTGCCGGCTCGGCCAAGCTGGACCTGCTGCGCGAGATGCTGCCGTCCATGGTCGAAGAAGGACGTCGCATCCTGCTGTTCTCGCAGTTCACCGGCATGCTGGCCCTGATCGCGCAGGCATTGGATGCACTGGGCCTTGCCTACGTGACCCTGACCGGCGACACCCAGAACCGGGTCACACCGGTGCAGCGCTTCATGGACGGCGAGGTTCCCGTGTTCCTGATCAGCCTGAAGGCCGGCGGCGTGGGCTTGAATCTGACCGCCGCCGACACCGTCATCCACTTCGATCCATGGTGGAATCCGGCCGCCGAGAACCAGGCCACCGACCGTGCCCATCGCATCGGCCAGGATCAGCCCGTGTTCGTCTACAAGCTGATCGCCGCAGGCAGCGTCGAAGAACGCATCGCCGAGCTGCAGCAGCGCAAGGCCGAGCTGGCCGAGGCAATTCTCGAAGGCGGCGGAAGCACAGGTCCGCGCTTCGATGCAGCAGACCTGGAGGCGCTGCTGGCGCCGCTGCCGGGAGCCCCGCAGAAGTCGCGCAGGGTACTGCGCAGATCCTGAGTTGCAATCCCGGCAATGCAGGCAGACAGGGCTGAAATTCTTCAGGCTGGCGCAATCTCCGCCATTACCCGCTTCAGGCCGTCCTGCCACGTCGGCAGCGCGATGCCGAAATCCTGCTGCAGCTTGCGGTTGTCCAGTACCGACCATGCCGGGCGCTGAGCCGGCGTCGGATACTCGGAGCTGGGAATCGCCTCGACGGCCGGCACCTTCGCCAACACGCCGGTAGCCAGCGCTTCGGCGAAGATCGCTTCGGCAAACCCGTGCCAACTGGTCTGCCCATCGGCCGTCAGATGCCAGGTACCGGACAACGATCCCGGATGCTGCAGCGCTTGTGCGGTGACATCGGCGATCAACGCCGCAGGGGTCGGCGTACCGATCTGGTCGACCACCACCCGCAGCTGATCGCGTTCGGCACCCACGCGCAGCATCGTGCGCAGGAAGTTCGCACCATGCGAGGCATATACCCACGCAGTGCGGAAAATCAGGTGGCGGCCACCGGCAGCGCGCACGGCATCCTCCCCATCGCGCTTGCTGGTGCCATACACGCCCAGCGGCGCGGTCGGCTCGTCTTCGCGGTAAGGCACACTACCCTGGCCATCGAACACGTAGTCGGTGGAGTAATGCACGAAAGGCACGCCATGCGCCGCACACCAGCGCGCGATCACGCCGGGAGCCTGCGCGTTGGCCGCGAACGCGGCCTCCACGTCCTGCTCTGCGCGATCGACAGCGGTGTACGCGGCCGCATTGACCACGACCGACGGCTGCAGGCGATCAAGCAATGCTGGCAGGCTGTCGGGCTGGCTGAAGTCAGCCACTTCGCAGGCGCTGCCATCGGGAAGCTGGCCGCTACGGGTCGTCGCAATCAACGGGCCCAGCGGGGCCAGCGCGCGCAGCAGTTCCTGACCGAGCTGGCCGTTGCCACCGAACACCAGCATGCTCATGGCATGTACACCGGCAGGCGATCTTCGGTGATGTCCTTCAGGAACGGTGCGTTCTCGTCCTTGGCTGACAGCGTCGGGGCGCTGAGCGGCCAGTCCACGGCGATGTCGGCATCGTTCCAGCGTACGCCGGCGTCCACTTCCTTCACGTAGACATCGGTGCACAGATAGTGGAACAACGCCGTATCGGACAGCACGGCAAAGCCGTGCGCGAATCCTTCCGGAATCCAGAACTGTCGTTTGTTCTGCGCACTCAGGACCACCGCCTCCCACTGGCCAAAGGTCGGCGAACCGCGGCGGATATCCACGGCTACGTCATAGACCTCGCCTTCCAGCACGCTGACCAGCTTGCCCTGCGGTCGCGGCCACTGGTAATGCAGCCCCCGCAGCACGCCCTTGCTGGACGAGGAAACATTGCTCTGCACGAAACGATCCGGCAGCCCCAACCCACCAAATCGAGCAGCGTTCCAGCCCTCGAAGAAGAAGCCGCGCTCGTCTCCGAACACTGCCGGCTCGATCACCACGCAACCGGGCAGCCTGGTTTGAATCACTTTCACGGAACGACTCCACGTAGAGCGAGCTTGTGCAGGTATTGGCCATAGCCATTCTTGATCAGCGGCGCAGCCAGTGCTTCCAGCTGCTCTGCGCTGATCCACCGCTGACCGAAGGCGATTTCCTCCGGGCAGCAGATCTGCAGGCCCTGCCGGGTCTGGATGGTCTCGATGAAGTTGGATGCTTCCAGCAGCGACTGGTGGGTGCCGGTGTCGAGCCAGGCGTAGCCACGACCCAGCGCTTCCAGGTGCAGGTTGCCTTCGGCAAGGTAGCGCTTGTTGAGATCGGTGATCTCCAGCTCGCCACGCGGTGACGGCTTGAGCTCGGCGGCGTAGTCGCTGGCCCTGCCGTCATAGAAATACAGGCCGGTCACCGCATGGTTCGAACGCGGATTCTCGGGCTTTTCGACCAGATCGAGCACCTTGCCGGACGTATCGAATTCGGCCACGCCATAACGTCCCGGATCGTTCACCCAGTAACCGAACACCGTCGCCCCGTGATCGCGGGTATCAGCCCGCCGCAGCATTTCGCTCAGCCCATGGCCGTGGAAGATGTTGTCACCCAGCACCAGGCAGCTCGGCTTGCCGCCGACGAAGTCCTTGCCGATCAGATAGGCCTGCGCCAGTCCATCGGGACTGGGCTGCACGGCGTACTGGATATCCATGCCCCACTGCGAACCGTCACCCAGCAACTGCTGGAACAACACCTGTTCGTGCGGGGTGTTGATGATCAGCACTTCACGGATGCCCGCCAGCATCAGCACGCTCAGCGGGTAGTAGATCATCGGCTTGTCGTACACCGGCAGCAGCTGCTTGCTGACGCCTTTGGTGATCGGATACAGCCGGGTGCCGGAACCGCCGGCGAGGATGATGCCCTTGCGTTGGGTCATGTCGTGTCCTTGGTTCAGGCCGTGGTGCCGATGCGCTGCAGGCGATAGCTGCCGTCGAGCACGCCGTTCACCCATTCCTGGTTGTCCAGGTACCAGTCAACGGTGAAGCCGATTCCCTGTTCAAAGGTGTAGGCCGGTTCCCAGCCCAGGTCGTTCTTCAGCTTGGAGGCGTCGATCGCATAGCGGCGGTCATGGCCCGGGCGGTCGGTGACGTAAGTGATCTGGCTGCTGCGCGGCTGGCCATCCGCACGCGGGCGGCGCTGGTCCAGCAGCGCACAGATTGCCTGCACCACTTCGATGTTCTGCTTTTCCGAGTTGCCGCCGACGTTGTAGGTCTCGCCGACCCGGCCCTTGGCCAGCACGGTACGGATCGCTTCGCAGTGGTCGGACACGAACAGCCAGTCACGCACCTGCTTGCCGTCGCCGTACACCGGCAGCGGCTCGCCGGCCAGCGCCTTGGCGATCACCAGTGGGATCAGCTTCTCGGGGAAGTGATAGGGGCCGTAGTTGTTGGAGCAGTTGGTGGTCAGCACCGGCAACCCGTAGGTGTGGTGGAACGCACGCACCAGGTGGTCCGAGGCTGCCTTGGATGCCGAGTACGGCGAATTGGGGGCGTACGGGGTGGTTTCGCTGAACTTGCCGGTCTCGCCCAGGGTGCCGTACACCTCGTCGGTCGAGACATGCAGGAAGCGGAAGGCTGCGCCCTGTTCAGCCGGCATCGCCTTCCAGTAATCGCGTACCGCCTCGAGCAGGCCGAGGGTGCCGACGACATTGGTCTGGATGAACGCGCCGGGGCCATCGATGGAGCGGTCAACGTGGCTTTCAGCAGCGAAGTTCAGCACCGCGTCCGGCTGGTACTCGGCCAGCAGGCGGGCAACCAGCGCGCTGTCGCCGATGTCACCATGCACGAACACGTGGTTGGGATTGCCGTCCAGGCTGGACAGGGTCTTCAGGTTGCCGGCGTAGGTCAGCGCATCGAGATTGACGACCTTGACGCCGCGGGCGGCAGCCTCGAGAACGAAGTTACCGCCAATGAATCCGGCGCCGCCGGTGACAAGCCATGTGGGCACTACCTGGTTCTCCTGTTCAATATGCACCTCGGCGCTGGGCACTCCGGCAACCTGAAAGGATACATCGGGCGCTCGTTCAGCACTGCTTCCCGGCCGTGAACAGCGCGCAGGGATCCCCTTGGAATGCGGCGCCGCAGCAAAACCATACGCATTCGCATGGTCGCCTTCGGCCAGTTAGAATCGGGGTCCCACCCCCGAACCGGTTGCTGTCGCAGAGCCGGACGTTCTCCAGCAACTGTGAGCCGGCCAGCGACCGGCACTACAAGGATCTCGTACCAGATGAAAATCCTCGTCGCGTACAAGCGCGTGGTGGACTACAACGTCCGCATTCAGGTCAAGCCGGACGGTTCCGGCGTGGTCACCGACGGCGTCAAGCTGTCCCCCAATCCCTTCGATGAAATCGCCCTGGAAGAAGCGTTGCGCCTGCGCGACAAGGGCATCGCCAGCGAAGTCGTGGTTGCCACCATCGCGCCGGCCGACGCCCAGGCGCATCTGCGCAACGGCCTGGCCATGGGTGCCAACCGTGCCATCCACGTGGTCACCGACCAGGCCATCCAGCCGCTGACCGCCGCCCGCACCCTGCTCAAGCTGATCGAGAAGGAACAGCCGGATCTGGTGATCCTGGGCAAGCAGGCCATTGACGACGACGCCAACCAGACCGGCCAGATGCTGGCCACCCTCTGGGGCCGTCCGCAGGCGACCTTCGCCAGCAAGCTCGAGATCGCCGACGGCAAGGCCACGGTGACCCGTGAAGTCGATGCTGGCCTTGAAACGCTGGAAGTCGATCTGCCCGCCGTGGTCACCACCGACCTGCGCCTGAACGAGCCGCGCTTCATCAAGCTGCCCGACATCATGAAGGCCAAGGCGAAGCCGCTGGAGACCCTGCAGCTGGCCGACCTCGGTGTTGAAGCCGCCGATACCTTCAAGACCACCCAGTACGCCGCGCCGTCCAAGCGCAGCAAGGGTGTGATGGTCAAGGACGCGGCCGAACTGGTCGCCGCACTCAAGCAGAAGGGGTTGCTGTAATGAGCAAAATTCTTGTCATCGCCGAGCACCATGACGGCAAGCTCAACGCCGCCACCGCCAAGACCGTCAGCGCTGCGGCCGCCATTTCCGGCGCCAGCATCGATGTGCTGGTGCTGGCTGCCGACCCGACCGCCGTTGCTGCTGAAGCGGCGAAGATCGCAGGCGTCGCCAAGGTCCTGACCGTGGCCAACGCTGCCAACGCACAGGCGTTGGCCCAGGTACTTGCCCCGCAGATCGCGCAGCTGGCCAAGGGCTACACGCACGTGTTCGGCCCGTCGACCACCTTCGGCAAGGACCTGATGCCGTGCGTGGCCGCCCTGCTCGGCGTCAACCAGGTTTCGGACCTGATGGCCGTCGAAGGCAGCCACACCTTCAAGCGCCCGATCTACGCCGGCAACGCGATCATCACCGTCGAAGCGCCGGCCGACCAGATCGTGGTCGCCACCGTGCGTGCCGCGTCGTGGCCGGAAGCCGCCCAGGGTGGCAGTGCCTCGATTGAAGCCGCCAGCGTCGATGCGGCCCTGCCGAGCCACACCCGTTTCGTCGGCCTGGCCGCCGGCGCCAGCGACCGCCCGGACCTGCAGAGCGCCAAGCGCGTGGTCTCCGGTGGCCGTGGCGTCGGTTCGGAAGAGAACTTCAAGGTCATCTTCCAGCTGGCCGACAAGCTCGGTGCCGCCGTCGGTGCCTCGCGCGCCGCGGTCGATGCCGGCTACGTGCCCAGCGATCTGCAGGTCGGCCAGACCGGCAAGATCATTTCGCCGGAGCTGTACGTGGCCGTCGGCATCAGCGGTGCGATCCAGCACCTGACCGGCATCAAGGATGCCGGCACGATCGTGGCGATCAACAAGGATGGCGACGCGCCGATCTTCGAGATTGCCGATATCGGCCTGGTCGGGGATCTGTTCACGATCCTTCCGGAGCTGGAAAAGGCGCTGGCCTGAACCAAGCTCGGAGATGCCATGTAATCAAAGGGTTACATGGCATCCCTGATCGTATTGAGGCTCGCAGGGACGCGGCGCCGGATCACCCGTCCATGCAGCGCCTGTCGTTATAATCCGGGGTCAACCCGTGTAAGGACTGCATTGATGACGCTTCCGTGTTTCAAGGCCTACGACATCCGCGGCCGCGTCCCGGATGAGCTGGATGAGCGCCTTGCCCGGCGCATTGGCGCTGGTACGGCAGGACTGCTCGGCCCGGGACCGGTGGTTGTGGGGCACGACATCCGGCTGAGCAGCCCGGCCCTGTTGCAGGCAGCCATTGAAGGCTTGACCGCCAGCGGGCGCGAAGTCATCGACATCGGCATGTGTGGCACCGAGGAAGTGTATTTCCAGACGTTCCACCGCAAGGCGGCGGGCGGGATCATGGTAACGGCCAGCCACAATCCAATGGATTACAACGGGATGAAGCTGGTGCGCGACAGCGCCAAGCCGATCAGCGGCGACACCGGCCTGTTCGATATCCGCGATTTTGCTGCTTCCGACGCCCCGTTGGGCGACGGCAAGGGAACCGTCTCCAGCGATACCGACAAGACCGCCTATATCCAGCACCTGCTGGGTTATGTCGATGTAACCGCGTTGAAGCCGCTGAAGATCGTCACCAATCCGGGCAACGGTGGTGCCGGCATGATCATCGACGAGCTGGCCCCGCACCTGCCCTTCGAGTTCATCCGCATCCAGCATGAGCCCGATGGCAGCTTCCCGAACGGCATTCCCAATCCGCTGCTGCCGGAGAACCGCGCAGCTACCCGTGACGCGGTGCGCGCCAACGGTGCGGACTTCGGCATCGCCTGGGATGGTGATTTCGACCGTTGCTTCTTCTTCGACGCCGACGGCAATTTCATCGAAGGCTATTACCTGGTCGGCCTGCTGGCCACGGCACTGCTCGCCCGCCAGCCCGGCGGCAAGATCATCCACGACCCGCGCCTGACCTGGAACACCGTGGAGATGGTCGAGCAGGCCGGCGGCGTGCCGGTGATGAGCAAGACCGGACATGCTTTCATCAAGGAGCGCATGCGCGCCGAAGATGCCATCTATGGCGGCGAGATGAGCGCACACCACTACTTCCGCGAGTTCGCCTACTGCGATTCGGGCATGATCCCCTGGCTGCTGATCGCACAGCTGGTGTCGAGCAGCGGAAAGTCGCTGGGCGAACTGGTCGCCGACCGCATGAAGGCGTATCCCTGCAGCGGTGAAATCAACTTCCGCGTCGAGGATGCCAAGGCGACCGTGGCACGCGTGCTGGCCCATTTCGAACCGCAGCACCCGGTGCTGGATCGTACCGACGGGGTCAGCGCGGATTTCGCGGAATGGCGCTTCAACCTGCGCAGCTCCAACACCGAGCCGCTGTTGCGCCTGAACATCGAAACGCGCGGCAATGAGGCCCTGCTGCAGGACCGCATCCGTGAACTGACCGACTTGATCGGCGGCACGCCGGCAAATCACTGAGTAAAGGACGCATCATGACTCCCATCGTTCCCGTCATTCTTTCCGGCGGCTCCGGCACACGTCTGTGGCCGCTGTCGCGCGAGGCATACCCCAAGCAGTTCCTGCCGCTGGTCGGCGATGACACGATGCTGCAGGCCACCTGGAAGCGCGTCGCTTCCATTGCTGGTGCCGCGCCGATCGTGGTCGCCAACCAGGAACATCGTTTCATGGCTGCCGAGCAGCTTCGCGAGTGCAAGGTCCTGCCGCAGGCGTTGATCCTGGAGCCCGTGGGCCGCAATACCGCTCCGGCCATCGCCATCGCGGCCCTGCAGGCGCTGGCCGGTGGCAATGATGCATTGCTGCTGGTGTTGCCTTCCGACCATGTCGTGCGTAACGAAGCAGCCTTCCATGCGGCCGTGAAGCAGGCCGCAGTAGCCGCCGAAGCCGGCAAGCTGGTGACCTTCGGCATCGTGCCGACTGCTCCGGAAACCGGCTATGGCTACATCAAGGCCGCCACCGGCGAAGGCGTACGCGCGGTCGACCGGTTCGTGGAGAAGCCCGACCAGGCCACTGCCGAGAAGTACGTCGCCTCCGGCGAGTACTACTGGAACAGCGGCATGTTCCTGTTCAAGGCCTCGCGTTACCTGAAAGAGCTGGAGACCCTGCAGCCTGCGATCCTTGCGGCCTGCCGCGCCGCACTCGACAAGGCCGCCCGTGACAACGACTTCATCCGCCTGGATGCGGAAGCCTTCGCCGCCAGCCCGAACGACTCGATCGACTATGCGGTGATGGAAAAGACCGCCGATGCCGCGGTGGTTCCGCTGGATGCCGGCTGGAACGACGTGGGCTCGTGGTCCGCACTGTGGGAGGTATCCGACAAGGATTCCGACGGCAATGCCTGCCACGGCGACGTGATCGCGCTGGACTGCAAGGACAGCTATGCCTATGGCAGTCGACTGATCGCGATGGTCGGCCTTCAGGACGTGGTCGTGGTGGAAACCGATGATGCCGTGTTTGTCGGCCACAAGGACCGCGTACAGGACGTCAAGGAAATCGTTGGCCAGATCAAGCGCGATGGGCGCAGCGAAGCCGCCGCGCACCGCAAGGTCTACCGTCCATGGGGCGCGTATGACTCCATCGACAATGGTGCGCGGTTCCAGGTCAAGCGCATCACCGTCAAACCGGGCGCGACCCTGAGCCTGCAGATGCACCATCACCGTGCCGAGCACTGGATCGTGGTCAGCGGCACGGCCGAGGTTACCCGCGGCGACGAGGTCATCCTGTTGTCCGAGAACCAGAGCACCTACATCCCGCTGGGCGTGACCCATCGCCTGAAGAATCCGGGCAAGCTGCCGCTGGAACTGATCGAGGTCCAGTCGGGCAGCTATCTGGGTGAGGACGACATCGTGAGGTTCGAAGATCAATACGGCCGCGCGGGGGCCTGATCGGTGAGCGCATCCGGTGCCGGCCAGACAAGGCCTTTGTGTATTGACCTGGACGGCACCCTGCTGCTCAGCGACCTGCTTTACGAGACCTTCCTGCGGATGCTTGCACGACGGCCGTGGATGCTGTTCTTGTTGCCGGTCTGGTTGTTGCGCGGCAAAGCACACCTCAAGCATCAACTGGCCGTATACGGCGCTGGCGATCCGGCACTGCTTCCCTACGACCCGCGCGTGGTGGAGTTGCTGCAGGCCAGCAGCAATCGCAGGCGCGTACTGTGCACAGCATCCGACGCGGCGCTGGTGGAGCCGATCGCGCGCCACCTTGGCGTGTTCGACGACGTGTTCTGCAGTGACGGGCAAACCAATCTGGCTGGCCATCGCAAGGCCGAACTGCTGGTCAAGCAGTTTGGTGAGCGCGGCTTCGACTACATGGGCAACGCCCGGGTCGATCTTGCGATCTGGAAACACGCCCATTCGGCCTGGGTGGTCAATGCCAGCGCAGGCGTGGCGCGTGCGGCGGCCGGCTGCTCGCAGCTCGCCGCACACTGGCCCCGCGAAGGAGGCGGCCTGCGGGCGTGGCTCAAGGCAATGCGCATTCACCAGTGGCTGAAGAACCTGCTGGTGTTCGTGCCGCTACTGGCCAGCCACCGCTTTCTTGAACTGGAGACCTCGCTCGAGGCGGCAATGGCGTTCCTGGCGTTCGGGCTGTGTGCGTCCGGCGTGTATCTGTTCAACGATCTGCTTGATCTTGATTCGGACCGCCAGCACCCGCGCAAGCGCAAGCGCCCCTTCGCCTGTGGCAGGTTGGACCTGCGCTCTGGACTGCTGGCCACGCCGGTGCTCACCCTGGCCGGCTTCGCATTGGCTGCGGTGGTGGCGCCGTCGTTCCTGCTGGTGCTGGGCATCTACTTCTGCCTCACTCTGGCCTATTCGTTGCGGCTGAAGCAGGTGGTGATGATCGATGTGGTGATGCTGGCTGCGCTCTATACCATCCGCATCGTCGGTGGTGCGGCAGCGATCGACGTCACCCTGTCGTTCTGGCTGCTGACATTCTCGATGTTCATCTTCCTCAGTCTGGCCATGCTCAAGCGCTACACCGAGCTGCGCCTCACCCTGGCCAGTGGCAAGCAGAAGCCCAGCGGGCGCGGCTACCACGTCGAGGACCTTGGCCTGGTGCAGAACCTGGGCACCGCTTCGGGCCTGGCCTCGGTGCTGGTGCTGTGCCTGTACATCAACGCACCGGAAAGCCAGAACCTGTACGGGCACCCACTGTTCCTGTGGCTGCTGTGCCCAGTGCTGCTTTACTGGATCTGCCGCACCTGGCTGCTGGCCCATCGTGGGCAGATGCACGATGACCCCGTCGTGTTCGCGGTCAAGGATCCCGGCAGCCTGGTGACCGTGCTGGTGGGTGGTCTTTCGGTGTTGGCCGCGATCTGAGCGGCCTTGGCCCGCCCGGCTGGAGAAGGCACGCCGGGCTGCGGCTCAGCGTGCCTGAGCGTCCCGTGCGCTGTTCAGCAGCATGGCTTCCTGCAGATCGAAAAAGCGCCGCAGTGGGTAGGCCCGCAAGGCCTGTTCGCGCACGCCGGCCCGGCTGAGCACCCCCTGGCTTGCCATCAGACGCTGCATTGCCCCGGCCAGCGCCACGGCATCGCCAATCGGCACGACCTCGCCATTGCCGGTGTTCTGCACGATGGTCCGGACGCCGGGCAGGTTTGAAGCAATCACCCGCGCGCCGCTCAGCATCGCCTCCAGCTGCACCATGCCGAATGCTTCGTAGCGGTTGACGCTGGGCAGGACCAGTACGTCCAAGTCCGCATAGAACGCCTGCAGCTCCTGCTCGCTGACGCGACCGCGCACTTCCACGGCATCACCCAGCGCTGCGATGCTGCCGTGGATGGCATCCATTATTCCGCCGCCCGCGATGTTGTGGGTATCGCCAACCAGTACCAAGCGAACACGATCGCCATGTTGGGCATGGACCTGGGCGAATGCGTCCAGCAGCACGGGCAGGCCTTTCTCGACCACGAATCGCCCGACGAAGCCGAAGCGGAACACGTCGTCCGTGGGGGCCTGGACTTCACTCCAGGGCATTGCCTTCATCGGCGCCAGCACCTCGTGCTGTTTGTCGCGGATTCCGGACAACCACGCCGACGAACTGGCGTAGTCATGGGTGAGGACACCGACGTCGCGAGCGCGCCGAGTAGCCAGCCAGCAGGATATGCGGGTGACATTGACCGCCAGCCGATCCAGCAGCCCCCCCACCACGGCCATGTCGCACTGGTAGTTCACCACCAGCTTGCGACGCGGAACCAGCATCGCCAACACGCCGGATTCAAGCATCGGCATGTGAAGGTTCACCACATCGTGCTGCTTGGCAAGCTGCCGGAACCAGGTGATGAACTTCCAGCTCAGCACGCCCTTGTGCATGCGGGCGAAGACCGGAGCGCGCACCACACGTACGCCATTGAGCGTTTCCTCCACCGGCAGCGCCACATCGTGCTGGGTAGTCAGCACGGTGACCTCATGCCGATGGGCAAGGTCTTCGGCCAGCATTCGCGCGAACTCGGTCACGCCGCTCATATAGGGCGTGTAGTAGGTCAGAACGATCAGGATCTTCATGCTCAGCTCGCGCTCACCAGAACCACACCCAGCACGATCAGGCCGATGCCGGCCATGCGCAGCGGGCCCACCTGCTCACCCAGGAACAGCACGGCCAGTACCGGCGTCACCACGTAGGTCAGAGCAATCATCGGCTGCAGCTTGGTGAGCGGCATGAACTTGAGCAGTACCACCCACGACACCAGCGGAATCATCTGCAGGATGAATCCGCTCACCAGGGGGGCATTCTTGACCGCCGAGAGCAGCATCGGCATCAGGCCGTCGGCGTAGGTCACGCGTTCGGCCCCCACTTTGAGCAGCACCGTGCCGCATGCACCGAGAAGGACGAGTCCGAAGACAAGAAGGAGTTGCATGGAAGACCTCTTGCGCCGCAGTCATTGCTGGGCGCTGTTCGATGGATGCTGCCAGGGGCCAGTCATTCTGCCTGACGGGCCGGCACGTTGCAGCTGATGCGCGCCCGCGAGACGTCAGCAAACAGGGGGCGGGAGTCGCCGGAAATGCCCAGCGACTGCGGCGACGCAATCTGCCAGTCCGGTACCAGGGTTATGACGGAACTACCCTTCGGCAGGTCCAGGCTGATCTGACCGGTCTCCAGGCTCTGCAGCGTGGGGCCCTGTCTGCCGTTGACCGTTACCTGGATCCGCCCCGCTCCAGGGGGGTGCAGCAACCTCAGGTCGACCTGCAGGCGGGCACCGGCGCAGTCCTTCGGCACAAAGGTTTCCAGGCTGAAGCGCCCCTGGGTCCAGCAGTGATCCTGCTCGCAGGTATGCCAGCCCCTGCCCGCCTGTGCCAGCGGCAGCTGTCCTGACTGCAGCGAGTAAAGCGCGAAGGTTGGATCCTCTACCACGGGCGCCGCGCCAAGCTGCAACGCCGGCGCCGCACCCGGGTGCTTCAGCACCAGTAGCCAATCCGGCGAATCCGCACGGCGCAGGCTGTCGTTGAACAACGCATCGCTGTAGCCCACAGGATCACGGCCGCGGTCGGCCATGCGTGCACGCGCACCACGGCGGTGCAGCTCCAGGATGGCGAAGTCCTGCTTCACGTACTGATCAGGCCCGACCACCGCGGAAACATCGATGATCACCTCATCGCCGGCCTGCGGCAGTCTGAGCGCTGCGGACAGCGTGTGGGAAATTCCAGACGGCACGTGTGAGACCAGGATCGCGCGGGACCGCACGGCATAGGCCGCCGACAGCGCGGCCAGGATGGCCATGAGCAGAATGACCCCACCCATGCGTCCCCGGCGTCGTGAATGCCGCAGCAGCAACCAGGCCAGCAGGGCGCCCCAAGCGGGCCCAAGGACCTGAACCAGCTTGTGCTCGCCATACTGGTAGCCGTGGCTCTGCACATAGATGACCAGCAGTCCGCTGGCGGCCAGCAAGCCGACGAAGAAGCGCCAGCGCTGTTCACGGATCGACAACCAGCCCGTGGCCGCCATCAGCAACAGGCCCAGCATCACCGCTTCGGGGTTGACCGCGGGCTGTGCGGTCATCAACAGACCGGCAAACGGCGCAGCCAACCACCAGCCCCAGAACGATTGCTGGATGTACCAGCTCGGCCAGGAGGACTGCGCCACGATGCCGCTGACCTGCGTATAGGAGGCGATGAGCTCGGGCAGCATCCGGTTGAGCACCACGGCACAGGCCACCATTGCCATCACGCCGCCGAGCAGGAACACGCGCCAGGAACGCATCCACAGGGCCGTGGTCACCACCGCCAAGGCCACCACCAGGCAGGCGTGGACTGCTGCTTCGCCATAAACAATGCCGACGCAGCCCGCCGCCGCACCCAGCATGATCCATTTCACGAGCGGCGATGGCATCGGGCTGAGCGCCCACAGCACGATCATCATGAGCACAGCGCCGGCCATCGCCGTTCCGATGTTCTCGTTGATTACCGACAGCATCATGCCGGTGCCCGCCATGCACAGCACCGCCAGCAGGAACGCCACCACGCTGCCACGCGGAACCCGATGCCCACCGCCGAAGCGGCCGGCCATCGATGGCAGCATGCCAATCACCGGGAACAGCGCGGCGCCGCCGATCATCGCCCGCACCTGGTTGGGACCTGCGTCAGGCACGAAGCTGGATGCCAGTGCCAGCAGGGTGTACGCGCCATTGCGCTGTACGACGCAGCCATTGCCGATGAACTGCATGCCCTGGCCACATTGCCCCAGCGACCACTCGCGCACAACGGTCGCCTGGTCAACCGACAGCGGATGCTGCATGGCCCATTTGGCACCGCCGTAGAAGAACACCAGATCATGGTTGGTGCCTTCAAGCATCCACAGATGGCGTGTAGCGAAGGCCAGGTCCCAGCAGGCGACCACCAGCGTTCCGGCCAGCACGCTGATCGTGAACGCCCAGATCGATGCATGCGCCAGTGGATCGGCACTGCCCCGGCGCAACGCCACTGCAATGCCAACCACGCCTGTGACCAGGAACACCGGGAAGACGATATAGCCTGGCAACCAGGCATTGGCGTTCATCAGCAGCGCCAGCACGCACACCAGCGCCAGCAGCAGCGACTGCACCGGCCCGATCGACCTCACGCGCTGGCTCCAGCGGTTGCCCAGCGACGCCAGCAGGGTGGACGTACCGATGATTGCCAGGCACATCGCCAGCGCCGGCGCGATCAGTTGCCAAAGATGATGCACTAACGTCTCTCCCCTGCCTGAAAAGCCTGACCCAGCAAGTGGATCAGGCCTCTGTCAGGCCGTTGTACCGGCCTGGTAAATCCAACGAAGCGTCTCGCTCAAATCAAATTCCGGCAGTGGACCCACCGCGGCAAGCAGCTTGCCATTGTCGCCGCGCAACGACTTGACCTCGTTGGCGCGTACGAATGCGGGATTGACCTTCACTTCGATATCGCGACCGGAGATCCGGCGCATGCGTTCAATGACCTCCTGCAATGAATGCTCCTGGCCGGAACACACGTTGTATGTCTGGCCACTGCCGTCCATCGCCAGCAGTCCTTCATAGGCAGCAGCAACACCGCGCACGTCGTTGAAATCGCGTGAAACGTCGGTGTTGCCCAGTTCGATCACATCGGCGCCGCGGCGGAAATGCGCCACGATCTTCGGGATCAGGAACTTCTCGTCCTGGCCCACGCCGGTGTAGTTGAACGGACGCACCAGGGTCAGCGGCAGACGATCGGCCCACAGGGCAGCCATGGCCTCCATCGCCATCTTGCTGACCGCGTAATCGTTCTGCGGCGACAAGGGGGCCTGCTCATCCAGTACGCCGGAAGCATTGCCGTAGACATTGGCACTGCTGGCCAGCAGCACATTGGCCGGCATCTGCTCCAGCGAAGCCAGTGCCTCCAGCAGGTTGCGCGTGCCCACCACGTTGACCCGGTAGATCTCGTCAGCGTCGCCATGGGCGACGAATGAGATTGCGGCCAGGTGCACCACCCGCTGCGGCCGTACTTCGGCGATGCGCTGCTTGATGGCAGCGCGGTCGAGCAGGTTGACCGGCGCCCCGGCATCGCCGGGACTCAGGTCGTGCACTTCGCAGCCGGCAACCCGCAGGCGCTCGATCACGTAGCGACCGGTGAACCCGGACGCCCCGGTGACCAGCACGCGCTGGCCCGACAACTCAGAACGAGAAGCCACGCTCGTTCCTCTTCAGGTCGGCCTCGACCATCATCTGGCACAGCTGCTCCAACGAGGTCTGCGGCTTCCAGCCGAGGATACGCTCAGCCTTCTCCGGATTGCCGATCAGCAAGTCGACTTCGGCTGGGCGATGGAACTTTGGATTGATACGCATCACGGTCTTGCCGCTGGCGGTATCGATGGCGACTTCATCGACGTCCTGGCCCTTGAACTCGACATTGATGCCAGCACCCTTGAACGCCATGCTGACGAAATCACGCACGGTTTCGGTGCGGTTGGTGGCGAGCACGAAGGTATCCGGCTGATCGACCTGCAGCATGCGCCACATGCCTTCCACATACTCCTTGGCAAAGCCCCAATCGCGCTTGGCGTCGAGGTTGCCCAGTTCCAGCACATCCAGCTGGCCCAGCTTGATCTTGGCCACCGAGTCGGTGATCTTGCGGGTCACGAACTCACGGCCGCGCAGCGGGCTTTCGTGGTTGAACAGGATTCCGCTGGAACCGAAGATATCGTAGCTCTCACGGTAGTTCACGGTGATCCAGTGCGCGTAGAGCTTGGCCACGCCGTACGGGCTGCGCGGGTAGAACGGGGTGTCCTCCACCTGCGGCACGGCCTGCACCTTGCCGAACATCTCCGAGGTCGACGCCTGGTAAAAGCGAATCTTCGGGTTGACCAGGCGGATCGCTTCCAGCAGGTTCAACGCGCCCACACCGGTGATCTGCGCGGTGGTGCTCGGCTGGTCGAAGCTGACGCCGACAAAGCTCTGCGCAGCGAGGTTGTAGATCTCATCCGGCTGGATCTTCTGCACCATCGCCAACGAGGCGCCCAGATCGGTCAGGTCGTACTCGACCAGGTGCAGGTTCGGGTGGTTGGTCACGCCCAGCTCATCCAGACGCCAGAAGTTGACCGAACTGGTGCGACGGTAGGTGCCGTGCACTTCGTAGCCCTTCTCCAGCAGAAGTTGGGTGAGATATGCGCCGTCCTGACCGGTGATGCCCGTGATGATCGCTTTCTTCGTCATTGCTTCTCTTCCAGATGATTGAACATGTTCGGAACCGGGCCCTGCCGGCGCTTGCGCACGAGTTGGCGCGCCATGGAATCCAAGCGGCGGGCCAGCGCAGGATACCGATGTTCGGCCCGCCATTGTGCGGCGCGGTGCTGTACCTCGGCCACGGCCGGAGTGTCTTCACGGCTGGCACGGAGCAGCTGCGTGAGGCCGGCCGCCAGATCGGCGGGTGAAGTGCCTGGCAGCCGATGCACGACATCGCCGACGTTGTCGAAGATGGCCAGCGGCGTTACCGCCACCAGGCGGCCCGATGCAAGCCCGTAGCGGACGGCCGCACTGGATGATTCGCCCGTGCCCTGGTAGGGGAACACCACCACATCGGCCTGGACCAGCTCCTGCATGCTTTCCTGGTCGCGCAGGAATCGCGTGACCATACGCACTCGCGATTGCAGTCCATGCTGGACCACGCGCGCCGCAGCCTGCTCGATCTGTTCACGCGAGACGCTGACCGGATACTCGGCATTGATCATGGCCAGTTCAACATCCACGCCCTGCCCTGCCATCAGCGCGACGGCGTCGATCAGCTCCAGCAAGCCCTTGTGCGGCAGGAAGAAGCCATAGGACACCACGCGCAGACGCGCTCCGACTGGCCGGGCCGGTGTTTCGGCCGGTTCCAGGATGCCGTGCGGGAACATTGCCGTATTGTGCTCGACGCCGATGTCCTTGAGCCGGTTGAGGTCATGGATCGAATGGACCAGCACCCGGTCGCAGCGCGCCAGCATGGGCGCCAGATCGCGCAGGCGCTTGCGCGGATTTTCCGCAGCGTCGACCGTGGCATGCATCATCAGGATGATCACGCGTCCTGCCGCCTGCTGACGATCCAGGAACGCCGCAAACGCCGGGAAATCGAAGAAGCCATATTGGAACTGGATGATCAGCGTGTCCAGCTTCAAACGCTCGACCTGCTGCTCCAGGCGCTCCAGCATGTCACCTTCACCCTGGCGCCAGCAGCGCACCACTTCCGGACCATCCTTGAAGGTGCGGTCCTCGGCCTCGGCCGCCAGGATCGCGGCGGGAGTACCGCCACTTTCCACCAGGTAGCTGGCGTAGCTGGCAACGCCGCAGCGGGTGTTCCAGCTGGTGACCCAACCGATCCGTGCCTCGGGCAGCGTCGGCTGGGCAGCGAAGGTACGTACATCGTGTTCCAGGCGCTCAGCGGCATCGGACCACTTGAAGCGGGACAGCAGCAACCGGCGCGCCGCGTCGACCTTTGCCTGGATTCGTGCCGGATCGGCGCTGCGTACCTCGCGCATTGCAGCGGCCAGCGCATCGACATCAGGCTCGGCCCAGACAGAATTGCGCAGGTTGAAGTGCGTCGCCGCCTGCACGAACCGATAGTCCACCATCCAGGCGGTATCGTCATTGCAGAAGTCCCGCTGTCCGCCCCAGTTGGTGGTGATCACAGGCAGCCCGCCCAGCATCGCCTCGGCCAACGGCAGGCCGAAGCCTTCGGCCCTGCTCGGCGCAAGCAGTGCATCGCAGGCGGCGTACAGGTGCTTGAGCTGGGCGTCGCTGACATCGTCCTCGATGATGTGCACATCGGGATAGCGCGGATTGCCGCGGCGCGCATCCGCCAGCCAGCGGTGCACCTCATTGTGCGGGTTGGCGAAGGTCTTGATGACCAGGCACACGTCATCATCGGCGCTGAACGCCTTGCCATAGGCCACCAGCATCGCATCCACGCCCTTGCGCGGGAAGCATGAGGAAACGTGCAGGAAGCGGAAACCGTTGCCGGGAACCGGATAGGTCATATCCGCCACGACCTGTTCCCAATGGTCCACGCCGTTCCAGCAGACGCCCAACGGTACCGACACACCGTTGTCGATCATGATTTTCTCGACATGGTGTGAAACGCAGGAAATGCCCTGCAGGCTGTCGTTGAACTCCTCCACCCAGTCCTGCGGGAAGCCACTCTCCTCCCACGGGTAGGCATGCAACAGGTTCATGCGTGCACGCGCGTCGGCCACCCGCGGCGGATACAGCAACCGGCTGGTGACATCCACCTTGTCCTCGGCCATGGCGACCACGGCTTCATGCAGCGCAGCCACACGGGGATTGCGCGCGAGAAAGTCCGCCGACGGCTCGAAATCGCCCGGGCCTTCGGTGGAATGCAGGCCAACGCGGTGCCCACGCTCGACCAGTGCTTCGGCCAGGCAGCGGTTGACCAGGGCAAGGCTGTAGCTGCTGTCGAAAGGCCCCTCCACGCGCCAGGCCAGAGAGGCAGGCAGCTCACCGCCCCGGGCAAGCGCTTCGTTGGTTGCCATGGCCGAAGAGATGAACGCCGCCGCCTGCTGCAGTTCGAACGGCTCGGGCTCACAGCCAACGTCCAGCCCACCCACCGACTGCACCAGGGCGCGATAGCTGGCGTCGAGCGCGGGGCGCGAGGTGATCCAACGGCGATCACGCGAAGATCGTTGCGAGGCGACGGCTTCCATCGCCTGCAACGCCGCTTTGGCCGAGTTGTCCCATGAAAACGATGCCGCCTGGCGTGGTGCATGAGCACGCAGCTCGTCAGCGAACGAGGTGTCTTCCAGCACCCGCTGCATGGAGCGGGCAATGGACGCAGGTTCCTTCGGATCGAACAGCGCGTCCTCGCGCCCGATGACCTCCGGCACACTGGTCGTGCCTGAACCGATGGTCGGCGCGCCACAGGCCATGGCCTCCAATGCCGGCAGACCAAACCCTTCGTGCAGCGACGGGAATACGAACGCCGCCGTCGCGCTGTACAGCGCGATCAGTTCCTCATCGGTGATGTAACCGGTGAACACCACCTGGTTGGCCACCCCCAGCTGCCCAGCCAGGACATCGAAGTTGCGGCGATCGTGCTCGGATACCTTGCCAGCGATGACCAGCTGGGTCGATGCACGCACAGCCGGGTCCATCAACGCGAAGGCGCGCAGCAGGCCATTGGCATTCTTGCGCGGCTCCATCGCGCCGCTGTACATCACGTAACGTCCACGCAGGTTGAAGCGCTCGTGCAGCATCGCCCGCTCGCGGTCACCGATGGCCATCGGCACGAAGTGCGGGGAGATGGCCGAGGAGATGTTGACCACGCGCGCCGGATCGATGTCCAGCGCCTGCAGGGCTTCCTGGCGGGCATGCTGGGAGATCGACAACAGCAGGTCCGCGCGCTTGAGCGACTCGACTTTGTCCATGTACCAGGAGCGCACCCAATCCGACGCCAGGTAGACCTCGGGGTTGAGCAGCGGAATCAGATCGTAGAGGGTTACCGCCGTGGCAGCCTGCACACCCGGCAGCTTTCCGATCGAGCCCACGGCGCCACCCTGCGAGCCCTCGAAAAGACTCGAGACATGCACAAAATCAGGCTGCAACCCATCCAGGAAAGCTTCCCACATCAACTCGGAACTACTGCGGCGCCACGCATTGCCCGCATTCGGCCAGCCGACGCGACTGAAGGTCTCGAACTGGCGGATGCGTTCTTGTGGCACCAGGCCATCCAGGGCCTGCCGGATTTCGCCGATACCATCGGGGAAGGTACCGTTGACCGCCACCCATATTTCGTGGTCGCCAGCGTTGCGGGCCATGGCTTCGGCCAGTGAGGTCGAATAGCGGCCGATGCCACGGAAGCGGCTCTCGGTCTGTGCACCCTGCAGGTCGATCAGAACTCTCATCGGACGGCCCTTTCATTCCTTGAACGCTTCAGGTCTTCCAGCACCCGCCAGGCGCGGCGGTCCAGGTGAACGACCGTGACATCGTGCTCATTGCCTTCCATCGCTGCCAGGTGCCCGCGTTCAATCTCGAACAACTGCTCGTGGATGGCGATCTTCTGCAGGCGGTTGTAGAGGAAGGGAACACGCGCCACCAGCGGCTTGGCCACTCGCCGCAACCAGGGCGCTGCCATGGCGAACTTCAGCGCGCGCACCGTCAACGGGCGCAGCGCGCGCTTCATGCGGCCCAGAACGCTCGCGGACAGCCGGCGACGCACAGCACGGAATGGCCGGGTCAGCTGCCAGGAACGGCTGCTCTCGATCGTATTCAACTGCGCAAGAAGCTGTTCGTGCGCGAGCCACCAGCGATGGGCTTCCTGCTTGCCTTTCGCGACCTGTGCGATCAGCTCATGCAATTCGCCCAGGGCCTTCTTGTCCAGCAGCGTTCGTTCACGCTCATGTTCGGCCACCAGCGTCTGCTGCGCCACCGCCATTGCATGGACCGCACCGTCATACTCGCTGCGCAGCTTGTCCAATGCCCTGGAATGCTGGTCTGCGGCTTCGGCAAGCTGTATCCGTTCGTTCTCCAGCTCCTCGTCCAGTGCACGGATGCGGGCATCCAGCTCCTGTTCGCGCTGGCCGGAAACCATCTGTAGGTCGTGGTATGCAAGGTTGAGCTGCGAACAGAACTGCGAGCTGGAGCTGAGACTGAATTCATCGAATACGTTCGGACCGCTTTCGAATGCTGCATCCAGCTCGGGATGCTGTGGGCTTGCATAGAAACGGTTCAGCCCATCGAAATACACGAAGCGATAGCCCTTGCCCAGCAGAATGGGTTCCCACTGCTGGTGGGATTGTTCGGAGCTCAATGGCCGGGTGCTTTCCACCACGACCAGCCAGGGCAGGCGGTCATCATGCTGCCAGCCGCGCAGCACCAGTTCCTCGGCACCCTCCACATCGACCTTCAACCAGTGGATTTCGCTTGCGACCACCTGCTCCAGCACGGCATCGAGCGTGAGTGCCGGCACGCGCACGTCGGACACGCTGAACCCTGCATCACGGTGCTCGGCGGCGATGAGCGGATCGGTGGTGCTCAGGCCAGTATCGGCGATGTTGAAGAACTGCAGGATGCCCGGCTGGTCGCTGACTGCGACCTGCAGGACCACTTCCTCCGGCCGACGTTCGCGCAGAAGGTTGGCGTACTGAGGAGTGGGTTCGACATGCACGCCGCGCCACCCATGTTCGTAGAACATGCGGCTGACCGAATCAGTATCCGGACTCTGTGCGCCGACGTCGACATAACAGCCGTTGGGCACGTGCGACAGCGCGCGCCACAGCATCACGTCTTCAAAGTTCTGCGCGTATGAAATCAGCTTTGACATGATTGTCCGTCAGTCCGCCTGCGCGCCATTGGCCAGAGCGTGGCCGCGCTCGACACTGAAGTGTGCGTCAAGCCAGTTTGATCCGATGAAGGTGGTCTTGTCGGCATTCATCACCTCGAACACCAGCAGGTTGTCCACCCACTCGAAGTTGTCGACCATGTGGGTCTCGGTACTGACCAGTGCCGGCGAAACCGAATAGGATCCTGGACCCAGCGTGCAGGTGAAGTCGAGGTGGTAGACCAACCTTTCACCTACGCGCACGTCGCGCTGGACCTGACCGGTGTGCCAGGTGTTGCTGCCCCAGATGATCTGTCCCTGCTTGTCGCGCATCATGAAGCCCAGCACCAGGCTCGGCAGGTCTGAACCGACCTCGGCTTGCAGCTGCAGGCGCAGCTTCTGGCCTACCGTTGCCAGCTTGACCTCCTTGCCGGTCTCGCGATCAAGCAGCTCAAGCGACGCCACGCGTGCCTGGCCGGTCCCGCTGCGGGTGGTCACCCAGCCTGATTTGCTGCGGCGCTGCTCCACCGAAAGCATCTCGTTTTCCTTCTTGGCGATCAGCGCGTTGTAGAAGTCGATGACTTCGTCCGGCTCACCGTCCTTCAGCACCCGGCCCTTGTCCAGCAGGATGGCACGGTCGCACAGTGCCTTGACGTCACTGAGGCTGTGCGACACCAGCATGATCGACGTGCCCTGCTGGCGGAAACGGCGCATGCGGTCGAAGCTCTTGTGCTGGAAGTAGCTGTCACCAACGGACAAGGCTTCATCGACGATCAGCAGGTCGGGCGTAAACGCGGTGGCGACAGCGAACGCCACACGCACCTGCATGCCACTGGAATAGGTGCGCACCGGCTGGTCGAAGTACTCGCCCACCTCGGCGAACGCTTCGATCTCCGGCATCGCCGTTTGAATCTGCTCCTGCGAGTATCCCATCAGCCCGGCGGAGTGGAATGCGTTCTGGCGCCCGGTGAGATCCGGGTTGAAACCCATGCCCAGCTCGAGGATGGCAGCAACCCGCCCGGTGCGGGTCACCACGCCCTCGGTGGGCTGGGCGGTGCCGGTGATCAGCTTGAGCAGGGTGCTCTTGCCAGCGCCATTCTGTCCGATCACGCCGACGGCCTCACCGGGCGCGATGGTGAAAGACACGTTGCGCAGCACCCAGTTCTCTTCCTTGGGCCGGGTCGGCACGCCGAACCAGCTGGCCGCGCGGAGCCATTCGCTCCTCCAGACGCGATACGCCTTGCCAACGTTGTCGACCTTCAGTTCACCACTCATAGCGCATCCACCATTTCCGGGCTGGCACGACGGAACATCACCAGCGAGGCCAGAGCCAGTACCAGCGTGGCAACCATCAGCCACATCAGATCGCCCCAGACCGGCGGCTTGTCGAAGACCAGAACGTTCTGGTAGCTGGTCACCAGTGGCAGCAAGGGGTTGAGTCGGAAGATCGTCTGCACGCGCTCGGGCAGGATGGTGATGTGGTAGACGATCGGGGTCAGCCAGAACAACGCCTGCAGGACCACAGGTACAACCTGGCCGATATCGCGCATGAACACATTGAGCACGCCCAGCAGCAGACCCAGCGACATCGAGAAGCCCAGCGTCAGCAGCATCAGCGCCGGCAGCCACAGCACTTCGGCGGTGGGCATGTGGCCCATCACCGCAAACACGGCAAAAATGGCGACCAGCAGCAACAGGTTGTTCACCAGCATCGTTCCACCGGCGATGAAAGGCAGGCAGATACGCGGGAACGACATCTTCTTCATCAAGTTTCCGCTGTCGACGAACAGGTTCACCGACTTGCCGATGGTCTCGGAAAACAACGTCCAGCACAGCGTGCCGGACATCAGGTAAAGCGCATACCCGTACTTGTCATTGATGCCCGGCAGCTTGGCGGACAACACCTCGGACAGGATCGTGGCAAAGATCAGCACCTGCATCAGCGGGTGGATGATCATCCACAACGCACCCAACCGACTGCGGATGAAGCGCAGCCTGAGCTCGTTCTTGATCGAGGAGAAAATGAAGTAACGGTAGTACCACAGGGCTTTCAGCATACCCAACATGTCGAATCCTCGTGCCCGGCGGAAGTGGTTCTTGCGTTCATCGTTCTTGTCGTTCTAAAGACTGCAATCGTGCCTGCATCGCCGTCGAGGCAGCCTGCAAGCTCATGGTTTCCAGAATGTCGCGGCGCGCCTGCGCACCGATCCGCTGCGCCAGGCCGGGCTCACGCACGAGCCGGACCATCCACGCCGCCGCCGCAGGCACGTCAGCCTCGGCCCACATGCCACCGTCGACGAAGGGGTACTCCCCCGCCCCGATCGGCGTTTTGCGGAAAGGCACCAGGCAGCTGTTGCCATCGTTCATGAAGTCGAGATTTCCCGACCATGCCGTGGCGATCACCGGCTTGCCCCGGGCCATGCTTTCGGCCAGGCCCAGGCCCAATCCTTCGGCGCGATGCAGCGAAACATAGGCATCGGCCGTTTCCTGCAATGCATGCAACTGGTCATCGTCAAGCACCTGGTCGCGCACCAGTATGCGTCGATCACCGGCGGCCTGCTTGAGGAGTTCACGCAGCAGCTGCGGGTAACGGAACCCATTGCTGCACTTCATCATCAACTGCACGTTGTCCGGCGCACCGTCGAATGCCGCGCGGAACGCAGCCAGCACGGCCCAAGGGTTCTTGCGATGGATCGACGAATTGAAGTCGAAGCTGCACAGGAACACGAATGCATCGCTGTCCAGGCCGAAGCTCGATCGTGGCAGAGCGGCGCCCGGTTGCGGCACGATCGGATGCGGAATGCGGATGACCGGCTTGTCGGTCGCGCGCTTGAATGCTTCCTCGACGAAACTGGTGGACACCCAGACTTCGTCGACCTGTTGCAATGTGTGCATCCATGCGCTGGGCACGATATCCAGTTCCCAGAACCAGAATCCGATGGTGTAGGCATCCTGCGGCAGGCGTGGAGCGATTTCTGAAAACCGATCCGGGTTCACGAAGGCCAGGGTATACGGATACGGGGCACCACGGCCCAGCTGGTCGGACAGACTCTGGTCATTGCAGGCATGCGCGATGTCGATTCCGGCATCGTTGACGGCGACCGGATACCCCTCATCCAGCAACGCACGGGCATACATCCGCGCGGTCTGTCCCAGGCCGAACTGACCATGGATGTAACCGTAGAGATTGACACCCGGGCCCAAGGCCGGATCCGTCGGAGGAAATACCAGCGCATCCCCGGCCGCGTCCCGCCCGTTGCCCACAGGCAACGCCGTAAAGCGCGCCTGTTCCAGCCCGCGCGCCAACCACCAGCGGCGCAGTCCCCCCACGCGAGCGCGCAGGGCGCGGACCAGCCGGCTCAATGGCCGAACTTTCCCGTCGCTCCCGCCGTTGGCTGCCATTGCGCGACTCAACCCAGCGCCCGTTCCAGATCCACCTGCAGATCCCCCAGGTCCTCGACACCCACGCTCAACCGCACCAGCGCATCGCTGATGCCCAGCTGCTCGCGACGTGCCACCGGGATCGAGGCATGGGTCATCACCGCCGGGTGGTTCACCAGGCTTTCCACGCCGCCCAGCGACTCGGCCAGGGTGAACAGCTCGGTCTTCTCGCAGAAGCGCTTGGCGGCCTCGAAACCACCCTTCAGCACGATCGAGACGATGCCGCCGTAGCCGGCCATCTGCTTGCCCGCCAGCGCATGCTGCGGGTGCGAGGCCAGGCCCGGGTAGATCACCTTTTCCACCGCCGGGTGCTTTTCCAGCCACTGTGCCAGCGCCATCGCGTTGGCGCAGTGCGCCTTCATGCGCAGCGGCAGGGTCTTCAGGCCGCGCAGCGCCAGGAAGCTGTCGAACGGGCCCTGCACGCCACCCACCGAGTTCTGCAGGAAGGCCATCTGCTCGGCCAGTTCGGCGTTGTCACCGACCACGACCATGCCACCGACCATGTCCGAGTGGCCATTGAGGTACTTGGTGGCCGAGTGCAGCACCAGGTCCGCGCCCAGCTCCAGCGGACGCTGCAGCATCGGCGAGGCGAAGGTGTTGTCGACCACCACGATCAGGCCATGGCGCTTGGCGATGGCGGCGACCGCAGCGATGTCGACGATCTTCAGCATCGGGTTGGTGGGGGTCTCGATCCACACCATCTTCGTCTTCGACGTGATGGACGCTTCAAACGCCGCCAGATCGGTCAGGTCGACAAAGCTGAAATCCAGTGCGGCTGTGCGGCGACGCACACGCTCGAACAGGCGGAAGCTGCCGCCATAGATGTCGTCCATCGCCACCACGTGGCTGCCGGCATCCAGCAGTTCGATCACCGTCGAACTGGCGGCCATTCCCGACGCAAAGGCGAAGCCGCGGGTGCCGCCTTCCAGCGAGGCCACACAACGCTCGTAGGCGAAGCGGGTCGGATTGTGCGTGCGCGAGTACTCGAAGCCCTGGTGCTCGCCCGGACTGGACTGCGCATAGGTCGAGGTGGCGTAGATCGGCGGCATCACCGCGCCGGTGCTCGGGTCGGGCGACTGGCCGCCATGGATGGCCAGGGTGGCCAGCGCCAGCGCGCGGTCCGGGGAAGAAGCGTTGGACATGTCGTTTCCTGATTGGCGCCGATGACCGGCGCCGTCGAAGGAGCGGGAGTCTATCAGCGCGGCCTTAACGAGCTTTGACGCGGATAAACCGGGATTCAGCAGCGATCTGCGGCGATAAACGCCTTACTGAACGCGCCGACGCAGGTAATTCAGCAGATCGATGCGGGTGATCAGGCCGAGGAAGGCATCACCGTCCATCACGATGGCCACCTGGCCACGGTCGAACACCGGCAGCAGCGCCTCGATGGGCGACTTCACATCCAGGCGGTCCAGCTTGCTGACCATGGCGGTGGCCACCGGGTCGCGGAAGCGTGCTTCATCGCCATAGACATGCAGCAGCACGTCGCTTTCGTCGACGATGCCGACCAGCTGGTCGCCATCCATCACCGGCAGCTGCGACACGTCGTACAGCTTCATGCGCTGGTAGGCGGTGGTCAGCAGGTCGTTCGGGCCGATCACCACGGTGTCGCGCTGGCCATACGGGCGCAGGATCAGGTCGCGGAGATCACCGTGCTGCGGGCGCTGCAGGAAGCCGTTGTCCAGCATCCAGTAGTCGTTGTACATCTTCGACAGGTACTTGTTGCCGGTATCCGGCACCAGCACCAGCACCTTCTTCGGCGTGGTCTGCGCCTTGCAGTACTTCAGCGCCGCCGCCAGCAGGGTGCCGGTGGAAGAGCCGCCAAGGACGCCCTCCTTGGCCAGCAGCTCGCGCGCGGTGTGGAAGCTCTCGGCGTCGGTGATGGCATAGGCCTTGGTGACGCGGCTGAAATCGGAGATCGAAGGCAGGAAGTCCTCGCCGATGCCTTCCACCAGCCAGCTGCCCGACTTGTCGTTGAGCACGCCGTCGTTGATGTATTCGGCCAGGATCGAGCCGACCGGGTCGGCCAGCACCAGCTCGGTCTTCGGCGACAGCGTGGCGAAGGCGCGCGACAGGCCGGTCATGGTGCCGGAGCTGCCGCAGCCGAACACGATGGCATCCAGATCGCCGCCCATCTGCTCGAGGATCTCCGGGCCGGTGCCGAATTCGTGTGCGGCCGGGTTGTCCGGGTTGCCGAACTGGTTGATGAAGTACGCGCCCGGGGTCTGCTCGGCGATGGTCTTGGCCAGGTCCTGGTAGTACTCCGGGTGGCCCTTGGCCACGTCCGAGCGGGTCAGGCGCACTTCGGCACCCATCGCCTTCAGGTTGAAGATCTTCTCCCGGCTCATCTTGTCCGGCACCACCAGGATCAGCTTGTAGCCCTTCTGCTGGGCCACCAGTGCCAGGCCCAGGCCGGTGTTGCCGGCGGTGCCTTCGACCAGGGTGGCGCCGGGCTTCAGGTCGCCGCGCTTTTCTGCCGCCTCGATCATCGACAGGCCGATGCGATCCTTGATCGATCCGCCCGGGTTGGCGCTTTCGAGCTTCAGGTAGAGCTCGCAGACGCCGGCATCCAGGCGCTGGGCCTTGACGATCGGGGTCTGGCCGATGAGTTCGAGGACGGAAGAATGGATGGGCATTCGGGGGACTTCGGTTCGCGCCACGCAGGGCCGGACCGATGATTATCCGACGGATGGCGACGAAAGTCAGGCCGGTTCGATGCCAAGGCGGCGGACCGCGGAAAAAGGGATGCGGACGGCCCCGGATCGACGAGGAGACCGGTACCGCCCGCATCGGGGGACGTGCCTGCAGGGCCAAGGCACCACCGCGTGTGGTGCCTTGGCGCGACGCCGGCGTTCAGCGGCGCCGCGTTGCCAGGTCAGGAGTGCCTGGCGGGGCCATCGATGGCCGGGTCATGCCATTCCGGGCACGACAGGGGTGCGTCAATGCGTGGGGGACGACGTTGCGAGCGGTGTTTCATACATTCGCAGAAGGCGTTGCTTGGCCAGCAGCTTCTCGCGCTTCATTCGACCCAGGGTGACATCATCGATCGGGAGTACACCCAACTCCGCATCCATGCACTTCTTGTTCAACTTGCGGTGCTGGTCATGGAGTGCCCGGAACTCCGGATCGCGCGCGCGACGGGCGTCGATCTCGCTCTGGGGCTGATCTTCAAACATGATGGACCTCCTTCGACAGATACACGAACGCCCCGGCCGCAAGGCACGGGGCGTTGTTCATGGAGGAGTGCCGGTCGATGCCCACATGGGTGCCCACAACGACATGCGGCACTGGCCTGCGCACGTCGATCTGCTGCGGTTCGCGCCCTGCTTGCATCGGCCCGGCCCTCCCATCGTCCGGTCCGCGTTATTGCGTCCCGGACAATTGACCCTACGCTTGCTCTGGACCGGGTTCAAGCCCCTGCGGCAAAAAGACCGAACCCCGCCGAGGCGGGGTTCAGGCTGAATACTCAACACAACGAAAAACAAACGATATCAAGCAATTACGGGGCGATCACGACCTCGGCCGAGCGGGCCCGGGTCGAAGCGGCCTTCTTGCCAGCGACCTGGATCCGGCTGCTGGCGACGCCGGCCGAGACCAGCGCGTCGCGCAGTGCCTCGGCGCGCTTCTGGCCTACGCCATTGGCACTGTCGTAGGCCTCGATGCGGATCCTGCCCTTCTTGCCGATGTTCACGTACTCGGCCAGGGCCTTGGCCTGGTTGCGGGCGCCACCGGACAGGCTCGAGGCCCCGGCAGCGTAGGCGTCACCGGCAAAGGTGAAGACCTCGCCGCGCCCATCGAACTTCGAGCCCGGCAGCTTCTGCCCGGACACCAGCTCGGCTTCCTCACGGGCCAGCTTGGCCGCGTTCTGCTGGGCCGAGCTGAGGCGCTGCTGCTGCTTGCCGGCCACGCTGGTCAGGGCGTTTTCGGCATCCTGGCGGGCCAGGGTCTCGGCCTCGGCCGCCTGGCGCAGGCGTTCGGCCTCTTCTGCCTGCATCTGCGCCTGCATGCGCAGCTGCTCGGCTTCCTGGCGGGCGCGGGCGGCATCGCGGCGGCTGGCTTCGATCAGCAGGTCGCTGCGGGTGCGTTCCAGACGGTCCACCTCGCGCGCGGCCAGCGCAGCCCGCACGGCGGTCTCGGCGATCTCGACCCGGCGCTCGGCCAGATAGGTAGCCAGTTCCTGGTCGCGGCGCTTGGCCTTCTCCAGGGTCGCAATGGCCTGCTGCGCCTGCATGCGCTCGAAGGCGCCCAGCTCGGCGGTGTCCGGATTGGCCTGGATCGACAGCAGGCGCTGGCTCAGCTGGCCGACCATCGGGTTGTCCGCGGCCAGGGCCAGCGTCGGCAGGGCCAGCAGTGTGGCCAGGGTCAGGGCGGAGATCGTCTTCATCGGCGGTCCTCCCCGGTCGACAACTGGCGTTGCAGCTGGTTGACCTCGTTGCGGCGCAGCTGCAGCTGTGCGGTCGCCGTGGCTTCCTCGCTGCGGGCGCGGGCCAGATCGGCGTCAACGGCAGCGCGCAGGGCCATGGCCGGTGCGTTCTTGCGCTCGCGGCGGTCGCCTGCGGCACGCTGGGCCTGCTCCAGTCCCTGGCGGGCCAGCCCGATCAGGTCCGGGGCGTACTGGTCGGCATCGGCCTGGGTGGCTTTATCCACCGCCTGCCGGGCCTGCGCCAGTTCCAACGCGCCGTCCTGCGCCCAGGCGGGGGCAGAGAGTGCGAATGCAAACGCCATCACATACAGGCTGTGGCGCATTCGTGCGAAGCTAAGTCGTTTCATTGGGGAGGCCGTACCGGTTGTCGGTTCGCGGCCATTGTCGTCAAGCCGGTACCGTGCTTGCAACGGGCACCGGCAGTTTCGTTGGGGAAAATTCGCAATGGATATCGGCTACTTCCTGAAGCTGATGACCGAAAAGAACGCTTCGGACATGTTCTTGACCACCGGCGCGCCGGTCTACATCAAGATCGAGGGCAAGCTGTATCCGCTCGGCAATACCGGCCTGCCGCCGGGAATGGTGAAGAAAATCGCCTACTCGCTGATGGACGAGGGCCAGGTGCCCCAGTTCGAGCGCGAGCTGGAGCTCAACATGGCCATCGCCCTGGCCGATGCCGGGCGTTTCCGCGTCAACGTGTTCAAGCAGCGCGGTGAAGTGGGCATGGTCATCCGCGCCATCCGCAGCCGGATTCCGAGCATCGAAGAGCTCAACCTGCCGCAGGTGCTGAAGGACGTCATCATGACTCCGCGCGGGCTGGTGCTGGTGGTGGGGTCCACCGGCTCCGGCAAGTCCACCTCGCTGGCGTCGATGATCGATCACCGCAACAGCACCACCACCGGTCACATCCTCACCATCGAGGACCCGATCGAGTACCTGCACAAGCACAAGATGTCGATCGTGAACCAGCGCGAGGTCGGGCTCGATACCCACACCTTCCACGACGCGCTGAAGAATGCGATGCGTGAAGCACCCGACGTGATCCTGATCGGCGAGATCCTGGATGCGGAAACGATGGAGGCGGCGATCGCCTTCGCCGAAACCGGCCACCTGTGCCTGGCCACCCTGCATTCCAACAACGCCGACCAGACCATCGAGCGCATCCTCAACTTCTTCCCGGAAAGCGCGCACAAGAACGTGCTGATGAACCTGGCGCTGAACCTGCGTGCGGTGGTCAGCCAGCGCCTGGTGAAGAACAAGGAGGGGCGCCGCCTGCCGGCCACCGAAGTGCTGATCAACACGCCGATGATCCGCGACCTGCTGCGTCGCGGCCAGGTGCACGAGATCAAGGCAGCAATGGAGGCGTCGCTGGAAGAAGGCATGGAGAGCTTCGACCAGTGCCTGTTCCGTCTGGCCAAGAACGGCACCATCGACCAGGAAGAGGCACTGCGTGCGGCCGACTCACGCGATGGGCTGGCGCTGAAGTTCCGCCTGTCCGAAGGCGGCAGCGGCGAGCATGATCCCTATGCGGACTTCTCGGCCGGCGCGCCGAGCATTACCCACGGGTTCTGACCGCACGCCCGCCGGGCATGGCTAGGCGCTACCACCACGCGTCCGGTAGCGCCGGGCCATGCCCGGCGTTGTTTGCTGAATTGTTCACCGGCTGTCTCATCCAATGAGACCCCTCGTGCGTAGGTTCCTTCAATGGAAACCATACGCAAGCTGGCCATCCTTGCCGACGCCGCAAAATACGACGCGTCCTGCGCCTCCAGCGGCGCGGGCAAGCGCGATTCGCGCGCCTCCGGCGGCGTCGGCAGTACCGAAGGCATGGGTATCTGCCACAGCTACACGCCCGATGGCCGCTGCGTATCGCTGCTGAAGATCCTGCTGACCAACTTCTGCGTGTACGACTGCGCCTATTGCGTGAACCGGGTGTCCAGCAACGTGCAGCGCGCGCGTTTCAGCGTGGACGAAGTGGTCACGCTTACCCTGGACTTCTACAAGCGCAACTACATCGAAGGCCTGTTTCTTTCCAGCGGCATCATCCGCAATGCGGACTACACGATGGAACGCATGGTGGAAGTGGCACGACGGCTGCGCGAGGAACATCGGTACGCCGGCTACATCCACCTGAAGACCATCCCCGAGGCATCGCCGGAGCTTCTGGCCGCTGCGGGTCGTTACGCCGATCGCCTGTCGATCAACGTTGAACTGCCCACCGAGGCGGGCCTGGCCACCCTCGCCCCGGAAAAGACCAGCACATCGATCCGCGGCGCGATGGGTGAGCTGCGCTGGCGTATCGAAGAGGCCAAGGAGGCCCGCAAGGCGCCGGCGGTGATCGCCCCGGTATCCACCCGCAGCGCACGCCCTCGCCCTCCCCGCTTCGCACCCGCCGGGCAGAGCACGCAGATGATCGTCGGTGCCGACGGTGCCAGTGACCAGCAGATCCTGACCAGCGCCGACAGCCTCTACGGCAACTACCGCATGCGCCGGGTGTACTACTCCGCCTTCAGCCCGATTCCCGATGCGAGCCGCCAGCTGCCGCTGCAACCGCCCCCGCTGCAGCGCGAGCACCGGCTGTACCAGGCCGACTGGCTGCTGCGTTTCTACGGCTATGGCGTGGAGGAGATCACCGACACTACCCAGGGCGGCATGCTGGACCTGGACATCGATCCGAAGATGGCCTGGGCGATACGGCATCCGGAGCGCTTCCCGGTGGACCTGAACCTTGCACCGAAGGAGCTGCTGCTGCGGGTGCCCGGGCTGGGCGTGCGCAACGTCAAGCGCGTGCTGATGGCACGCCGCCACGGTCGCCTGCGCGTGGCCGACCTGGCCCGGCTGAAGGCACCGATGAGCAAGCTGCTGCCGTTCGTGCAGCTGGCCGACCACCATCCCCGCAACGCGCTGGATGATCCGACGGCGCTGCGCGCGAAGCTGGCCCCACCGCCGCGCCAGGGCTCGCTGTTCGATGCCGCGCCCGCTGTCTGAGATGCAACGCTGGTCTTTGCGGGTGGACCCGCCGTGGTCACTGGACGCTTGGCGCAACGCGGCGCGGGAGGCGTTGCTGCGCGGCGTGCGCCCTGAGCAGCTGGACTGGCTGATGGATTCCGAGTCGTCATTGCTGGATGCGCCAGCGGTGCAGCAGGCGCCGTTGCCCGACGGTGCCACCGCACCGAACGTGCCGCGCGACTTCGTGGAACTGGCCGCGACCTGCCTGTGCCATCGCGATCCGCAGCGCCTGCCGTTGCTGTACCGCCTGTTGTGGCGCATCGCCCACGGCGAACGTACGGTGCTGTCCAATCCTGCCGATGCCGATGTGCTGCGTTTGATGGCGCTGGCGCAGGCGGTGCGCCGCGATACGCACAAGATGAAGGCCTTCGTGCGCTTCCGCGAGGTGCCCGGCGAGACCGACGCGTTCATCGCCTGGTTCGAGCCCGATCACAACATCGTCGACCGCGTTGCACCGTTCTTCGCCCGCCGTTTCGCCGGCATGCGCTGGGCGATCCTGACGCCCACGCGCAGCGTGCAGTGGGATGGCAGCGCGCTATGGTTCGGCGATGGCGGCACCCGCCAGGATGCCCCCGCCGAAGACGCACGCGAAACGCTGTGGCAGACCTATTACGCCAGCATCTTCAATCCGGCGCGGCTCAACACGCGGATGATGCAGCAGGAAATGCCCGCCCGGTACTGGAAGCACCTTCCCGAAGCACAGCTGTTGCCTGGCCTTGTGCGCGATGCGGCCAACCGCGTGCAGGAGATGCACGATCGCCCGGCGCAGGCGCCGCAACGACGTATTCCAGCGCGGCAGAACGATGCCACTGATGCCGCTGCGGACGATGGCAGCCTGCAGGCACTGCGCCAGCAAGCGGCCGTCTGCCGGCAGTGTCCGTTGTGGGAGGCATCCACCCAGACCGTGTTCGGCGAAGGTCGTGCCGATGCACGCATCATGCTGGTGGGCGAACAGCCCGGTGATGTCGAGGACCTGAGTGGTCGCCCCTTTGCGGGACCGGCCGGCAAGTTGCTGGACCGCGCGCTGCAGGAACTGGGCATCGAACGCAGCACGCTGTACCTGACCAACGCGGTGAAGCACTTCCACCACGAACGGCGCGGCAAGCTTCGCCTGCACAAGCGCCCGGAGAGCCGTCATGTACACGCCTGCCGGCCGTGGCTGCAGGGCGAGATCGCACGGGTGAAACCGAAGGTGATCGTCTGCCTGGGTGCCACGGCAGCGACCGCGTTGTTCGGCAGCGACTTCAACCTGATGCGCGACCGTGGCCGCTGGCACGTGCTGGACGATGGCACCCGTGGTTACGCCACGGTGCATCCGGCCTGGGTGCTGCGGCAGAAGGATGAAGCGCGGCGCGAGGACGCCTACAGGCTGTTCCGCGATGACCTGCGGCAGCTGCTGGTGGCCGATTCCGCGCGCGCCGGAGACCGGTAGCGCCGGGCCATGCCCGGCGAGCACAGCGGCACGTCAGGCGGCGTCGATCTGGTTTTCCGGGCGTGCACCGGTGAATGCGTCCAGCTGCTGGCAGGCGGTCTCGATCCGGCGGAGGATCGGGTACGGCGCCAGATCCAGACCGAAGCGGTGCGCGTTGTACAGCTGCGGCAGCAGGCAGATGTCAGCCAGGCCCGGGCGGTCACCGTGGCAGAACGTGCCTGTCTCCCCACTGGCTGCCAGCATCGCCTCCATCGCCGCGAAGCCTTCGGCCATCCAGTGCAGCGTCCATTGCGTGCGTGCATCGGCCGGCAACTGCAGGTCGCGCTCGAGGTACTGCATCACCCGCAGGTTGTTGATCGGGTGGATGTCACAGGCCACCAGTTGCGCCAGCGCCCGCACCCGTGCACGGCCAGCGGCATCGGCCGGCAGCAGCGGCACCTGCGGGAAGCGCTCTTCCAGATACTCCAGGATCGCCAGCGACTGGGTCAGCACGTGCCCGTCATGCAGCAGCGTCGGCACCAACTGCTGCGGATTGAGCCCGCGGTAGGCGTCATGGTGCTGCTCACCGCCCTCGCGCACCAGGTGCACCGGTCGTGCTTCGAAGGCCAGGCCTTTCAATGCCAGGCCGATGCGCACGCGGTAGGCGGCGCTGGATCGCCAGTAGGTGTACAGCACGATGCCGTCGTCGACCGGAATCTCCATCGCCGCCTCCATGCTCAGGGCTTGGCCGCCTGTTCGATGCGCTGCTCGATCGCACCGAAGATGCTGTTGCCGGCGGCATCGAGCATTTCGATGCGGACCACGTCGCCGAAGGACATGAACGGCGTGCTCGGCTTGCCGTCGCGCAGGGTCTCCACCACGCGCTGCTCGGCGAAGCAGGAAGCGCCCTTGCTGGTGTCTTCGTTGGCGATGGTGCCCGAGCCGACGATGGTGCCGGCACTGAGCGGACGCGTCTTCGCTGCGTGTGCGACCAGCTGGGCGAAGTTGAACTGCATGTCGACACCGGCTTCCGGCGCGCCGAACCACTTATCGTTGATGTGGGTCAGCAGCGGCAGGTGCACCTTGCTGTCCTGCCAGGCAGCGCCCAGCTCATCGGGGGTGACGAACACCGGCGACAACGCCGAGCGCGGCTTGGACTGCAGGAAGCCGAAGCCCTTGGCCAGCTCGCCCGGAATCAGGTTGCGCAGCGAGACGTCGTTGACCAGACCGACCAGTTGGATGTGGCCGGCGGCCTGCTCCGGCGTGGCCGCCATCGGCACGTCGTCGGTGATGACCACGATTTCCGCTTCCAGATCGATGCCGTAGTCCTCGCTGACCACCTTGACCGCATCGCGCGGCCCGTAGAAACCGGCACTGGTGGCCTGGTACATCAGCGGATCGCTGTAGAAGCTCTCCGGCACCTCGGCGCCGCGGGCGCGACGGACGCGCTCGACGTGCGGCAGGTAGGCGCTGCCATCAACGAATTCATAGGCGCGCGGCATCGGCGCGGCCAGGGCCTGCGGCTCCAGGTCGAACACGCCATCGGCGTCACCGGCATTGAGCGAGTCATACAGGGCATTCAGGCGCGGAGCCAGATGGCTCCAGTCCTCCAGGGCCAACTGCAGGGTGGCGGCGATGCCGGTGGCGCGCACGCCGTGGCGCAGATCACGCGAGACGACGATGAGGGTGCCGTCGCGGCCGCCTTCCTTCAAGGAACCAAGCTTCATGGTGGATGTCCGGAGTCGTGGGCAAACAAGTTTCAAGTGTAATCAAATATGCGGCGGCGCCAAGCTGCAGCGCGGCATCGGGCCACCCTACCGTAGTGGGGGGTGTCAGGCAGGGCTGCGCCCTGCACCTGCAGATGCTTTCAAGCCACAGCCGGAGCAACATCCAAAGCGGCATTGCGTGGGATGGCGGGGCGGTGTCGGATTGCGGGGACGCCGTAAACCCATCCTTGGGGGCTTGGCCGCGGCATCCATGCCGCGGACACCCCGCAGTCCGACACCGCCCCGCCTTCGACAGTTTCCCGGTGGCCAGTAGATCCACGCCATGCGTGGATGGATCACCATCGAAATCAAATATTTCGACAAGTGAACGTAGAACATCCACGCATGGCGTGGATCTACCGTGTCGACCAAGGTCGACACCCACCAAGCGCAGGCCATGCCATTCCGACAGATTGCGGAGATCTGTCGAAGGCGGGGTGGGTCCGGTTGCGGGGGTGTCCGCGGCATGGATGCCGCGGCCAAGCCTACAGGGACGTACTTGCGGCGTCCTCCGCAACCGGACCCACCCCGCCATCCCACAGGAACCCGGCTTTTGCTTTTGCCGTTGCCGTTGCCGTTGCCGTCGCCGTTGCTGTTGCCTTGGCCTCGGCGGGTGCAGGGCGCAGCCCTGCCGGAAACCCCAACCTGAACAGCCTGTTTTGCGTGAGGTCTGATCCTTCCGCTAGACTATGCGGGTCTGCAGCGGCCGTCCGTTTCCCTCCGGGATCGCCGGCGACAGGGGTCCGCCCCATCGCCCGCCCCCACTCCGACGCCGTTCGTCACGCATTCCAGCCTGCGCTTCGCGTTGGCTGCACCCAATTCTCGCAGCGCGGTTCACGGGAACGCTCCGAGTCAGCCGATCAGTTTGATCTGCCCCCGTCTGTCCGTTCGGACAGGCGTTAACTGTACTTGGAGCAATCTCGATGTCTTTTGAATCCCTGGGCCTTGCGCCCTTCCTGCTGCGTGCGCTCGCCGAGCAGGGCTACGAAACCCCGACCCCGATCCAGCAGCAGGCGATCCCGCTGGTGCTGGCCGGTCGCGACCTGCTGGCCGGCGCACAGACCGGCACCGGCAAGACCGCCGCGTTCGGCCTGCCGCTGCTGCAGCACCTGGGCACCGCTTCGCAGGAAGTGCGTACCGGCCCGCGCAAGCCGCGCGCGCTGATCCTGGCACCGACCCGCGAACTGGCCACCCAGGTGCATGACAGCCTGCGCGGTTACAGCAAGTACCTGCGCATCCCCAGCGCCTGCATCTACGGCGGCGTCGGCATGGGCAACCAGCTCGACATCCTGCGTCGCGGCGTGGACCTGCTGGTGGCCTGCCCGGGCCGCCTGATCGACCACCTGGAGCGTCGCAGCATCGACCTGTCCGGCATTGAACTGCTGGTGCTGGACGAAGCCGACCGCATGCTGGACATGGGCTTCCTGCCCTCGATCAAGCGCATCCTGGCCAAGCTGCCCAAGCAGAACCGCCAGACCCTGCTGTTCTCGGCCACCTTCGAGGACAACATCCGCCAGTTGGCGCTGGAGTTCATGCGCAACCCGGAACAGATCCAGGTGACGCCGAAGAACACCGTGGCCGAGACCATCACCCACAAGGTGCATCCGGTCGACGCCAGCCGCAAGCGCGACCTGCTGCTGCACCTGTTGGCGCAGGACAGCCGCGAGCAGACCCTGGTGTTTGCCCGTACCAAGCACGGCAGCGACAAGCTGGCCGCGTTCCTGGAAAAGTCCGGCATCAAGACTGCGGCGATCCACGGCAACAAGAGCCAGGGCCAGCGCCTGCGTGCGCTGGGTGACTTCAAGGCCGGCCGCGTCACCGTGCTGGTGGCCACCGACATCGCCGCGCGCGGTATCGACATCAACGAGCTGCCGAAGGTGATCAACTTCGATCTGCCGATGGTGGCCGAAGACTACGTGCACCGCATTGGCCGTACCGGCCGCAACGGTGCTACCGGTGAAGCGATTTCGCTGGTTGCGCAGGATGAAGTGAAGCTGCTGCGCGCGATCGTGCGCCTGCTCGGCCGCGACATGGACATCCGCGATGTGCCGGGCTTCGAGCTGCAGACGCCGATCCGCTGGGGCAACAGTGCACCGGGCAAGGCCGAGGCCGATACCGGCGAGCGCGTGCCGCGCAAGACCCACGCCCGCCGTCCGCACGGCGATGCGCCGCGTCATGCACATGCAGGCCCGAAGAAGGCCGGCGGTGGACGCCGCGAGGGCGCTGGCAACGGCCAGCAGCGCGCGGGCGCAGGTGCCGGTCAGGGCCAGCGTCGCGGTGGCGGTGCCAATACGGGTGGCGGCCGTGGCCGCGGCCAGGGTGGCGGCGGCGGTCGCGCCAGCTGATCCCAGCTGACAGGGATGGCGTCGCCCGCTGCGCGGGGGCTGCTTATCGGGGGACGACGCTAACGCGTCGTCCCTTTTTTGTTGCTGGCTGCCGGGTGGTTTGAGAGCTGGCGGTGGGTTTCGTGTGGGCGCTGGGGAGCGAGGTCGGCGCAAAACACGCCGCAACCCATCCATGGGGGCTCGTAGGCGCCATCCATGGCGCCTGCGGTTTTGCGCCGACCCCGCTCCCCAGCGCTTCAGACATTTCCAGCGCCTACTTGTCCCGCCGGGTAGCCGGGAGAAGAAGGATCAAATTCAAATTCAAATTCAAATTCAAAGACAAAAGCCGGAATTCCAGCTTTTGCTTTTGATTTTGCCCTTGCTCCCGCCTTGGGTTTGCTGCATCCGCGCCCGCAGGAAACTGTCTGGGGAGGACGGATGGGCCGCGCAGGACCGCAGGCGCCATGGATGGCGCCTACGAGCCTACAGGGACGTACTTGCGGCGTGTCCTGCGCGGCCCATCCGTCCTCCCAATCCCAGCGTCAGTTCGGCGCGTAATGCCTCAACCCCGCGCTTTACTCGGATTCACCAGATTCCCAAAGAAGATCGCATTGATCAGCAACCGGTCCGTGCCATGCCAGTACTTGCGATGCGCCGGATCATCCGCAAACAGGATCACGTTGCCCTGCCCCTGCGCCGACACCAGCAGCCACGCACTGCCCGCCACGCGACTGCGGTTGCGCTCGGACAGATACCCGTTCACCCGTGGCGTGTCATCGATCCGCACCACCGTGGAAAACCCGTTCGCGCTCGGCTGCAGGATGACCGTGTTCTCCTTGTTGATCGCCAGCTGCCGGCGCGGCACGCCGAATGCCAACGGGTGGCTGGGATCGACGTCGGCGCTGAGGATGTTGCCGCTGACACGCTCGATCGCGGCGATATCACGCTGGTCACCGAAGGCGCGGCGCGCGGTGTCTCCCGCGTCCTCTTCCTTGCCCAGCTTCTCGCCGTCGGCGAGCTTCTGTTCGATCGCCCACTTTGAAGCGCTGCCATAGGTGACCAGTGAGCCGCCGGCCTGGATCCAGCGTTTCAATGCCGCTACCGCGGTTGCGTCGATGCCCGTGTAGGTGCCGCCGGAGAGCACGATCGTGGTGTAGCGGTCCAGCGATACCTTGCCCAGCTGCTGGGGGTCCAGCTTGCTGGCCGGCAGGCGCAGCTGCTGGTCGAGCAGGAACCAGGCCGAACCGATTTCGGTGGCGGCCACGCCCTCGCCCATCACCAGCGCCACTGCTGGCTTGCGCAGTGCCTTGACGCCGTCACTGCCAAGGTCGATGCCATCGCGGCTGCGGCCACTGGACAGCGCATGCACCTGCACGTCGGCTGCCCGCGCTGCGGCGGCGACCGCTTCCTGCAGCACCGCGCCCTGCAGTGGCTGCCCGGCCACCGGTACCACGATGCTGCCACCGGCAAAGGCCACGTCACCCTGTGCGGTGCTGGCGGTGAACGGCTGGAAGGTGGCACGTGTGGACAAGCCCTTGGCCTGCAGGCCGGCCAGTGCGCGGCCCGCGTTGTAGTCGCGCCAGTCGATCACGTAGGCGAAGCCCGCTTCACCACCAATCACCCCGCCCTGTACTTCGGGAACCTCGAGCACGCGGGCGCCGCCGTCGATGCGGCTGCGGCTGCCGGCAGAGGCCACGCCGTAGGCCGGGGCGATCGCATAGCTGGTGCTGCCGTAGAACACGTCGCCCTTGATCGGCGGGGTCTCGGCGAAGATCGAATGGACCAGCCGGAACTGCGCCTGCTGCACCGGCACCACGTAGGCGCTGCCCGCTTCGAAACGCTGGCCATCCACGGTGACGGCGCGATCCAGCGCATGCACTTCAATCCTGTGCAGCAACAGCAGTTCCAGCAGGCGTCGGGTCAATGCCGGATCATGCGCGTCGCCGAATACGAAGCTCTTCACCGGCTGTTGTGCGGCCTGCTTCAGCGCGCTCTGGAAGAACTGCTTCTGCAGATCGAACAGGGCGTTGCGTTCGGTCACTGCACCGCGCACCGTGCCCAAGCCGGTGGCAACCTGGTTGCGGATGGTGAACGGGAACGTCAACAGGCCATTCACCGATTCCTGCACGCGACCACGCGAGCTGGCCTGTTCGACGGTGACGCCGACCGCGCCGTGGAAGTCCGGATAGGTCGAGCCGTACACGGGCGAGAAATTGTCGAAGTTCTCACCGGTGTAGTACAGCGAACCCAGCGCATCGAGCGCCTGGGCGTGGTACTTGGCCAGGGTCTTGTTGAACTCGTACGATGCCGCCGGGATCAACGGACTATGCATGCTCTTCGGCGATGGCTCGAAGTAGTACGTGCTGTCCTTGCCCATCTCGTGGAAGTCGATCTGCACGTTCGGGTACCACTGGTGGAACTGCGCCACCTTGGGCCGCGAATCCTGCTGGGTCAGCGCCAGCCAATCGCGGTTGAGATCGGTGAAGTAGTGGTTGGTGCGGCCCTGCGGGAACGGTTCTACGTGCTCCTTGTCAGCCGGATCGGCCGAGGCCGGATCTGACGCCCAGGCGTTGTGCCAGTTGGCGGCGCGGTCGCGGCCATCGGGATTCTGCGCCGGATCGAACAGCACCACCGCCTGCTGCAGCCACTGCTGCGTTTCCGCGCTGCGATTGGCCACCAGGTAGTACGCGGTCAGCATCGCCGCTTCGCCGCTGGAGGTCTCATTGCCGTGCACGCTGTAGCCCAGCCACACCACCACCGGACTGTCACCGGCAGCGCTGCGCGGCTGTGCCGGATCGACCAGGGTCGCGTGCTGCTGGCGGATCTGTTCCAGCCGCGCGTGGTTGCCGGCAGCGGTGACCGTGGCAATCAGCAGCGGGCGGCCTTCATAGCTGCGACCGATCTCGCGCACGCTGATCCTGTCCGAGTGCTTGGCCAGCTCCTGGAAGTAAGCCACCAGCTGGTCGTGGCGGGTGTAACGGCTGCCGATCGGATAGCCGAGGAACTGCTCCGGCGTGGGAATGGCGGTATCGAATGCCGCTGCATCGGTAGTCTTCGGGAAGAAATAGGCGCTCTGCGCATGCACCGCAGACGGCAGCGATACGGCGGTGGCGACGGCAAGCAACAGCGGGAAAACAGCACGGCGGTGGAAGGACACGGTGACTCCCCAGAAACATGGCAACACGGCCGGCCACACGGGGTGGTCGGCCGCGGCGGGTGGATCAGAAGCGGTAATCGAAGCCCAGCGTGAAGTAGCGGCCACGCAGGTCGTACTGGCTGAAGTCGTACGGCGCACGGATGCCCGGGAACGACGCGTCGTACGGCGGCGTCTTGTCACCCAGGTTCTGCACCTTGGCATACACGGTCAGGTTCTCGATGCCGGTGTAGCCCAGGTACAGATCGAACTGGTTGTAGGCATCGACGCGGCTCTGCACCGCGGCGGCGGCGGTGCTGGCCTTCTGGTCGTAGCCACTGGTGTAGTACCAGGTCACCGCAGCGGTGTAGTCGCTGTACTTCCAGTCGAGGGTGGTGGTGGCCTTGTTCTTCGGCAGGGTGGCGCCGAGGTTGCTGCCGGCATAGTCCACCAACGGGCCGCCGACCACGGTCGGGCGCCGGTAGTCGCGTACGTGGGTGTAGGCCGAGGTCAGGGTAAAGTCACCGAAGGCGGTGGTCGGGATGCGCTGGCGCAGCTCGACGTCGATGCCCGAAGTCTTCAGCTCGCTCAGGTTCTGGTAGCGGTTGTAGACCGCCTGCAGCTTTCCGCGCTCATCGCGCTGCACGGCACCGGCGACGTTGTCGTTGACCAGGGTCTGGGTGTTGTTGGTACCGACCAGGTTGTCCAGCTGGATGCGGTAGTAGTCGATGCTCAGGTTGGTGTTCGACCACGGCGACAGCACCACGCCGAAGTTCACGCTCTTGGTACGCTCCGGCTTCAGGTCGTTGTTGCCGACGGTGAAGAAGGTCGGGTTCTGCCGCGAGCCCGGCACGTCCGGATCACGCGGGTCGACCACGCTGCCGTAGGCGATGCTGGTGCTGTTGGAGTTCTCCGACAGCGACGGCGCACGGAAGCCCTTCGACGCCGAGGCTCGCACCAGCAGGAAATCCAGCGGCTGCCAGCGCAGGCCGAGCTTGGGCGAGAACGCGTCGCCGAAATCATCGTAATGATCGGCGCGGGCGGCGGCGGACAGCTCCAGGGTCGATGCCAGCGGCACGTTGACCTCGGCATAGGCGGCGCTGACCTTGCGCTCGCCGTGCACTTCGGCAATCGCCGGGCGCACCTGCAGGCCGGCGTCGATCTGCCACGGGTTGTTCGAATCGAGCTTCTCGCGGCGCCATTCGGCACCGGCGGCGAAGCCGATGTCGCCGGCCCAGGTGTGGCCGAGGCTGCCGGAGATCTTCGCATCGATGCCCTGCAGCACCGACTCGGCTGGACGCAGGGTGGCGATGTTGATCGAATCGCGTACCGACTGCGGCGTGGCCGCCGGGTTCAGCAGGTTGTAGCTGCCGGTCGCCAGTGCGTTGGCCAGCGCCCAGCGGTTGGCGAAGCCGCCGGAGACAGTTTCGCGCTCGCTGCTGCGCGCGCCGAATGCGGCCACTTCCCAGTCCCACTTCTCGGTGTTGCCACGCAGCCCGAACACACCGCGATAGGCGGTGGAGCGGTTGGTCTTGATGGTGCCGCCGAGGTCGAAGAAGGTGTATTCGATCGGAATCGCGCGGCCGTACGGGTTGTACGGATTGCCGGCCGGCAGGTTGGACGACACCGGCTCGGCCAGGCCGGTCTGCGCGTTCAGTGCGAAGCGACCGCTTTCCAGGGTGAAGAACGGGCTGCTGCCGAACCAGGCAGCGCTCTTGATCTGGCTGTACAGCACTTCGCCGAACGCTTCGACGTTGTCGCCAAGGCGGAAGGTGCCGTTGGCGTAGGCCTGGTAGCGCTTGGTCGAGGGAATCAGGGTGGTGAACGGGGCCTGGTTGAAGCCGCAGGTATCACCGGCCAGACCGTCGATCGGCGCGCTGGCCACGCGGGTGGTGCCGGTGGGGCAGTTGCCGTTGGCATCGAGCATCGGCACGGAGGTGCCATTGACCAGATAGCGTGCGCCCTTGGCCGACCAGCCGTTCCAGCGGCCGCCGGGCTGGTCGCTGTAGATGCCGCTCTTGGTCAGGTTGCGCTCGTCCTGGTCCAGTCGCTCGCGGTTGTAGGCCTGCAGGCTGAAGAGGATGTTGTAGCCATCCTTGTCGATGTCGCCCAGACCGCCGACGAACTTCAGGTTCTGCTCGTGCAGGCCGCCCTGGTCGGCGCCACCGAAGCTGCCGCCGATCTCGGCGCCTTCGAAGTTCTGCCGGGTGATGATGTTGACCACGCCGGCCACTGCATCGCTGCCGTACACCGCGGATGCACCGTCCTTGAGCACTTCGATGCGTTCGACAGCCACCAGCGGCAGCGCGTTGAGATCGACGAAGGTGTCCGACAGGCCGCCGGCCGGGAAGCCGTAGTTGGCCAGGCGCCGGCCGTTGAGAAGCACCAGCGTGTTCTTCTGCGAGAGGCCGCGCAGACCGATGCCGGCCGAGCCCGATGCCCAACCGTTGTTGGTGGTCTCGTTGCTGGCGTTGCCGGTGTTGGCCGAGATCGAGCGCAGCACATCGGCCACGGTGGCCTTGCCGGTCTGTTCCAGCTGCTGGCGGCCGATCACCTGCACGGGGTTGGAGGCTTCGGTATCGGCGCGCTTGATGTTGGAACCGGTGACGCGCACGGCAGCCAGGGTACTGGCGTCGGCGGTGGTTTCGGCGGCGGCAGACAAAGGCGCGGCCAGAGCGACGGCCAGGGCCGCCACGAGCAGGGTGTGCTGGGGCATGACGATGTGGGGGAGGTAGTGGAAGGACGAGGTAAGTTCCGCAGTAATCCATGCCTGGCCGGGCTGCGGCCAATAACATCTCTTCATACGGATATAAGAGAAACTATCATCTCTTCATCCGGATGGAAAGAATTTCTTCACGAAAGGACAACGCGGGACCGGGCTGATCGGGCGCCTGCGGCGTACAATCGCGACATGGAAATCTTCAAAGTCTTCATGCTCGAGGCGGCGCACCGCCTCCCCAACGTGCCGCCGGGGCACAAATGCGCGCGCCTGCACGGCCACTCCTTCCGGGTGGAACTGAAGGTGGAGGGCGAGCCGGGTGCGCAGACCGGCTGGATCATGGATTTCGGCGATGTGAAGGCGGCTTTCCAGCCGATCTACGACCGCCTGGACCACCACTATCTCAATGACATCCCCGGCCTGGAGAACCCGACCAGCGAGAATCTGGCAGTGTGGATATGGAACGAGCTCAAGCCCGTCCTGCCGGCATTGAGCGAGATCACGGTGCACGAAACCTGCACCTCGGGCTGCCGCTACCGCGGCCCTGCCGCCTGATCAACCCACTGATCTGAAAGGAATCCAGGCGCCGGAAACGGCGCCTTCATATTTTTTGTTGCAATGCCGCATGATCGGCGTATGCTGCATTGCATCAATACAAATGCACGGCGGATGCGACTGGCAACAGCCACTGGCGCGACGCCCACGCTCATTGCATGGGTCCCTCCCCCCATGCAATCCGGACCCGGCAGATCCCTCCCTCTGCCGGGTCTTTTTTTTCGCCTCCGCCAGGCAGGCTTCTTCGCCTGGATCAGCCGCGACCGGATGGGCCTCGCCGTGTCCGGTAAGGGTTTGGACAAATGTCCCCCGGCGCCGGCCTGCGGCCGCCCCCTCCTCCTTTACTTTGTCCAAACCCTTACCGGCCACGACGACGCTCGGCTTGCGGGGCCCAGGCGCGCAGATCGCTGCTTTTCCCGAGGCCACCGAAGATCTCCCCATGCAGGGCGGAGGCCCTTGCGTGCGAAGTAAAGGGGGAGGTGACGGCCACCGGCCGGCGCCGGAGGACATTCGCACGCAAGGGCCTCCGCCCTGCGCCGCGCAGAATGAGTTCGTCGCGCAAGGAATACTCAGCGCCCGCGGTTGCCGTGCCAGTGCTGGTACCACGCTTGGAACATCAACACGTTCCACAGGTGCGTATGCCATTTGCGCTCGCCGCGCAGGAACGCCTCCCAGATCGCGCGCACGCGCACCGCATCGAAGCAGCCCTGGTTGCGCAGCAGTTGCGGATCGAGCAGTGCTTCCGCCCAGTCGCGCAGTGGGCCGGCCAGCCAGCGCGCCATCGGCGGGCCGAAACCGCGCTTGGGACGATAGACCAGCGGTGCGGGCAGATAGCGCGACAGCAGATGCTTGAGGATCCGCTTGTGCTCACCGTCGTGGTATTTCAGGTGCTGCGGCAGGCGCCAGGCCAGGCGCACCACCTCCATGTCCAGCAGCGGCGAGCGCGTTTCCACGCCGGCCGCCATGCCTGCACGGTCGACCTTGGCAAGGATGCCTTCGGCCAGATCCATGCGGAAATCCAGCAGCTGGATGCGTGCTTCTGCCGGCAGTGCGGTGTCCTGCTGCTGGAAGATCGTCGCCGGCTCGCGTGCGCCCAACACCACCTGGGTCGGCTGCCGCCAGCGGGTGACGCGCTGCAGGTAATGCCCCTCCACATCGTTGGCCGCCACTTCGGCCACCAGTGCCCGCCAACCGCCAAGCCGCCCCCGCTCCACGTTCAAGCGGCTGCTGCCACGCCGCGCGAGATCACGCACCCAGTCCGGCAGGCCACCGCACAGGCGCGCATTGCGCAACGCGCGGCCGTAGCTTGGGTGGCCGAAGAACAGTTCATCGCCGCCGTCGCCGGTCAACGCCACCGGCTTGCGCGCGCCGAGCAGCTCGCTGGCCAGCAAGGTGGGCAGCTGCGAGGCATCGGCGAACGGTTCGCACCAGACCTGCGGCAAGCGCTGCAGCAGATCCAGACCCTGCCGGCTGTCCATCCTGTGCAGGTGGTGATGCACGCCCAGATGGCGGGCGACCTGCGAGGCCCAGTCGCTCTCGTCGTGACCGGGGTCATCGAAACCCACCGTCCATGCTTCGACCGGCAACGCCGATTGCGCCTGCATCATCGCCACCACCAGCGACGAATCGGTACCGCCGGACAGGAACGCACCGCAGGCCACGGGTGAATGCATGCGCGCGGCGATCGCCTGCTGCAGCACCACCTCCAACTGGTCGGTGGCCTGCTCCAGGCTGGGCGCCGGCTGCAACGGCTCCTGCAGCGCTGATTGCATCGCATCGCGCGCGCACCAGTAGCGATGGCCTCCCTGCGTCGCCTGCGTTGATCCGCCGGCGGCATGGTCGTTGAGGTCCACGCGCAGCATCGCCCCGGCCACCAGCTTGTGGATGCCGCGATAGATGGTATGCGGCGCAGGCACATAGTCATGGCGCAGCAGCAGGCTCAATGCATCCTGGTCGATGCTGGGAGCGAACCCGGCGAAGGCCTGCAGCGCTTTCAACTCCGAAGCGAACAGGAACTGGCCCTGGTACCACCCGTAATACAACGGCCGTTCGCCGACCGGGTCGCGCGCCAGCCAGAGTTCATGCGCATGGCGGTCCCAGACGCTGAACGCAAACGCCCCTTCGATGCGCGACAGCGCACGCTGCACGCCCCACTCGACGATGGCCTGCAGCAGCAGGCGTGCATCGGTGCAGCTGCGCGGCAGATCGCGCAGCTGCGACTGCAGCGCCGCCCTGTTGTAGATGCGGCCATCCAGGCACAGCACGTAACGCCCACAGCTGGAACTGAGCGGCTGCAACGGCATGTCGGTCGGCGCGCGGCAATGACCAAGGGCCAGTCCTGCGTCGGCATCGGTCCAGTAACCGATGCGACCGCGGCCGCGCTGCTGCAGCGCCCGCAGCATCGGCGCCAGCTGCTGCAGCAGCTGCTCGTCGTCGGCAGGCGGCAGCCAGGCCCCGACCACGCCGCTCATCGCTGGCCTCCATGGCAATGGCAATCAAGGGAAAGCACGGGACAGGAGGCGGACGGCATGAGGGCGGCACGCGGATGGGGAGAGCTGCCATGCTCCGCCCCGCCGCGCGCCACGTCAGTCGTAGCGCTGTCAGCGACCGTCACCGCAGGCGCGCCTTGCGTAACGTTTTGTAACAACCGGATTGCTACCCTGCAGCCAAGTCATTGCCCGGCCTGAGGCCCGGCCCGTGCGCCAGCAACCCCGGCTGAATGGCGCCCGCCCCCAGGACCCGGGCGGCCCGACAGCTGGGATAGCATCGCCGCGCTCGTGCCACGGCGGTACGGAAGCGCCCCGGAGGCCTTGTAAATGCTGGATATCGTACTGGTTGAAGACGACGCTCGGCTGGGCACGATGGTCAGCGACTACCTGCAGCGCCACGGTTACCAGGTCGCCCATGAGCGCTGCGGCCAGCGCGCGATCGCCCGGATCCTCAGCGAAAAGCCGGCGCTGGTCCTGCTCGACATCGGCCTGCCGGGCCAGGATGGTTTCGAAGTGTGTCGGCAGATCCGGCCCCACTATGACGGGATCATCTGCGTGCTGAGCGCCCGTACCGACAACATCGACCAGGTGCTGGGGCTGGAACTGGGCGCCGACGACTACATCGGCAAGCCGATCGAACCGCGGGTGCTGCTGGCCCGGCTGCGCGCCCATCTGCGCCGCCACCGTCGGGTCGAGCCACGCGATGAAGCGCTGCGTTTCGGTGAACTGAGCATCGATCCGTCCACCCGCAACGTGCACCTGCAGGGCCGCCTGCTGGAGCTGACCACCGCCGAATTCGACCTGCTGTTCCTGCTGGCCGGCAACGCGGGCCAGATCCTCGACCGCGATGCGCTGCTGCGCGGCCTGCGCGGCATCGCCTTCGATGGCCTGGACCGCTCGATCGATGCACGCATCTCGCGCCTGCGGCGCAAGCTGGGCGACAACCCGGAACAGCCCGAGCGGATCAAGACCGTGCGCGGCCGTGGTTACCTGTTCAGCCGATCGGCATGGGGATGAAGCACCCATCTTCGGCCATGCGTGGCCACGCCTTCCACTTCCTGCGCTACGGCATCGGCTTCCTCGTCGTCCACCTTCTGCTGATCGTCGCCGGGTTGTGGGCCTGGGATGCGCTGCTGGAAGATCGCACCGAGGCCAGCCTGCAGGCGGAAATGCGCGGCCCACATGCGATGCTGCAACATCGCTTCGCCGAAACGCCGCCGGCGCAGTGGCCAGCCCTGGCACAACAGCTGGACAGCGATTTCGCCTATCCGCTGCAGCTGATGCCGCTGACCGAGGCTGCCGCGATACTGCCGGCGAAACAGCGCAAGGGCTTGCTCAACGGACACGTGCAGATCGAGCTGGACAGCATGCGCAGCCTGCAGCGCGTCGGCAACAGCAGCAGTGCGCTGATCCTGGGACCGTTGGACCAGGCCCTGCCCGAGGAAGGCTGGCAGGACAGCGAAGCCTCCGGCGTGGCCATCATCCTGCTGATCCTGATGGTGGCGGTGGCGCTGCCGATGTATGTGATGGTCTACCGGCTGTGGCGGGATGTCTCGCAACTGGCGCAGACCGCGCGACGGATGCGCGATGGTCAGCTCGACAGCCGTGCGCCGCGCGCCGGTACCGCGCTGGTGCGCCCGTTGGCCAAGGCGTTCAACCACATGGCCGAACAGCTGCAGTTGCTGCTGGAAAGCCAGCGCGTGCTGGCCCAGGCGGTGGCGCACGAAGTACGCACGCCGCTGGCACGGATGCGCTTCGGCCTTGCAGACCTGGAAGAAACCGGACTGGATGATGCCCAGCGCGATGCACTGTCGGGGCTGCGCATCGATGTGGACCGGCTGCAGCACCTGACCGACGCCGGCGTTGAATATGCGGCACTCGGGCGCTGCCATCAGCTCACCCGTCAGCGCCTGCAACTGGCCGCACTGGTACGCGGGGTGGTCGACCAGTTCGCACCACTGACGATCCCGGTGCAGCTGGACCTGTCACCCGCAGGGCTGGTCAACGTCAACCGGCACATGCTGGAACTGGCGCTGCGCAACCTGCTGGGCAACGCGCTGCGTTATGCGCGTCGGCAGATCCGCATTGTCAGCACGCTCAACGAGGGATGGCTGTGCCTGCAGGTGGAGGACGACGGCCCCGGCATCGCTGTTGAACTGCGCAGCCAGGTATTGCAGCCCTACGTGCGGCTGGACCAGGCCAGCCCGGGTTTCGGGCTGGGGCTGGCGCTGGTGCAGGTGGTGGCGGACAAGCATCGCGGCCACGTGGAAGTGGCTGATTCGGCGCTCGGTGGTGCCTGCATCCGGCTGCTGCTGCCGATGGAAAGCGGTGTCGCGCCACCGGCAGAAGACGTCTAGTTCGTCTCCGCATCCGCGCGTGGCAAGGCGAACACGAACAGCGCACCCTGCTCGCTTTCGCGCAGATCGATGCGGCGGCCGTGCAGCTGCACGATGCGCTGCACGATCAGCAGGCCGAGCCCGCCGTTTTCGCCACGCCGTGCCCCCAGTGCCGCCGGCGCCTGGAACAGCTGCCCACGCAGCGCTGGCGGCACCCCGGGGCCATCGTCCTGTACCGCCACCTGCACACTGTCGGGCAGTGCGTACAGCTGCACCTGCACGCGGCCACCGTCCGGTGCATGCCGCAGCGCGTTGTCGAGCAGGTTGGTCAGCACGCGCTCCACAAGGCCAAGATCGGCGCGTACCAGCGGCAGGCCCGGCGGGAACTCAGCATGCAGGCGCTGCCCGCGTGCCTGTGCGGCCAGTTCGAATTTCTGCAGCACGTCCTGCAGCAGTTCCGGCAGCGCGAACACTTCCCACTCCAGCCGCACTTCGCCGTGTTCCAGCCGCGCCAGTTCGAACAGTGCGCGGGCAAGACGGCCGACCTTGGCGCTCTGCGCCAGCGCGATACCGAGATAGCGACGGCGCTCCTGCGGCGACAGCGTGGCTTCCTTCAGCGCCAGCGTTTCCAGGTAACCGTGCAGCGAGGACAACGGCGTACGCAGGTCGTGCGAGATGTTGGCCACCAGTTCGCGGCGCTGCAGGTCCTGCTGGCGCAGCTGCTGCCACTGTTCGCCCAGCCGTTGTGCCATCTGTGCATGGGCATGTTCGAGGATCTTCAGTTCATCGCGCTCGCCCGCGCGCAGCGGTACCGGCGCGGGCAGCGGCGTCGGTGCGTCGATGTCGAAGGCCTGTATGCGCCGGGTGACCTGGCGCAGCGGTCGGGTCACCCAATAGAAGGCCACCAGGCCGGCAAGCAGGCCCAGCCCGCCTATCAACAGCACCGACCACAGCGTGGTGTGCCATTGACTGCCGGCGGCCAGATCATCGGCCAGCATCTGCCGGTGTTCGCCCACCAGCACCACGTACACGTAGCCGGCCTGGCGCCCCTGCACCACCAGCGGCGCGACACTGAACACCTTGCGACCATCGGTGCTGCGCGGATCGTCACCGAGGATCGGCAGCGCCGCGCCGGACAACAGGCGCCGCAGCGGTGCCACGTCCACCTGGCTGCGCATCAGGTGGCCGCTGGGCGCATCGTGGCCGAGGATGCGGCCCTGGTCGTCCAGCAGGTACACCTCGACACTGGGGTTGACCGCCATCAGCTGGCCGAACAATGCGCGCACCGCCGCATCGCGCATGCCGCTGGTGTCCATCAGTTCACTGCGCTGGGCAATGTGCTCGGCCAGCCCCAGCGACAGGCGCTGCACCACTTCCTGCTCATGCCGGGTATTGGTGCGCATCTGCCAGGCCAGCAGCGCCATGCAGCACGTCAGCATCAGCGCTGACATCACCAGCGCCAGTTTCTGCCACAGGTTCGGCTTGATCATGCTGCCGCCCCGGCCGGGTCGACCAGCTTGTAGCCGCGCCCCCATACCGTCAGCAGACGCCGTGGGTTGCCCGGGTCGGTTTCGATCTTGCTGCGCAGGCGGTTGATGTGGGTGTTGACCGTGTGCTCGTAACCATCGTGCTGGTAGCCCCAGACCTGGTTGAGCAGTTCCATCCGCGCAAACACCTGGTCCGGGTGGCGGGCAAAGAACAGCAGCAGTTCGAACTCACGCGGTGTCAGTTCCAGTGCATTGCCATCGACGGCGGCAGTACGCGCGACCGGGTCCAGGCGCAGCCCGCCAAGTTCGATCGCCCCGGCATCGATGCGCGCGTTCTGTGCCATGGCTTCGGCGCGGCGCAGCAGCGCACGCACGCGTGCCACCAGCTCCGCCATCGAGAACGGCTTGGCCAGGTAGTCGTCCGCGCCCAGTTCCAGGCCGACGATGCGCTGGGTTTCGCTGCCGCGCGCACTGATGATGATGATCGGCACATAGCGCGCCATCGCGCGTGCACGCTGGCAGACCTGCAGGCCATCCACGCCCGGCAGCATCACGTCCAGCACCAGCGCATCCCACGGGCCTTCCTGTTCGATCAGGCGCAGGCCGGCATCGCCGCTGGCGGCGTGCGCGACTTCATAGCCCTCATCACCCAGGTGCATGCGCAGCAGGTCGGCGATATGGGCATCGTCTTCAACGATCAGGACACGTTTGGCGGACATCGGCAGGTTCGGGCCAGTGGGGAGGCTGCCCGCATTGTGGCGCGGGAGCGGCGTGGATACCTCACGAAAAATTGAATCCTGCGTGAGGATTCGTTGACCGGAGGGGGCGCAGCATGACCCCGTCGCCCCTTCCCGGAGTCCACCATGTCCCTCACCCGCCGCCATCTGCTGGGCCTGGGCGGTGCTGTCACCGCCGCCGGCCTGCTGGGCCTGGGCGCGTGCAGCCGCGCTGCCCCCGCCGCTGCCGAGGCACGGCCTTCGCGACAGTTCGAGGTGGCCCGCAGCGATGCCGAGTGGCGCCGGCTGCTGAGCCCGGCGCAGTATGCCGTGCTGCGCCAGCAGGCCACCGAACACCCCTGGAGCAGCCCGCTGAACAAGGAACACCGGCAGGGTACGTTCGCCTGCGCCGGCTGCGCGTTGCCGCTGTTCTCGTCGTCCACCAAGTTCGAGAGCCACACCGGCTGGCCCAGCTTCTGGGCGCCGCTGCACAACGCCATCGGCGAGGACCGTGACACCACCTTCGGCATGTTGCGGGTGGAAGCACATTGCCGTCGTTGTGGCGGCCACCTCGGCCACGTGTTCAACGACGGCCCGCGCCCGACCGGACTGCGCTACTGCATGAACGGCGCCGCGATGGCGTTCATTCCCGGGGCTGCACAACAGGACGCCGCCGGCGACTGGCGCGTGCCGCTGGGTTCTTCCCCTACTTCGGGAGCGTGATGATGCTGCTGTTGCTGCTTGCCTATCTCGGGGGCGTGCTGACCCTGCTCAGCCCGTGCATCCTGCCGGTGCTGCCGTTCGTGTTCGCACGCGCCGATCGTCCTTTCCTGCGCAGCACCCTGCCGCTGCTGCTGGGCATGGCGCTGACCTTCACCGTGGTTGCCAGCCTGGCCGCGGTCGGCAGCCAGTGGGTGGCGCAGGCCAACCAGATCGGCCGCTGGGTGGCACTGGTGCTGATGGCCGTGTTCGCCATCGCGCTGCTGTGGCCGACACTGGCCGACCATCTGCTGGCGCCGTTCCAGCGCATCGGTGCGCGCCTGAGCGCGCGTGCCGACGCCGCTGATGCGGCCGGCCGTGGCGGCGCCAGGACTTCGCTGCTGATCGGCATCGCCACCGGCCTGCTGTGGGCGCCCTGCGCAGGCCCGATTCTCGGCCTGGTGCTGACCGGCGCCGCCCTGAACGGCGCCAGCGTCGGCACCAGTTCGCTGCTGCTGGCCTACGCGCTGGGCGCAGTCACCGCGCTGGCGCTGGCGGTGTGGGTGGGTGGCCGCGTGTTCCGGGCGCTGCAGGCCCGGCTCGGCCTGGGCAATGTGGTGCGTCGGGTACTGGGCGTGGCCGCGCTGCTGGCGGTAGTGGCGATCGGCCTGGGCTGGGACACCGGCCTGCTGACCCGTCTGTCCGCGGTCAGTACCGCACGCATCGAACAGGGCCTGCTGGATGCCGTGCCCGACGCGCAACCAGCAGCAGCACCGCCGATGATGATGATGGCGGCCGGGCAGGCAGGCGCGCCGCTGCCGGTGGAAGGCACACTGCCTTCGCTGAGCGGCGCCACCGGCTGGCTCAACAGCCCACCGCTGAGTGCCGAGCAGCTGCGCGGCAAGGTGGTGCTGATCGATTTCTGGACCTACTCCTGCATCAACTGCCTGCGCGCGATGCCATTCGTGCACGAGTGGGCGCAGCGTTACCGCGACCATGGCCTGGTGGTGGTCGGCGTGCATACGCCGGAGTTCGCGTTCGAGCGCGACCCGCGCAACGTGATGAAGGCCGTGCAGCAGCTGAAGGTCGAGTACCCGGTCGCGCTCGACAACCAGTATTCGATCTGGCGCGCGTTCAACAACCGCTACTGGCCGGCGCACTACTTCATCGACGCGCAGGGCAACATCCGCGGTCACCAGTTCGGCGAGGGCAACTACGCGCACTCCGAACAGGTGATCCGTCGTCTGCTGGTGGAAGCCGGCCAGACCGACCTGCCACCGCCTGCAGACCCCGCTGCGGCCGACCTGCAGGGCGTAGCCACGCAGGCCGACATGGGCAACCTGCGCTCGCCGGAAACCTACCTGGGCCACGCACGTGCCGAGCAGTTCGCCTCGCCGGGCGGGCAGCGCGTCGACGCAGCTTTCGGCTACGCGTTGCCGTCCACCCTGGCGCTGAACCAATGGGGCCTGTCCGGACAGTGGCGGGTCGACGATGAAGCGGCACAGCTGCAGCAGGCCGGCGGCCGCATCGCCTTCCAGTTCCATGCCCGCGACCTGCATCTGGTGCTGGCACCGGGCGAGGACGGAACGCCGGTGCGCTTCCGCGTGCTGCTTGATGGTAAGCCACTGCCAGCGGCCGATGCCGGCGCCGACGTGGCGACCGATGGCACCGGCACCGTCAACGAGCACCGCCTGTACCAGCTGATCCGCCAGCGCGGCACGATCGGCCCGCATCGTTTCGAGATCGAATTCCTCGACGCAGGCGTGCAGGCCTACGCCTTCACCTTCGGTTGAACCGGGAGCACATGATGAAACTCTCCTTCGAACAGGGCATTGCCGCCGGCGTCGCCGGCCTGGTTGCCACCGCGCTGGTCGCGGGTGTGCTGCTGGTGGACCACGGCGCGGTGGCCGCAGCAGCCGAGCCCACGGCGCAGGTGCAGGCGTTGCCTGCGCCCAGCGGCGATGCGGCCTTCCGCGATGACGCCAGCCATGCCAGCGTGGTCTTTGCCGGTGGGTGTTTCTGGGGCGTGCAGGGCGTGTTCCAGCACGTCAAAGGCGTGAGCAACGCGGTGTCCGGTTACATCGGTGGCAGTGCCACCGACGCCCGCTATGAGCGCGTCAGCGGTGGCCGCACCGGCCACGCCGAAGCGGTGAAGGTGGACTACGACCCGCGCCAGGTCAGCTATGGGCAGCTGATGCAGGTGTTCTTCTCGGTGGTGCACGACCCGACCCAGCTCAACCGGCAGGGGCCCGATCACGGCAGCCAGTACCGCTCGGCGATCTTCGTCGATGACACGCGCCAGCTGGCAGCAAGCCGCGCCTACATCGGCCAGCTCGGCCAGGCGGGCAGCTACCGTGCGCCGATCGTTACCCAGGTGGGCAGTGGCCAGCGCTTCTACCCGGCCGAGAGCTACCACCAGAACTACATGAGCAACTACCCGCAGGCCGCGTACATCCGCTACTACGACGCGCCCAAGCTGGCCGCGCTGGGCAAGCAGTTCCCGGCGTTGTACCGCCGCGATCCGGCGCTGGTGCCGATGCGGTGACACCCCTCTTCTGTAGAGCCGAGCCCATGCTCGGCTGCTCTTCCGCCAACAGCAGCCGAGCATGGGCTCGGCTCTACACACAACAAAAAAAGACGCACGGCCACAGGGCCGTGCGCTTGGGAAGTATCGACCCGGCCCCGATCAGGCCCGGCCGACACCGACATGCTAGGCTCGTCGGCATCATGGGTACAGAGCCAGATGCGGGTCGAGTCGATGGATACAGAAGACACCACCACGATGATCCCGCCCCGCTACCAGCGGCTGTCGGACGAGCTGGCTGAAGCCATCCACGGCGGACGCCTGCCGGTCGGCAGCCGGTTGCCGTCGCTGCGGCAGATGGCTTCGCAGCGCCAGCTCAGCCTGAACACCGTGATTGCGGCCTATCGCCAGCTGGAGGACGCCGGACTGGTCATTCCGCGGCCGAAGGCCGGCTTCGAAGTCGCGCCGCGACTGTCGGCACCGCAACGTTCGCTGCGCGATACACCGTCAGCACCCACTGCACCGCTGCAGCAGGTGCTGATGGCCCGCGTGCTGGAAGCACAGCGCCGCCCCGGCGTGGTCGACCTGGCCTTTGCCGGCCCGCGCGGACGACAGTTCTACCCGGGCGCGCAGCTGGCCCGGCACACCGCGCAGGTGCTGCGCCATGGCCAGCAGACCGTGGAGACCTATGCGCGCCCCAACGGTTCGCAACGCCTGCTGGCGCAGATCGTGCGGCGTGGGCCCCGGCTGGGCCTGCATACCCATGCCGAGCGCCTGCTGCTGACCCATGGCGCGATGGAGGCACTGCAGCTGGCCCTGCGCGCGGTCACCCAGGCCGGTGATGCCGTCGGCATCGAGGCGCCCTCGTACTTCAACCTGTACCCCTTGCTGACCACCCTCGGCCTGCAGCCGATCGAACTGCCCACCCATCCGCAGCGCGGCCTGGACGTGGATGCGCTGGAAGCACTGCTGGAGCACACACCGCTGGCGGCGCTGGTGGTGATGCCGACCGTACACAACCCTCTGGGCTGTACGATGCCGATCGCCGACAAGCAACGCTTGGCCGAGCTGGTCAACGCACGCCAGCTGCCGCTGATCGAAGATGCGGTGTACGCCGAACTGCAGTTCTGCGAGCCGCCGGCGCCCTTGCTGAAGGCGTTCGACCGCGATGGTTGGGTGATGGTGGTCGGTGGCTTTTCGAAGACGCTGGCACCGGACTACCGGATCGGCTGGCTTGATGGCGGACGCTTCGCCGAGCGCATCGCGCTGCTCAAATTCCAGTCCACCGGCGGCGAACCGCAGCTGCTCGGTGATGCGGTGGCCGCTTACCTGGAAGCAGGCAGCTACGAGCACCACCTGCATCGCATGCGCCGGTTGTACCGCGAGCAGGTCGGTCGCCTGCGGCAACTGGTCGCCGAACATTTCCCGGCCGGCACCTGCGCCACCGAGCCGCAGGGAGGATTCCTGTTGTGGCTGGAGCTGCCGGGCGTGGACACCCGTGAACTGTTCGAGCGCGCACTGGCAGAGGACATCGTGTTCATGCCGGGCCAGGTGTATTCGCGTGGCGCGCGGTACCGGCATTGCCTGCGGTTGTCGTGTTGCCAGACCCTGGACGCGCGCTTCATCGGTGCGGTGGAACGGTTGGGTGCGATCGCGCGGGAGCTGGTGGCGCGCTGATGGATCGGTAGCGCCGGGCCATGCCCGGCGGCTTCTCTGCCTGCCGCGCTGAGCGCTCGCCGGGCATGGCCCGGCGCTACCCTCACGCGTCGTGCAGGTGTGTGCTCAATGCTTCGCCACCGGCTTCCGGCAGATGCGGCAGCCGTCCCCAGCAGGGCATCGGCAGGCGCTGCTGCAGGGTCGCGAAATTCTCGTCCTGGCGCTGCATCGACGGATCGATGTGGTTGCCGATCCAGCCCAGGCAGTCCACGCCGCTGGCCTGCAGCGATTGTGTGGTCAGGCGCGCGTGGTTGACGCAGCCCAGGCGCAGGCCGACCACCAGCACCACTGGCAGCCGCAGCGCTCGCACCAGATCAAGCTGGTCCAGCTGCGCCGACAGCGGCGCCAGCCAGCCGCCCACGCCTTCGACCACTACCACGTCGGCCTGTGCGCGCAGGCGTTCGAAGGCCGCCACGATCGGGGACAGTTCGATGCGCACGCCATCTTCTGCCGCCGCCAGCTCCGGCGCCAACGGCTGGCGCAATGCGTAGGGGTTCAGATCGGCATAGTCCGGCACCGGCAGGCTGGCGGCCTGCAGTGCCAGCGCGTCGTCGTTGCGCAGGCCCTGCCCCAGATCGTGGCTGCCGCTGGCCACTGGCTTCATGCCGACCGCGCGCAGGCCGCGCCGGCGCAGCGCATGCAGCAGCGCGGTACTGGCGGCGGTCTTGCCGATCTCGGTATCGGTGCCGGTGACGAACAGGGCCGTCGGCAACGTGGCAGGCAGGGACATCACAGGCTCCAGCAGGGCAACAGAGCCTGCATTATCGCTGGCCCGGCACGCTTGCTAGACTGCGGCCATGTTCGCCAACGCCTCGCTCACCGGCAGCAAGCCGGAACAATACGCCCAGCTGCTGGAACAGGCCCGTGGCCTGGTCTACGGCGAGTCCGACCGCATCGCCAATGCGGCCAACCTCGCTGCTCTGGTCTACCACGCCCTGCCCGACCTGAACTGGGTGGGTTTCTACCTGTATGACGGCAAGGAACTGGTGGTCGGTCCGTTCCAGGGCCTGCCGGCCTGCGTACGCATTCCGCTGGACAAGGGCGTGTGCGGTGCGGCCGCCAGCCAGCGCGTGACCCAGCGCATCGAAGACGTGGAGGCCTTCCCCGGCCATATCGCCTGCGATGCCGCATCGCGCTCGGAGCTGGTGGTGCCATTGGTCCGGGGTGAGGAGCTGATCGGCGTGTTCGATATCGACAGCCCCATCGTCAGCCGCTTCGATGCTGAAGACCAGGCCGGTCTGGAAGCCATCGCCCACGTGTTCGTCGGGGCGTTGAAGTGAGCGCGGTCAAGCTGCGCAACATCGGCCCGAAGAGTGCGGCGTGGCTGCGCCAGGTAGGCCTGCGCAGCCGCGAGGATCTGGTCGCCATCGGTGCCGTCGGCGCCTTCGTCAAGGTCAAGCGTGCCGGCTTCAAGCCCAGCCTCAACCTGCTGTATTCGCTGGAAGGTGCGCTGCTGGATTGCCACTGGCAGGAACTGAGCGAACCGCAGCGCACCGCGCTGGTGCAGGACTACGAAGCACGTATCGCCGTGCATCCGCTGAAGGCGGCAGGCCCGGCATCAGGCCCGGTGCATGAGCAGCGCTTCGGCGCCGAGGACGACGGCGAAGAAGGCGCGGCCGAAAGCACCGACGAGGATTGATCGGTAGCGCCGGGCCATGCCCGGCGAGCGCGCTCAGGGCTGCTGCAGCTCCAGCAGCTCACCCACCAGCCCGGCTTCACCGCGCTCGACCCACACGCGCAGGCGCGTGCCGTGGTCGATGCGCAACGCCCAGCACAACGACATCGGCAGGCCACATACCTGCGACAGCACCATGCGCAGCGGACCACCGTGGCTGACCACTACCGTCGGCGCCGGGTCGTCGTCGTCCAGCAGTCGATCCAGCGCGCGTGCGATGCGCCGTTCGAAATGGCCCCAGCTCTCGCCATGCGGCGGCGGAAACGCGTGCGGATCCGCGTGGAAGGCGGCCAATGCGTCTTCCGGCAGGTCGAACAGCGATTGGCCATCCCAGTCGCCGAAATCCAGCTCTTCCCACTCCTCGTCCGCCTCCACGTCCAGCGCGCGCGGTGTGGCCAGTGCCATCGCCGTATGCAGCGAGCGCAGGCGCGGCGAACTGATCACCCGTTCCCACGACTGCCCGGCATAGGCATCGACCAGCTCCTGCGGCAGGCGGGCCAGCTGCGGCGGATCGCTGCGGCCATCGAGGAACTCATCACGACCGTTGCCGGCATGGCGGACCAGGTCGAGGATCATGCGCGTGCCCAGTCAGGGCGGCGCGGGAACAGCGGAAAACAGACGGACATCGGCAACGGCACCACGATAATTCGAGCTGCATTCTAGGCGCTGGCGCAGGTCTGCTGCACCGTGCAGGCACATCCGCACCTGATCAGCCGAGCAGGTTCGACGCTACCGGCCGGTCGCGATGCCGTAGACTGCGCGCACTTCCAGGTGACCTGCGGCCCTGCCGGCAGGTTGAAACGGGAAGCCGGTGACGCGTGACAACACGCCATGCCGGCGCTGCCCCCGCAACGGTAAGCACGTCAGTTCCAGGCAACCCGCCACTGTGCCGCAGGCATGGGAAGGCGCCTGGACGGTGGCCTCGGGCCACCCGGCGGCGAGCCCGGAGACCGGCCCGGAAGCCTCAGGTCGCGATGCGGTGGGCATGGCGCTGGATGTCTGTGGCGATGGCCGCGGCATCGGCGCGTGCCTGCCTGTTGTGACTCCTCCCCTTCGCTGCGCGGGCGTGCGCGGCACCTGGAGTCCCCCCGATGAAGCTGCAGTCCCGAATGCTGTCCCTGGCCGTGCTGGCCGCTCTTCCTGCGCTGGCCCTGGCCGAAGATCGCGCCGCCGACCTCGATCAGGTGCTGGTCACCGCCACCCGCACGCCGATCGCCCTGCAGGACAGCATTGCGCCTGCGCAGGTGATCGACCGTGCGCAGATCGAATCCAGCCAGGCCACCTCGCTGCAGGAACTGCTGCAGGGCCGCGCCGGCATCAACCTGACCAATGCCGGTGGCCTGGGCAAGCAGAGCTCGCTGTTCCTGCGTGGCACCAACTCCTCGCACACCGTGGTGCTGGTCGATGGCGTGCGCATCAACAGCGCCGACCTCGGCCTGGCGATGTACCAGGATCTGCCGCTGGCGCAGATCGAGCGCGTGGAAATCGTGCGCGGCCCGCAGTCCAGCCTGTACGGTGCCGACGCCATCGGTGGCGTGATCCAGATCTTCACCCGCCGCAACCAGGGCGACTTCGCTCCGCACTTCCAGCTGGGCGGCGGCAGCAACGGACTGCGTGAAGCCAGTGGCGGCATCGGCGGTGGCACCGAACGCGGCTGGTTCGGCGCCGACATCGCCTACCAGCATTCGGACGGCATCGATGCCTGCCGTGGCTCGGCCACGCTGTTTGCCGGCTGCTTCGCCGATGAACCCGACCGCGACGGCTACCGCAACCTGTCCAAGAGCCTGCGCGGTGGCTACAACCTGAGCGACCAGTGGACCGTGGAAGGCAGCGCCCTGCGCGCCGACGGCAAGAACCACTACGACGGCTACTACAACTACTCCGAGACCCGCCAGCAGGTGCTGGCCGGCAAGGTGCGCTACACCCCGTCCGAGCAGCTGACGCTGACTGCCAATGTCGGCCGCAGCGACAACGAGTCCGACAACTTCGGCGATTTCGGTGCACGCGGCAGCGCACAGACACACCGCGACAGCGCCTCGCTGCAGGCCGACATCGGTGTGGCCGAAGGCCAGCTGCTCAGCGCCGGCGTGGACTGGAGCGAAGACAACCTGGACGGCAGCAGCGCCGGCTACCTGGTCGACAGCCGCCGCAATACCGGCGTGTTCCTGCAGTACCAGGCGCGCTTCGGCCGTCACCAGCTGCACGCCAGCGCGCGTAACGACGACAACCAGCAGTTCGGCAACCACGCCACCGGCAGCCTCGGCTGGGCGATGGAGCTGGGCGATGGCCTGCGCGTCAACGCCAGCTACGGCACCGCGTTCAAGGCGCCGACCTTCAGCGACCTGTACGACCCGTGGAGCGGCGTGCCGACGCTGGACCCGGAGAAGTCCAAGAGTGCCAACCTCGGCATCTCGCAGCAGGGCCAGGGCTGGCGCTGGGGCCTGGATGTGTACGAGACCCGCATCGATGACCTGATCACCTACGACGCGGCCACCTTCCGCATGCAGCAGGTGGAAAAGGCACGCATCCGCGGTGCGGAACTGACCGGCGGCGCCACCCTGGCCGGCTTCGACATCAACGCGCAGCTGAGCTTCACCGATCCGCGCAACCGCACCAGCGGCAGCGCGCAGTTCGACAACTGGCTGGCACGCCGTGCGCAGCAGACCGCGCGCCTGGACATCGACCGCCGCTTCGGCGACTTCCGCACTGGCCTGACCGTGCAGGGCGCGGGCAAGCGCTACGACGATGCCACCAACGCGGTGAAGGTCGGCGGCTACGGCACGCTGGATCTGCGCGCCGAATACGCGCTGACCCCGGCATGGTCGGTGCTGGCGCGGGTGGCCAATGTGTTCGACCGCGAGTACGAGACCGTGGCGTGGTTCAACCAGCCCGGCCGCGAGTACCAGCTGAGCGTGCGTTACCAGCCAAAGTGAAAAGAGGCGCCGGGCATTGCCCGGCGCCCCCTGATGCCATCGACGCATGGCGTCGATCTACTTGTAGAGCCGAGCCCATGCTCGGCTCAGGCATCGAAACAGCCGAGCGCAGGCTCGGCTCTACACCGGAATGCCTGCAGCCAACCCCGGCAGTTCGCGCAGGTCGTCGATCACCGCAACCGCGTGCGCGTTGTCCAGGTCCAGTCCGCGCGGATAGCCGTAACGCACCAGCGCGATCGGCATGCCGGCGTCTTCGGCGGCGCGGTAATCGGTAAGCGAATCGCCCACCATCAGGCATGCATCGACGGGCAGATCGAAGTGCGCGGCGATATGCCGCAACGGCTCACCGCTGGGCTTGCGCTGCGGCAGCGAATCACCGCCCAGCACCAGCGCGAAGGCCTCGGCGATGCCCAGGTGCTGCAGCAACGGCGGCACCAGCGCGGCCGGCTTGTTGGTGCAGATCGCCAGCGGTACGTTCAACGCGCGCAGTTGCGCCAGCGCTTCGACCACGCCATCGAACAGCTGCGGGCTGCGCAGCAGGCATTCGCGGTAGTGGACCATGAAGGTCGGCATCACCGCTGCCAGATCGATCTCGCGCCCGGCAGCCTGCACCGCCTGTTCGACCAGCCGGCGCACGCCGTCGCCGATCCAGCCCAGCACGGTGGCTTCGGGTACGCGTGCCAGGCCGATGTCTTGCAACGTGCGGTTCAGTGCTTCGGCGATATCGGCGGCGCTGTCGACCAGCGTGCCATCGAGGTCGAACACGACCAGCGGATAGGGATACGACAAGGGACGGCTCACTCGTGCAACGTGGGGCCGTCCATTGTACGCCCGCGCCTTCAGCCGACCCGGCGTGCGCGGGTGGCCAGGAAGGTCGGCAGGTAGCGGTCGATCAGGAAGCGCGGCTGCGGTTGCCAGTCTTCCATGAAGCGATCGATGACGAACCCTGCATCCAGCTGCCCGCCGATCAGATCACCCAGGCTGTGGCCGAATGTCAGCGCTTCGCCACGGGCCAGCTTGGCCTCGCGTGCGGCCGGCTCCAGGTCTTCCAGGTCGGAATAGGGAATCGCGTACTGCGGGCGGATCAGGCCCTGCTCGCTCAACTGCGCGTCACGCGCAGCGACGAACACCACCGGATTGTAGAAGCTGGCCATCAGCAGGCCATCGCGCGCCAGCACCCGGCGGCACTCGGTCCACACAGGGCGCACGTCGGGCACGTACAGGTTCGAGATGGGATGGAACACCACGTCGAAGCTGTCGTCGGCAAAGGCCTGCAGATCACGCATGTCACCCTGCACGGTGCGCAGTGACAGACCATCGCGGTCGGCCACAGCGCGGTCCTGCGCCAGCTGCCCGTCGGAAAGATCGAACACGGTCACCTCGGCGCCTGCCGCAGCAAGCACGGGCGCCTGCTGGCCACCGGCCGAGGCCAGGCACAGGATGCGCCTGCCCCGCACATCGCCCAGCCAATCCAGCGGCAGCGCACGCGGCGTCAGGTGCACCTGCCAACGCCCCTCGCGGGCGGCGGCAATCGTTGCGGCATCCACCGGTCGCGACCACTCCCGCACCTCGCTGGCCTGGCGGTCCCAGGCAGCACGGTTGTGGTCGATCAACGCCTGTCCATGGTTCATGTGTTCTCCTTGCCCGAAGGGCGCCAGTCCAGATCCTGGAAGGCCGGGCTCGCGAAGCATTCGGCGAGGAAGTCCAGGAATCGCCGCATGATAGCGGGCTGCTGTCGACGCGACGCGTACACCGCATGGATGCCGAGCTCGTCAAGGCTGTACGCGGGCAGCAGTTCGATCAGTTCGCCACTGCGCAGCAACGGTGCGACCTGGTAGGTCGGCAACATGGCGATGCCGGCATTGGCGCGCACGGCCTCCAGCAGCAGCGACGCTTCATTGGCACTGATGTTGCCGCCCACCGCAACCGACAACGAACGCCCTTCGCGATGCAGCTGCCATAGGCTCTTGCCGACGTAGTGATGGGTCAGGCAGTTGTGCGCGGCGAGATGTTCGGGTGCAGTCGGCGTGCCACGTGCCTGCAGGTAGGCCGGCGTCGCGCACAGCACCGAGCGGCAGATCGCCAAGCGACGTGCGATCAGGCTGGGATCGATCTGCCTTGCGATGCGCACCGCCAGGTCGACGCGCTCCTCCACCAGGTTGACCATGCGGTCGACCAGCAGCAGTTCGATGCGTGCGGCCGGATGGCGCTGCACGAACGCGGCCACCGCGCGCGCCAGATGGCTCTGCCCGAACGACACGCTGGCGGTAATGCGCAGCGTTCCGTGTGGCTCGGGATCGTCGCTGGCCAGCTCGCCCTGCAGTTCCTCGCCGATTGCCAGCATCTGCCGGAAACGCGCCAGCGCGGCTTCACCGGCCCCGGTCAGGCTGACCCGCCGCGTGGTCCGGTGCAGCAGCCGCGCGCCCAGCCAGCCCTCCACCTCGGCGAGGTAGCGGCTGACCATCGCCCGCGACATGTCCAGCACCTCGGCGGCGGCGGTCAGGCTGCCGCGCTCGGCAACTTCGACGAACACGGTCATGGCGGTCAATCGGTCCATCTACTCGATCCATGCAACAAACAAGCGCGTTATACGCTGTTTTTCGAGCGACTGCAGCGGCCTACAGTGGCCTCATTCCCCAGCCCCACCCCACGGAATCCTGCCATGAAGATCGCCCTCGTCGGTGCCACCGGCAATATCGGCCGCCAGATCGCCCGCCACGCGCTGGCCAACGGCCACCAACTGACCGTCATCGTGCGCAGTGCGCAGGACCTGCCGGCCGAGCTGGCCGGCGCCCATCCGGTCATCGCCTCGCTGGACGACCAGGATGCCCTGGTCGCCGCCATTGCCGGCCACGATGTGCTGGCCAGCGCCTACGGCCCGCGCCCGGGCGACGACATCGGCCGCGTCGGCGAAGTTGCCGCGCAGCTTGCAGACGCCGCCCGCAAGGCCAACGTGCCGCGCCTGGTGGTGGTCGGTGGTGCCGGCAGCCTGGAAGTCGCCCCCGGCGTGCAGCTGGTCGACACCCCCACCTTCCCGGAGGCCTACAAGCCCTACGCGCTGGCCCACCGTGAAGCCTTCAACCGCCTGCAGGCAGTGGATGACCTGGACTGGACCTTCTTCTCGCCGGCGGCCGAAATCGGCCCGGGTGAAGAGCGTGGGCAGTATCGCGTGCAGCCCAAGGCCTTCCTCGCCGATGCCAGCGGCCACAGCCGCATCAGCTACGCCGACTACGGCGCCGCGTTCGTCGCCGAACTGGAAGCGCGCAAGTACCCGAAGCAGATCATCACTGCAGCGTATTGATCATGGCGCCCGCCGGCCTGCCCGCCCGCCCGCCGGGCATGGCCCGGCGCTACCCACCTGTAAAGCCGAAGGCAACGGCAGGAGCCGTTGCCAACGTCGCTTGCGACGGCCCGTAGGGGGCCGGGCAAGGACGCCCGGCATAGCCGATGCTCGGCTCGATATCCCAAAGGACACCTCCCATGCGTACCGCTGCCCTGCTGTTCCCCCTCGCGCTGGCTGCAGGTTTCGCCAGCACCCCGCTGCTGGCCGCACCGGCCACGCCTGCGCCTGCCAGCGCCGCGAAATCCCAGCTGCGCCTGCAGACCTTCCATCCCGGCCCGCAGGCGATGTTCTCGGTGTCCTCGGTGCTGATCGAAGGGCGCAACGATGCGATCCTGGTCAACGCGCAGTTCGCTGCCGGCGATGCGCGCCGGCTGGTCGAGCAGATCCGCGCCAGCGGCAAGCAGCTGACCACCATCTACATCAGCCATGGCGATCCGGACTATTACTTCGGCCTGGCCACCGTGCAGGACGCGTTCCCGCAGGCGCGCATCGTCGCCACCGCGCAGACCGTGGCGCATATCCGTGAATCCCAGGCCGGCAAGCTGGCGTACTGGGGGCCGAAGATGGGCGCCGACGTTCCCGCACGCATCGTGGTGCCGGCGGTACTGGAAGGCGATGCACTGCAGCTGGAAGGCCAGCGCCTGCCGTTGATCGGCCTGGATGGACCGACGCCGGACCGCAGCGTGCTGTGGGTGCCGTCACTGCGCGCGATCGTCGGTGGCATTCCGGTGGTGGCCGGCGAGCATGTGTGGATGGCCGATACGCAGACGCCGAAGTCGCATGCCGATTGGCTGCGCACGCTGCAGCAGCTGCAGGCGTTGAAGCCGAAGGTGGTGGTGCCCGGTCATTACGCGGAGGGTGCGGCACTGGATGCCAGTGCGCTGCGCTTCACGGCGGAGTACATCCGTGCCTTCGATGTTGAAACAGCCAAGGCCAAGGACAGTGCGGCGTTGGTGAAGGCGATGCAGGCGCGCTATCCGAAGCTGGCGGGTGTGGCGTCGCTGGAGTTGAGTGCGAAGGTGGCCAAGGGCGAGATGCAGTGGCCGTAAGGTAGGGGTTTTCTTTTGCAGGGCTGCGCCCTGCACCCGCCGAATCGACGGCGACGGCAACAGCAAAAGCGGGCATTCCGTGGGTTGGCGGGGTGGGTCCGGTTGCGGGGGACGCTGCAAGTACGTCCATGTAAGCTCGGTCGCCGCATCCATGCGGCTCACGCCCCCGCAACCGGACCCACCCCGCCTTCGACAGTTTTCCGCAACCTGTCTGGACTGCATGTCCTGCTCTTGGTGGGTGTCGACCTTGGTCGACACGCAGATCCAGACATGCGTGGATGGACGATCAGGGAGGATCGGTCGGGGTGTGCTCGAACAATTCGCCCTGCACCACCGGCTCCTTTTCGCGGAAACCGCCGAGGCCGACGCCGACCAGGCGGTAACGGGTGTCGGCGGGCAGGTCGACGCGGGCGCGCAGTGACAGCGCGATGTCGCGCAGTTCGGCCATCGATTCCGGCGGGCGTTCCGGGGTGAAGCTGCGGGTGAGGAGGCGGAACTGCGCGGTCTTCAGCTTCAACACCACGGTGTGGCCGATGCGTTCGGTCTTGCGCGTGGCATGCCAGGTCTTCTCGGCCAGCTGCACGATCGCTTCAGCGAGGTCTTCCAGCAACAGGTCCTCGGCGAAGGTGTCTTCGGAGGAGATCGACTGCACCTGCTGGTCAGGCTCCACCGGACGCTCGTCGACACCGCGTGCGCGGTTGTACAGGCTGCGGCCGAAGCTGCCGAAGGCTTCTTCCAGGTCCGGCAGCGTCCACTGCCGCAGATCGCCGCAGGTGACGATGCCGCGCGCTGCCAGCTTGCCTTCCATCACCTTGCCGACACCGGGCACGCGGTTCACCGGCAGTGGCAGCAGGAATGCGTCCACCCGCTGCGGCGGAATCACGAACTGGCCGTCAGGCTTGCGCCAGTCCGAGGCGATCTTGGCCAGGAACTTGTTCGGCGCGATCCCGGCTGAAGCAGTCAGATGGGTTTCCTCGCGGATCTGCGCGCGGATGGTGCGGGCGATGTCGGTGGCCAGTTCGATGCCACTCTTCGGCTCGGTCACGTCCAGGTAGGCCTCATCCAAGGACAACGGCTCGACCAGGTCGGTATGGCGCAGGAAGATCTCGCGCACGTGGCGCGACACCGCCTTGTAACGTGCGAAGTCCGGCGGCACGAAGATCGCGTCCGGGCACAGGCGCTCGGCGCGCAGTGCCGGCATCGCCGAACGCACGCCGAACACGCGTGCCTCGTACGAGGCGGCGCACACCACTGAACGCGCGCCGCGCCATGCCACAACCACCGGCTTGCCGCGCAGTGACGGATCGTCGCGCTGCTCCACCGACGCGTAGAAGGCGTCCATGTCGACGTGGATGATCTTGCGCAGTGCGTTCATGGTTGGCCCACATGATACCTGCACCGTACCCGTCCAGACGCCGAAGTATGGTCGTTGTGCATCAACGGGATGCGTGGTTTCAGCTGAAAACACTACGCACGCGTACGGAGACGCGGTTTGATATCCGCCTGATCCGTCGTGCATCCTCGGGAACTCGTTGCCTTGTTTTCGCTTCCAGGATTGCGCTTTCCATGACTCGTCTCCACGCGTTCAACCGCGACCAGCTGCTGGCCAGCGCACGCGGTGAACTGTTCGGCGCTGCCGCCGGCCGGTTGCCCAACGACCCGATGCTGATGTTCGACCGCATCACCGAAATCCGCGAGGACGGCGGACCGCATGGCAAGGGCATGGTACGCGCCGAACTGGATATCCGTCCGGACCTGTGGTTCTTCGGCTGCCACTTCATCGGCGACCCGGTGATGCCCGGCTGCCTGGGCCTGGATGCCATGTGGCAGCTGACCGGCTTCTTCCTCACCTGGCTGGGTGCGCCCGGCAAGGGCCGCGCCCTGGGCTGCGGCGAAGTGAAGTTCACCGGCCAGGTGCTGCCCGATGCCAAGCTGGTGCGCTACGAGATCGACATCAGCCGCGTCATCAACCGCAAGCTGGTGATGGCCCAGTCCGACGCGCGCATGTACGTGGACGACCGCGAGATCTACAACGCCCGCGACCTGCGCGTGGGCCTGTTCACTGAAACCGGGAGCTTCTGATGCGTCGCGTCGTCATCACCGGCATGGGCATCACGTCCTGCCTCGGCAATGATCTGGATACCGTTTCGGCCGCCCTGCGCGAGAGCCGCGCCGGCATCACCGCGCTGGCCGACCACGCCGAAGCCGGCCTGCGCAGCCAGGTCGGCGGTCGCGTCGACCTCGACCTGGACGCGCTGATCGACCGCAAGCAGAAGCGCTTCATGAGCGATGCCGCCGCCTTCGCCTACCTGGCGATGGCCGATGCCATCACCGATGCGGGCCTGACCCCGGAACAGGTCAGTGGCCTGCGCACCGGCCTGATCGCCGGTTCCGGTGGTGGCTCCAGCGAATGGCAGGTGGGTGCGGTCGATCTGCTGCGCAGCCGCGGCGTGCGCAAGGTCGGTCCGTACATGGTGCCGCGCACGATGTGCTCGACCGTGTCGGCCTGCCTGGCCACCGCATTCCAGATCAAGGGCGTCAGCTACTCGCTGTCGGCCGCCTGCGCGACCTCCGCACACTGCATCGGCGCGGCTGCCGACCTCATCCGCCACGGCGCGCAGGACATCATGTTCGCCGGTGGCGGTGAAGACCTGCACTGGTCGATGAGCGTGATGTTCGATGCGATGGGTGCACTGTCCACCAGCTTCAACGACACCCCCGCCAGCGCCTCGCGCCCGTATGACAAGGACCGCGATGGCTTCGTCATCGCCGGTGGTGGCGGCATGCTGGTGTTGGAGGATTACGACCACGCCGTGGCACGTGGCGCGCATATCCATGCCGAGCTGATCGGTTATGGCGTGACCTCCGATGGCGCCGACATGGTCGCCCCGTCCGGTGAAGGTGCCGTGCGCTGCATGAAGATGGCGCTGCAGAACGTCGACCGTCCGCTGGATTATCTCAACACCCACGGCACCTCCACCCCGCTGGGTGATGTGACCGAGCTGGGTGCGATCCGCGAGGTGTTCGGTGATGCGATTCCGCCGCTGTCCTCGACCAAGGCGCTGTCGGGCCATTCGCTGGGTGCTGCCAGCGTGCATGAAGCGATCTACTGCCTGCTGATGATGCGCGACGGCTTCGTGGCCGGTTCGGCCAACATCGGCGAGCTGGACCCGAGGGTGGAAGGCTTCCCGATCCTGCGCGAAAGCCGCGAGCAGAAGCTGGACACGGTGATGTCCAACAGCTTCGGCTTCGGTGGCACCAACGCGGCGCTGGTGTTCGGCAGGGTGTGATCTGAAAGCGTGCCGACCAACGGTCGGCACCCACCAGAGGGGTTGCCATGGATGTAGAGCCGAGCCCATGCTCGGCTCAGTGCCAACCAAGGTTGGCAGCTACCTCGGCAACAGCGGCAGCAGCAGCGCGTGGGCGTCCACCAGCGAGCCGACGATGCGGTGGCCCAGCGCGCGCAGTTCTTCATCGGGATGCACCAGGTCCGGCACCTGGATCACGGTCATGCCCGCAGCCAGTGCGGCACGCGTGCCGGCCGGGGAATCCTCCAGCGCCAGGCAGCGTTCCGGTGCCTTGCCCAGCCGCTGCGCGGCCAGCAGGTAGATGTCCGGTGCCGGCTTGGCCCGCGCCACGTCGCCACCGGCGATCACCGCATCGAAGTACGGCAGCAGCCCGGTCGCCGCCAGCTTGCGGTTGGCCCGCGGCTGTCGGGTCGAGGTCGCCACCGCACGCGGCACCGCGTGCGACTTCAACAACTCAAGCAGTTCCAGGATGCCCGGGCGCAGCGGCAACCCTGTCTGCGTGCGTTCCTCGTACAGATCATGGCAACGCGCGGCCAAGGCCTCGATCATGCTGTCTTCGATGCCCTGCTGGCGCAGCAGCGCCTGGCTGTCGCGGTCGCCAAGACCGACCATGCGCACGAAGAAGCTGGCATCCAGCGGCAGGCCAAATTCCTCCGCCGCTTCGCTCCAGCAGGCAAGCGACACGCGCTCGCTGTCGATCATCAGGCCGTCCATGTCGAAGATGACGGCGTCGGGCAGGAACGGCAGCGCAGCGATGGAGGTCATGGAGCGAACAACGTATCCAGGTCGGTGGAGGTCAGCAGCCGCCATTGCCCTTCGGCCAGTCCCTGCAGGTCCAGGCCACCAACACGGCTGCGATGCAGTGCCTGCACGTGGTTGCCTGCGGCAGCGAACATGCGGCGTACCTGATGGTAGCGGCCTTCGTGCAGTATCAGGCGCGCCTTGCGCGGCCCGAGCACCTGCAGTTCAGCCGGCAGCAGGGGCGTCTTCTCCGCTTCCAGCATCAGCGTGCCGCTGGCAAACAGCGCCACCTCGTCACCACGCAGGTCGTCGGCCAGCTCCACTTCGTAGACCTTGGGCAGCTTCGACTTCGGCGAAATGATCCGGTGCAGCAGGTTGCCGTCGTCGGTCAGCAGCAACAGGCCGCTGGTCTCGCGGTCCAGGCGGCCGACGGTGGACAGCACCGGGTCGCGGTCGCGGAAGCGCGGCGGCAGCAGGTCGTAGATCAGGCGGCCCTTGTCCTTGGTCGAACAGGTGTAGCCGGCCGGCTTGTACATCGCCAGCGACAGGCCCACCGGCGGGTCCAGCGGCTCGCCATCGACGCGCACCGCTTCATGCGGCACCTGGTCGTCGGCATACAGCACCTCGCCGTCGGCGTCGGTGACGCGGCCTTCGCGGAACATCCACTGCACCTGCTTGCGGCTACCGTAGCCGAGGTTGGCGATGAGCTTGACCAGTTTCACCGGGCCTTCCCCTTGCCCTTCACTGCCTCGACCAGCTTGAAGCCATCGCGCTCGGCAACCACGCGCACCGCGCCGAAGCTCTCGTTGAGCGTGTACTCGTACGGCAGGTGACGGTTGGCCACCACGTACAGGCGCCCGCCCGGGCGCAGCGCCTGCGCGGCCACGGCGATGAAGCGCTGGCCGATGTCCGGACGGTCCGCACGCGAGGGGGTGTGGAACGGCGGGTTGCTGATGATGACGTCGTAGTCCGGCTCGATACCGGCGGTGACGTCGCGCCACAGGAAGCGCAGCGGTACCGGGCGCGGCGGCGGCGCCAGATTGAGTTCGGCCAGGTCCAGCGCGCGCTTCTCGGCCTCGTACAGGTCCAGCGCGGTGATCTTCGGGCAGCGCTCCAGCAGCTCGCGCGACAGGTAGCCGTAACCGGCACCGAGGTCGGCCGCACGCCCGGCCAGGTCGGCCGGCAGATGTTCGGCAAGCAGCGCCGAGGCCGGGTCGATGCGGTCCCAGGCGAACACGCCCGGGCGGCTGAGGAAACGGCCGCCGACGATCGGCCGCACTGCGTCCAGGCTGCCCCAGCGCTTGGCCACGTCCGCATCGTGCTGGCCCTGCAACGGCGCGGTCCAGAACACGCGGCAGTGGTTCTTGGTCAGGCTGCCGCCGAGGCCGGCCAACTGCTTGAGGTCGCCTTCGCCGGAGCGGGCGCCTTCGTTGTTGTGCTGGCAGGCCACGATGCGGCCACCCTCGGCGACCAGCGCCAGGGCGCGGGCGAACAGCGCGCGGGCTTCCTCGCGCTGGCGCGGCGGCAGCACCAGCACCAGCGGGTAACGGCCGCGGCCGGCAACATCATCCAGCTGGCCGCTGACGGTCCAGCCAGCGGCCTGCTGCAGCGGCTGCGCGAACGGGGCGAAGCTCTGCTCGCAGTCGACCTCGCGGCCGCCGGCCTGCTCGCGCAGGGGCCAGCCGTCACGGGCGCGCAGGAAGGCCACCGGACCCTCCGGCCAGCGCAGGGCGCCGCTGGAGAACGGCAGGAACAAGGTCTGCAGGGGGGCGTCGTCGCTGGATGCCATCGGCGCGGGTACTGGAAGCGTGAGGGCCGTCCATTGTACCGGCTTGTCCGGCCCGGCCCCGGCCGCCGCTTTGCGAAACTTCAACGTTGCCTTGATGCCGCAGCAACATGCCAGCGTTCAGGGTAGAAGCTCCCCCGCAACTCCTGGAGATCCTGCATGCGCGCCTTGTTCGTCGGAGGTGTTGTCGACAACAGTGAAATGGACCTGGAAGGCAGCCATCCCCCCGTGCATTACCCGGAGGACACCGGCGGCGGCCATTCCCGCTACCGCCTGCACCAGGTCGGCCACGGCGCCGATGGCAGCGTGGCCTACGCCGTCTATGGCGCGCCGGACCTGGCAGACGATGAAGTGACCCGGGTAGCCGAGGAGCGCGCCTATGCGCGCAGGTTCGAGGCGACGGCAACGCTGTTCGAGCATTGATAGGCCTGTAGCGCCCGAGCCAATGCTCGGGCGGCGGCGCAGCCGCGCGGACGGCAGCCGAGCATGGGCTCGGCTCTACATCGGATCAAGGCGCCGTGGGCGGCAGCTCGCGGATGCTGGCGATTTCATCCAGCCACACGTGATGCTGCTGCACCGGTGTATCGAGATCGTCCAGCCGCAGCTGGCCGTTGCTGCCTTCGTCGCCGGCCTCGTTGCGGTACTGCTGCAGCGTCGGCTGCACCGCGACCGTGCCCAGTAGGCGGCGGCCGTCGTGCAGGGTCAGCTGCACCTGAGTTTCCCCGTGCAACTGCGGCAGCAGGGCTTCCAGGCGCGCGATCTGCGCGGCATCGGTATGGATCCGGGGAGCAATACGGGACATCGACAACCTCCTGCGTGCAGACGTGCAGGGTCGCCGATTGGCCGTGAATGCTCAGTGCAGCAGGCTGTCCCCGCGCGTGGCCTGCACGCGCCGCACCACACCCACCAACTGGGCCACCGAATACGGCTTGGCCACATGCTCCTGGAAGCCCGAGGCCAACGCACGGCGACGGTCATCAGCACGCGCCAGTGCCGTCACCGCCACCGCAGGCAATGCCGTGGCATCCACGCCCAGGTCCTCGCGCAGCGTGCTCACCAGGCCATAGCCATCCATGCCCGGCATGCCGATGTCGGTCAGCAGCACGTGGTACTGCAGGTGGCCATTGTCGGCCAGCAGCGCCAGTGCCTCGCCCGCAGAGCTGGCCGCGGACACGCTGGCGCCCTGCTCTTCCAGCATGCGCCGCAGGTACTCCAGCACTTCTGGCTGGTCTTCCACGGCCAGCACATGCAGGCCGCGCAACGGGTACGGTTCGACCACCATCGGTTCCAGGATCGGACCGCTGACGACCTCACGCAGCGGACGCCGTTCGGCATCGGGCAGGTGCTGTGGCAGGCGCACGGTGAAGGTGGCGCCGTGACCATGGCCATCGCTGGCCGCACTGACCGTACCGCCGTGCAGTTCTACCAGCTGCTGCACGATCGCCAGGCCCAGGCCCAGACCGCCATGACGGCGGGTGGTGGTGCCGTCGGCCTGGCGGAAGCGGCTGAACAGATGGTTCAGGAACTCCGGTGCGATGCCGTCGCCGATATCACGCACGGTGATCGTCCAATAGTTGCCATCGGCCTGCAGCTGCACATCGATGCGGCCCTCGGCCGGGGTGAACTTGATCGCGTTGGACAGCAGATTCCAGAACACCTGCTGCAGCCGGGTGGCATCGCCCAGCACCTGGCACGCCTGCGGCGGCAGCTGCAGGGTGACGTCCAGCGCCTTGCCCTCGGCCACCAGCTCCTGCGCGCCCATCGCTTCGTTCAACTGGTCGCGCAGATCCAGCACTTCCACTTCCAGCTGCACCTTGCCCAGCAGCATGCTGCTGAGATCGAGCATGTCCGAGATCAACCGCTTCTGCGCGGTGGCGCTGTTGGCGATCACGCCCAGGCCCTTGTACAGCGGACTGGTGGAATCCACGCGCTGCAGCAGCAGTTCGCTCCAGCCCAGGATCGTGGTCAGCGGCGTGCGCAGCTCATGCGACAGCGTGGCCAGGAATTCATCCTTCAGCCGCGCCATGTTCTCCGCGGCACTGCGTGCGGCGCGCTCGGACTGCAGCAGCTCCTCACGCGCCAGTTCGATCTCGCGACGCTCGGTGACGTCCGGGCTGCTACCGGCCAGACCGATGAAACGACCCATCCGCGAGAAGCGCGGACGGGCGTTCATTTCCAGCCAGCGCCACTGCCCATCGGCGCGACGGGCGCGTACCAGAGCATGCATCGAACGCTGCGCTTTCAGCGCTTCCTGCAGTTCGTATTCGAACACCGACGCATCGTCGGGATGCACCAGACCGCGCCAGACATCTTCCGGCACGCGGTTCTCGTCGCCGCCGAAGAACTCGCTGAAGGCACTGTTGACGAAGCGGGCGTGGCCGCGCTCGTCCAGCACCCACACCGGCATCGGCAAACCATCGGCCAGTGCACTGAAACGCGCCTCGCTCTCGCCCAGCTCCACTTCCATCTGCTTGCGCGCGGTCACATCGAAGAACAGCACGCCCACCAGGTCATCGCCCGGCCGGCCGACACGCACCGCATCCACCGCGAACGAACGCCCGAGGGCACGGGCGTCCATCTCGAACTGCGCCGGTCGCCCGGTCCGCGCCACTTCGCCGTAGATCCGGAACCAGTCGCCTTCGTGCTGTGGCTCCAGCGCGCTCATGCGCTTGCCGCAGGCATCCTTCAGGCCGGTATGGCGCTCGAAGGCGTCGTTGACCTCGAGGAAGCGGTAATCGATCGCCTCGTCGCCGTCGAACAGCACCTGGATCACACAGAAACCTGCGTGGATGCGCTCAAGCACGCCATGGTGCAGGTCGGGTTCGGGCGTCGGCACCATCAAGGGTGAGCGCTCCACGAGGGGCGGCAATGTGGACAAGGGCGTGGGGAAGAAAAGACCGGATGGAGGTACAGCATCTTCCAGAGCGCGTATTCACAGCGTCAAGCGCCGTCAGTCAGGGTTGACGACCATGAATTGGCGGCAACTGCTGACGCATTTGACGCTCTTGGCCATTGCTGCGGCCCTGCGGCGGGATCACACTCGATCCGAGATCATCATCCTCCCCGCTTCGGGGACGCAGGAGACTGCCATGAAAGGTTCGCTTTCAACCGCCCTGCTGCTGGCCGGCATGCTTGCCGTGGGCAGCGTGGCCGCCGCGCCGCGGACGGTAACAGCGCCCGACGCGCCGCGCGCGCTGCAGGCCGATGGCCCGGTCAGCGTGAAGTGGGACGATCCGGCAAAATTCACCGAGCTCCGCCAGAGCAGCAACCGCTTCGAGGCTGAACGCGGTGACTGGGTGCAGCAGCTGGCACGCTACGTACAGACCAGCGCCGCCAAGCCGCTGCAGGCCGGGCAGACGCTGGACGTGACCCTGGTCGATATCAAGCGCGCGGGCGACTACGAGCCGTGGCACGGCCCGCGTGGCAGCGATATCCGGATCATGCGCGACATCTACCCGCCGCGGATCACCCTGCAGTACACGCTGAAGGACGCCAGCGGGCGCATCATCGATGAAGGCGACGCCCGCCTGAGCGACAGCGGCTACCTGCACAACATCGGCCTGAAGAGCGATACCGATCCGTTGCGCTATGAGAAGCGCCTGATCGACGACTGGGTGAAGCGTCAGCTGACCTCGCGCGTCACCGCTGCCCGGTAACCCCGCGCAGCGCGACGACCCACCGGTAGGTGTCGACCTTGGTCGACACACATTCACGGCGCCGACCAAGGTTTGATCGATCCGGTAGGTGTCGACCTTGGTCGACACACATTCACGGCGCCGACCAAGGTCGGCCGCTACCAGCGGCCGGTCAATCCTGGTAGACACGTGCCACGCGTTTGACGCCACACGGCAGCTGGTAGGCACTGACACCGCAGCGCGGGGCCAGCTCGGACAGCGTCGGCGCTGTGCCCCACAGTTCCACCACGCTGCCGACGCCGGCCTGCGCATGTGCGGTCAGGTCCACGGTCAGCATGTCCATCGACACGCGGCCGATCAGCCCACCGGGTTGGCCATCGATCAGCACCGGGGTGCCATTGGGCGCGAACTGCGGATAGCCATCGGCATAGCCCAGTGCGACCACGCCCACGCGTGTGCGTGCCTTGGCCACGAAGCGCGCACCGTAGCCGACCGGCTCACCGGCCTCGATCCAGCGCTCGGCGATCACCTTGGACTGCATCGTCATCACCGGGCGCAGGCGCGCGGTCAGCTCGCTGTTGTCCGGCAGCGGGTTTGCCCCGTACAGCATCAGGCCCGGGCGTACCCAGTCACTACGTACGTCCGGCCAGCCCAGCAGTGCTGGCGAATTGCAGACGCTGGTCTCACCTTGCAGGCCTTCGATGGCCTCGACGAAGGTGGCGGCCTGCTCATGGGTACGCTCGCTGTCCAGCTCGTCGGCGCGTGCCAGGTGGGTCATCAGTACGATGCGCGCCACCTGCGGCAATGCAGACAGACGTGCGTGCGCGGCGCGGAAACCGGCGACGTCCAGGCCCAGCCGGTGCATGCCACTGTCCAGCTTCAGCCACACCGTCAGCGGACGCGGGCTGTCGAACGCGGCCAGTGCTTCCAGCTGCCACGGCGAACCCACCGAGAACCACAGGTCATGCTCGGCCACCAGCGCCATTTCGCTGGCCTCGAAGATGCCTTCCAGCAGCAGGATCGGTGCACGGATACCGGCTTGGCGCAGCTCCAGTGCCTCTTCGATCGTGGCCACGCCGAAGCCGTCGGCCTCGCCTTCCAGTGCCTGCGCGCAGCGCACTGCACCGTGGCCATAGGCATCGGCCTTGATGATCGCCAGCGCCTTGCCACCGCCCAGTTCACGGGCCAGGCGGTAGTTGCTGCGCAGTGCGCCCAGATCGATCAGCGCGCGGGCAGGACGCATGTGCGGTTCTCATGTTGCGGGGCGTGGCGGTACTGGCCGTAGCGGAAGATATCCAGGCCTTCGGTGCTGATCTGCGGCTGACGCGCGCTCATCAGGTCGGCCAGGTAGCGGCCCGAGCCGCAGGCCATGGTCCAGCCCAGCGTGCCATGGCCGGTGTTGAGGAACAGGTTGCGGAACGGCGTGGCGCCGATCACCGGCGTACCGTCGGGCGTGGCCGGGCGCAGGCCGGTCCAGAACTCGGCCTTGGCCAGGTCACCGCCCTTCGGGTACAGATCGCGCACCACCAGCTCCAGCGTCTCGCGGCGGCGCGGCGACAGTGACAGGTCGAAACCAGCCACTTCGGCCATGCCGCCGACGCGGATGCGGTTGTCGAAGCGGGTCACCGCAACCTTGTAGCTCTCATCGAGGATGGTCGAGGTCGGCGCCATCGCCGGGTCGGTGATCGGCAGGGTCAACGAGTAGCCCTTCAGCGGATACACCGGCAGGCGCATGCCCAGCGGCGCAACCAGCGCCGGCGAATAGCTGCCCAGTGCGACCACGAAGCGGTCCGCGGTTTCCAGCTTGCCGCCGATGCGTACGCCGGTGATGCGGTCACCGTCGAATTCCACGCCGGTGATGTCCTGGTCGTAGCGGAACTCGACACCCGCTTCGGCCGCCATCTGCGCCAGGCGGCGGGTGAACAGCTGGCAATCGCCGGTCTGGTCGCGCGGCAGGCGCAGCGCGCCCACCAGGCCATCGACGTGGGCCAGCGCGGGCTCGGCCTTGATGATGCCGGCGCGATCCAGCACTTCGTACGGCACGCCGTACTGGGCCAGGATCTCGATGTCCTGCGCCGAGGCATCCAGCTGCTGCTGGGTGCGGAACAGCTGGGTGGTGCCCAGGTCGCGCCCTTCGAAATCGATGCCGATCTGCGCACGCAGCTCGTTCAGGCAGTCGCGGCTGTACTCGGACATGCGCACCATGCGCGCCTTGTTGATCGCGTAGCGCTCGTGGGTGCAGTTGCGCAGCATCTGCCACAGCCAGCGGTACTGGGCCAGGTCCATGCCCGGCTTGATCGCCAGCGGCGCGTGCTTTTCGAACAGCCAGCCGATGGCCTTCTTCGGTACGCCCGGGGCGGCCCACGGCGAGGTGTAGCCGAAGGACAGCTGGCCGGCATTGGCGAAGCTGGTTTCCAGCGCGGGACCGGGCTGGCGGTCGACGACCGTGACTTCAAACCCGGCCTGTCGCAGGTACCAGGCACTGGTGGTGCCGATCACGCCGCTGCCGAGAACTAGGACTCGCATGGAAATTCTCCAACCCGATCATTCCCTGCATTTGGGTGCGCAGGGGCCATAATCGGGGAAGTATATTCTTCCGTTCCTAGGTGATTTGCCTGATTTTAGGAATGCAGGCAGGATATTTTCCTCTGATTCATTCCCCAAGGTTGACGGCCATGACCACCCGCCCCCGCGAACTGGACAAGATCGACCGCAAGATCCTGCGCATCCTGCAGGGCGAAGGCCGCATTTCCTTCACCGAGCTGGGCGAACGGGTCGGCCTGTCGACCACCCCGTGCACCGAGCGCGTGCGCCGGCTGGAGCGCGAAGCGGTGATCACCGGCTATCACGCCCACCTGGACCCGTCGGCGCTGAAAGCCAGCCTGCTGGTGTTCGTGGAGATCAGCCTGGCCTACAAATCCGGTGACATCTTCGAGGAGTTCCGGCGGGCGGCGCTGAAGCTGCCCAACGTACTGGAATGCCATCTGGTGTCGGGCGATTTCGATTACCTGCTGAAGGCACGGATCAGCGAGATGGCCTCCTATCGCAAGCTGCTTGGCAGCACCCTGCTGACCCTGCCGCATGTGCGTGAATCGAAGAGCTACATCGTGATGGAAGAGGTCAAGGAGACCTGGTCGCTGCCGATTCCCGATTGAGTCGGCGGGCGGCAGCGGGGCCAGACCCCGTAGCACGGACTCTGGCCCCTGGCTGCATCAGCGCTGCTGCGGGTTCTTCATGGAACCCTGTTGCGGGTTCTTCTTCTGCTGCTCGTTCGGCTGCTGTTGCTGTTGCTGCTGGCGCTGCTGTTCCTGCGGTGTTTTGCCCTGCTGTTCCTTGCCGGGATGACGGTTCTGCTGGTTGGCCATGATCGTATTCCAAGGGGACGAGGGAAGCGCGGCGGCGGGGATGCCGGCGCAGGTCCACCGTGGTCCTGGCACGGTTAATCGCAGGCGAAAAACGGGTGATGCGGGGCGTGCAGGGTGGGGGGCTGTTTTCCGGCGTTCATGTGGGTTTCCTGCCAACGGCTGAGCCCCTCGTGGCTGGGGCCTGGTGCGGCGCTGCGCGTTGGCCGGGCGGGTGGAGTCAGGCGGGGACGCCGTGAACCCGTCCTTGGGGGCTTGGCCGCGGCATCCATGCCGCGGACACCCCGCCTGCCCCCACCCGCCCGGCCTCTGACAGGTTCACGCGGGCTCCAGCCACGGAAAGAAGAAAAAAGAGCGACAGCGGGTCGCTGCGCTCTCTTTGGGTTGCGCGATTGGTTGCGGGCGCTGGGGTCAGCGCTTGATCTGCTGGCCGTCGCCGGTGGGTACGCTGTCGTAGTAGCGGCCGGTGCGCGAGTCGAACACGCGGTTGGGGCCGACCGGTTTGACGCCGGGAACGATGCGGCCGTTGCGGTCGTAGACCTTGTCCGGCAGTGCCGGTGCGGGCGTGGGGGTCACCTGGGCCGGGCCGGTCGAGCGGATCGGCTGGGCCGGCTGCGGCGAGGGCAGCACCTGCGGCTGCGGGCGCGATGCCTGCGGTGGCGGGGCTACAGGCGGCGGTGCCACCGTCGAGCTGCTGCGGGTAGTGGTCGGATTGCCGGTGGGAACCTGCGCCTGGGCGAGCAGAGGCAGCAGGGCCGACAACAGCAGGACAAGGCGGGGTTTCATGGCGCGCTCCGGGGTGGTCCACATGCACCCTGCGCCTGCCCCTGTGTGCCGGCCATGAACGGCCATCACACTTGCAAGCGCGTGCCGACACCCCCACGTCTGCGGCATCCCAGGCCACAACCCCACGGAGAGCCGGCATGAGCGCTTTCGATCTGACGCCCCCCACCGCCACGCAGACCGAAGCACTGGTCGCCGGGCTCAGCGCCGAGGAGCGCCGCGTGCTGCTGCAGCACGGCACCGAGGCGCCCTTCTGCGGGGTGTTCCTCGACAACAAGCGTGAGGGCGTCTACTGCTGCCGGCTGTGCGCGCTGCCGCTGTTCCGCTCCAGCACCAAGTTCGATTCGGGCACCGGCTGGCCCAGTTTCTTCGCTCCGTTCGACCCGGCACATGTGCGCGAGATCCGCGACAGCAGCCACGGCATGGTCCGCACCGAGATCACCTGCGCCCGCTGCGGCAGCCACCTGGGCCACGTATTCCCGGACGGTCCGCCGCCCACCTACGAGCGCCACTGCCTGAACTCGGTCTCACTTTCATTCACCGGCAACGGCGAGCCGTGGCCCGATCCGCTGCAGCGTGGCGGCGCGGAAGCCGGCGTGGCGGGCTGACACGCGCCGGAATGGCCCGCTGACCGACTTCACAGAATTCCCTCTTCAGAAACACCGGTGTCAGGCCGACAAGGAGATATCCCCCCTCCTTGCGTCGCGCCATGCTCATCATCGTTGGATTCCTGGTCGTCATCATCAGCGTGCTGGGCGGCTACCTCGGCGCACACGGCCGCCTTGGGGCGCTGTGGCAGCCTTACGAACTGGTCATCATCGGCGGTGCCGCGCTGGGTGCGTTCCTGGTCGGCACCCCGGCCAAGACGGTCAAGCAGACGCTGCAGGCCATGGTCGGCGTGTTCAAGGGCCCGCGCTACAAGCAGCAGGACTACATCGATGTCCTCAGCCTGGTGTACGAACTGCTCAACAAGGCCCGCCGTGAAGGCTTCATGGCGCTGGAAGACCACGTCGAGCGTCCGGCCGAAAGCGCGCTGTTCGGCAACTACCCGAAGGTGCAGGCCGACCACCACCTGATCGACTTCATCACCGACTGCCTGCGCCTGATGATCGGCAGCAACATCGAGCCGCACGAGCTGGAGCCGCTGCTGGAGCTGGAGCTGGAAAAGCACCACGCCGAAGCGATGGCGCCGTCGCAGGTACTGACCAAGGTTGCCGACGGCCTGCCCGGTTTCGGCATCGTGGCGGCGGTGCTGGGCATCGTCATCACCATGGGCTCGATCGGCGGCGACATCGTCGAAGTGGGTGGCCATGTGGCCGGCGCGCTGGTCGGCACCTTCCTCGGCATCCTGCTGGGCTACGGCTTCGTCGGCCCGATGGCGTCGGCGATGGAAGCCCGCGCCGAGCAGGACAGCCGCATCTACGAGTCGGTGAAGACCGCCCTGCTGGCCTGCCTGCGCGGCTACAACCCGAAGATCGCGCTGGAGTTCGCCCGCAAGACGCTGCCGTCGAACGTGCGCCCGGCGTTCTCCGACTTCGAGCAGCACCTGAAGACGGTCAAGTAAGCCATGGCCGAGACCAAGCCCACCGTCATCGTCCGCCGGGTCAAGAAGGCCGGCCACGCCGCCCACCACGGCGGTTCGTGGAAGGTGGCCTATGCCGACTTCGTGACCGCGATGATGGCCTTCTTCCTGGTGCTGTGGCTGATGGCCAGCACCAGCAAGCCCGAGCGCGCGGCCATTTCCGAATACTTCCGCAACCCCAGCCCGCTGGTCGGCTCCAGCGCGACGCCTGCACCGGGCATGGCCGGACCGGGCGGCGCCAGTACCTCGATGATCAAGCTGGGCGGCGCCACCGACGTCTCGCGCGGCAACAGCAACGATCCCTTCCAGAACCAGCAGAAGGCGATACCGCAGCCGGTGGACGAACAGCAGCGCGACAAGCAGCAGCTGGAAGCGCTGATGAAGGAGCTGCAGGAGGCGATCAGCCGCAGCCAGGCGCTGGAACCGTTCAAGGACCAGCTGCTGCTGGACCTGACCCCGGAAGGCCTGCGCATCCAGATCGTGGACAAGCAGAACCGGCCGATGTTCGACCTCGGCAGCGCCACCCTGAAGCCGTACACACAGCAGATCCTGCACGAGCTGGCCGAGTACCTGAACCACGTGCCGAACCGGATCAGCCTGACCGGCCACACCGACATCACCGCCTATTCGGCCGCACGCGGCTACGGCAACTGGGAACTGAGCGCCGACCGCGCCAATGCCGCGCGCCGCGCGCTGATCGATGGCGGCATGGACGACAGCAAGATCACCCGCGTGGTCGGCCTGTCTTCGTCGGTGCTGTTCGACAGGACCGACCCGCAGAACCCGATCAACCGCCGCATCAGCATCGTGGTGATGACCAAGGCCGCCGAGGAAGCCGCACTGGCCGGTGCCGGGCCGCAGGTGGGCCTGTCGGCGCCCACCGTGGATCCGGACGTGCAGGCCGCGCAGGGGCAGGCCGGGGTCGGATCCCTTTCTGCTGGAAAGGGCTCTGCCCCCTGACCGGTTTCTGCCGGGCATGGCCCGGCGCTACCGGATCCCAACGCCCAAAGGTAGCGCCGGGCCATGCCCGGCGAGCGCGCAGCGCGGCACCCAGTACAATGGCGGTCTTTCCGATTTCAGGTGATCCCTCCCCATGTCCCAGTCCTCCAAGGCCAAGCGCGACAAGCGCAAGAAGCAGCAGGCCAAGCGCCCGTTCCTCCGTCTGAACGCCCAGCAGCAGGTGCAGAACCATGCCGTGCTGGTCAACGAAGACGGCCAGGCCGTGGCCGCCATCGGCCTGCAGGGCCGCGAGTGGCTGCTGGCAATCGGTGGCCAGACCATGGGCAACGCCGACAACCCGGTGCCGATGCTGGCCATGCTCAAGCACCTGTCCAACGTGCAGGAAGCCGAAGGCCGCAAGGTCACCCTGGAATATTCCGAGCTGATGCAGAAGCTGCTCGACACCCTGGCCGAAGAAGCAGGCCAGACCGGCGAGGAGTACCTGGACAAGCTGGTGGCAGAGTTCGCCAGCGAGCAGGCTGAAGACGCAGCGGCTGAAGACGCAGCGGCCGAAGGCGAAGCTGCCGACGAAGCGGCTGCGGATACTGCCGGCGCCGAAGGCGCTGCCGACGCGGAGGCCGCTACGGCCGCCGACGCCGACGGCAAGCCGCAGGCCTGATCCGGCTGCGGCGGTGTCGGTCTACGTCGATGACGCGGTGCATCCCTGGCGCGGCCAGCGCTGGGCGCACCTGATGGCCGATACCCTGGCCGAGCTGCACGCGATGGCGGCGCAGCTCGGCATTCCCCCACGGGCCTTTCAGAACAAGGCCAGTGGCGCGCACTACGATGTCACCGCTGAGCTGCGTGCGCAGGCGCTCGCGCTGGGCGCGGTGGCCATTTCCCGGCACGTGGATCGCGCGCAGGTGAAAGCGGTGATCGCCAATGCCAGGGCGCAGTACCGGCCGTAGGCGCTACCGGCGACTCTCAGAACGGGTCGCTGCCCAGCCGCACTTCCACGTTCAGCAGCGAGCACAGCGCCAGCAGGGCGTCGTCATCGCGGGTCAGCGCCATCCAGCCACTGAAGCCCTCGTTGCCGGCATCCACGCTCCACAGCGTGTAGTTGTGCTCGCGCAGGCGGTCGAAGGCAGTGCTCATCAGCTGCACGCCGTCCAGGTCTGCGGCGAAATCCTCATCGTCCAGGTCGCCACCCCAATCCAGCTGCAGGTTGAAGCGCGCTGACAGCTCGTTCACCGCCGACTGCAGCGAATCGAAGTCATCACGCTCCACCTCGAAGCCGGACTGCCAGGCGATGGCGGTGAACAGCGCCGGCAGCCAATCGCTGTCGGCTTCCAGCGGCTGGCCGTCCTCGGAGAGATGTTCGCGCCAGCGGTTGAACTGCTGCAGGGCCAGCTCTTCGTCGCCCGGATTGATCAGCACGAGCAGATTCCAGACCCGCGCCTCGAAGTCGTCCTCGTCGAAATCGTGGGCGTCTTCCTCGAAGTCGAAATAGTCGCTGTTGTCAGGCATGGCGGAACATCCTCGGGAGCAGGTGGGCATTCTACGGTTTATCCTGTACCGCTGAAGCCGGCCGTGGTGGCCGTCACTGTGAATGAAGCGATGAGCGATACCCCTCCCGACCACCTGGCGATCAACCCGGCCAGCCCCTTCCACGATGCGCAGGCCCTGGAGCGCGGCGTCGGCGTGCGCTTCAACGATGTCGAGCGCGACAACGTCGAGGAATACTCGGTCAGCGAAGGCTGGATCCGCGTGCAGGCCGGCAAGGCCCGCGACCGTCGCGGCAACCCGATGACCATCAAGGTCAAGGGCAAGGTCGAGGCTTACTTCCTGGAACAGAAGCCGGAATAAGGGCTGAAAGGTGTGCGGACCAAGGTCCGCACCTACCCGAGGTGCACGGTCACTCGCGCTTGCGCGATTCCAGCAGGTCGAGGTTGCGGATCAGCCGCCGTGCGATCTCGTCCGACACCACCCCGCGGCGGGTCAGCCGGAACAGTTCCTCGCGCTCGGCGTTGAGGCCGGCGCTGCGCAGCTGGCGGTAGCCGACCTCCATCCGGTTCACTTTCTCCGGGTCCACGTCGGGGTTGTCGCGGTCCAGATGCCGCTGGTACAGCATGCTCACCCGCGATGCGGCGTCGTTGTACAGCTGCACGTTTTCGGTGTTCTGGTTCAGCACCAGCTGCTGGCGCATGCGCTCCACGCCCGCCAACGCCGCCTTCGAGGACAGCTTGCGGGCCAGATCCTCTTCCTTGCGCTCACCCGAATCGGCCGGCAGCTGCAGGCCCTTCAACAGCTGCGGCAGCGCCACGCTGGCGCCGACCAGCGAGCACAGGATCACCGCGGCAGCCAGGAAGATCACCAGGTCGCGTGCCGGGAACGGGCTGCCATCGGGCAGGAACAACGGCAGCGTCAGCACGCCGGCCAAGGTGATCGCACCGCGCACGCCCGCCACCGAGGTGGCCACCACGATGCGCCAGTTCGGTGCCTCGCCATGCTCCAGGCCGCGGCGTCGCGCGCGCAGCAGGTTCCAGCGCAGCGACAGCCACACCCACAGCAGGCGCAGCGCGATCAGCGTCGCGTTGATCACCAGCACGTACACCAGCAGCCACCATGCGCTCTGGTGGCCGCTCTCGTTCATGGTGGTGGTGGCGCGTTCGACGATGCCCGGCAACTGCTCGCCCAGCAGCACGAACATGATGCCGTTGAAGCTGAACTGCAGCATGTTCCAGACGCCGGCGCGCTGCACGCGCATGCTGCCGGAGACACGGCCGGTCATTTCCACGTAGCTCATGGAAATACCCGCTGCGACCGCAGCGAGGATGCCCGAGGCGTTGATCTCTTCAGCCAGCAGGTACGCCGCGAACGGGATCAGCAGGTTGACCAGCATCGCCGCGCCCGGCTCTTCGCCGAAGCGGCGCCACAGCCAGCGCTGGAACGTGGACACGCCGAGGGTGACCGCCACGCCGACGGCCAGGCCGGCCACCGCCACCCACAGGAAGGTCAGCGAGGCGGTCGCCAACGAGAAGGTGCCGGTCATCACCGCCGCCACCGCGAAGCGGAAGCAGACCAGGCCGGAGGCATCGTTGAGCAGCGACTCGCCTTCCAGGATGTGCATCAGGCGCTTGGGGATCGGCGCCTTCGAAGCGATTGCACCAACCGCCACCGGGTCGGTCGGCGACACGATCGCGGCCAACGCGAAGCACACCGCCAGCGGCATCACCGGAATCATCCAGTGGATCAGCAGGCCGGCGCCGATCACGGTGAACACCACCAGCCCGAACGCCAGTTCGAGGATCGCGCCCTTGTCGCGGAACAGGCCCTGCTTGGGAATGCGCCAGCCATCGAGGAACAACAGTGGCGGCAGGAACAGCAGGAAGAACACTTCCGGTTCCAGCGCGTGGCCGCGGTTGAATACCCCGGCGATTACCGCACCGAGGCCGATCTGCACCAACGGCAGCGGCAACGAGAATGGCAGGACGCGAACCAGGTAACCGCTGGCGACAACGGCCACCAGCATCGCCAGGACGACTTCGATGGTGTGCATGCTTCTTCCACAGGAGCGGCGCGTGGGGCCGGAAAAACCGGAGTGCGCCGGGGGACGGGAAAAAACTTAACACAGCAGGCCGCCACTGCGGCCAGCCATCTGAATGCGCGTCAGGACCGCGACAGCAAGCGCCGCTCGAGCCACGCCAGCGTCTCCCGCTGCATGTCCGCGGACAACGCATGGCCGACCGGGTAGCCACGCAGCTGATGGGCCACGCCCAGTGCCTGCAACCGGTGCGATGCGGCTTCGGCCAGGGTGTAGGGCAGCTTGTCGTCGTCGTAGCCGTGCACCACCAGCGCGTCCAGCCCGGCCTGGCCCACATCAGCCGGGATGCTCGGCGCGATTTCCGGCAGGATGCGCCCGCACAGGATCGCGAAGGATGTCACCCGCTGCGGCTGGGTCAGGGCGACGCTGGCGGCCATGATGCCGCCCTGGCTGAAGCCGGCCAGCGCAGTCTGCCGCGCATCCAGTCCCAACCGCTGCTGTTGGCCAGCCAGCCAATCCGCCAGCAGCAGGCGCGAAGTCTCGGCCTGCGCCGGATCGATCACCGGCCCCTGCGCATCGAAGCGCACCGTGAACCAGCCGAACGCCTGTGGCCCGAAGACCACAGGACCGCGCGGCAGCAGCACGTGCAGGCGCGGGTCGATGGCCGAGGCCAGCGGAAGCAGCGACTGCTCATTGCTGCCCACCCCGTGCAACAGCACCACCAGGCCCTGCGCCGGTCCTTGCGCAGGGCGCTCCAGCACCGGTTGCAGCAGCGGGTTCACGCCGCATCCTGAGCGCGCTCGGCGCCATCGAAGCGGTACAGGTCCATCGCCAGGAAGCCGGCATCGATACCGGCATCGATGCGCTTGGCACCAAAGCCGCCCTCGCCCGCCGCGCCCATCGCGAAGTACAACGGCAGCAGATGCTCGTCGGTGGGGTGCGCACGCTCCGCAAACGGTGCCTGTCGGCGGTAATCGAACAGGGCATCGCGGTCGTTGGCCGCCAGCCGCTGCTCCACCCAGTCGATGAAGGGACGCACGTAAGGCGCTTCCTTGCCGTCGTGGTAGTTGCCCCAGTCGTGCAGGTTGTGGGTGATGCTGCCCGAGCCGATCAACAGCACACCCTGTTCGCGCAGCGGCGCCAGTGCGCGGCCCAGCGCGAACTGATGCTGCGGGCCCAGCATCGGCTGGATCGACACCGGTACCACCGGGATGTCGGCCTGCGGGTGCAGCAGGCGCAGTGGCACCCACGCGCCGTGGTCAAGGCCACGTTGCGGATCGAGTGCCACCGGCAGGCCTGCGGCGGCGATGCGACCCGCCACGTCTTCGGCCAACGCCGGATCACCGGGCGCCGGGTACTGCAGTTCGAACAGTTCGCGTGGGAAGCCCCCGAAATCGTGGATGGTGGGCGGGTGTGGATGGCTGCCGACCAGCGGCTGCCGGGCCAGCCAATGCGCCGAGGCGATGACGATCGCACGCGGTGCCGGCAGGTCGCGGGCCAGCTCGGCCAGGCGCACGCCGACCTGGCCCGGATGCAGGGCGGTCATCGGCGAGCCGTGGGAGATGTACAGCGAAGGCAGGCGGGACATGATCTTCTCCAATGACAGGAACAGGCAGCGGGCCAGGGGACGATCAGCGCGAACGCAGGGTCCAGCGGCCATCGCCAAGCAGGAACAGCACCACCAGGGCCAGCGCCCAGAACGCCGGGTATTCCCAACCGCCGCCCGTGTTGGCGAAGCTGAAACCGTTGGCGCCATGCACCGTCACGATGGTGCCCAGCAGCAGCGGCACACCGAGCAGGCCGATCCAGCGCGCGTAGATGCCGAGCAGCAGCGCTGCGGAAATCGTCAGCTCAACGGCGATGGTGAGGTAGCCCAGGACGCCGGGCAGGCCCAGCGACTCGAAGAAGGCAGCGGTACCTGCCGGGGTGAACACCAGCAGCTTGGTCAGTGCATGGACCAGGAACAACACACCCAGGGCCAGCCGCAGCAGGGTCGCGGCATACGGGGCAAGCGGGGACAGGGGAGTGGCGGTAGCGTTCATGGGGCACCTCGGTGGGGACAGGGCACAGGTTATTGCGCTCTTCCCCACCGATAAATACGATGAATCGACCGTATTTATTTCAAAAGGCGCAACAATGGACACCCTGGATGCCATGCGCGTGTTCGTCGCGGTGGTCGAACGCAACGGCTTCAGCGCCGCCGCACAGGCGCTGGACATGTCCACGGCCGGGGTCACCCGCCAGGTCGCCGCGCTGGAAAAACGCCTGTCCACCCGCCTGCTCCACCGCACCACCCGCCGGGTCAGCCCGACCAGTGCCGGCGCCGCCTATTACGCGCAGTGCGTGCGCCTGCTGGCCGAGTTCGATGCGCTGGAAGCCAGCATCGGCGCACAGGCGCTGGAACCGTCCGGCATGCTGCGCATCAATGCGCCGGTCAGTTGGGGCATCGCCCGCCTCGGCCCCTTGCTGGCCGGCTACCGCGAGCGCTTCCCGCAGGTCGAACTGGACCTGGCACTGTCCGATCGCCTGGTGGACATGGTCGAAGAAGGCTACGACGTGGCCATCCGCATCACCCGCGAGCCGGGCCCGACGTTGATCGCACGGCGCCTGGGCCAATCGCGGATCAGCCTGTGTGCCGCACCGGCCTACCTGTCCGCACACGGAACACCACAGGCACCAGAGGATCTGCAGACGCATGCCTGCCTCGGCTACAGCTACTGGGCAGCCGGCGACCACTGGCCACTGCAGGGACCCGGCGGCGAAGTAAAGGTTGCAGTGACCACCCTGCTGCGCGCCAACAACGGCGATGTCCTGCGCGAAGCGGCGATTGCCGGCATGGGCGTGATCCTGCAACCCGACTTCCTGTTGCACGAGGCCCTCGCCGATGGCCGCCTGGTGCGCATCCTGCCCGAATGGGAAGCCGCGCCGATCGGCATCTTCGCCGTCTACACCAGCCGCAGCCACCTCGCGCCGAAGGTGCGCAGCTTCATCGATTACCTGGTGGAAACCGGGGTGTGAGGGCGCTACCAGAGACGCGCCCATGACACGGTAGCGCCGGGCCATGCCCGGCGAGCGCGCAGCGCGGCCTAGGCGGCCACCTCATCCAGCTGCGCAATGATCTTCTCCAGCGGTGCCGGCCGCCCCAGCAGGTAGCCCTGCACCTGGTCGCAGCCATGCGCGGCCAGCCAGTCCAGCTGCCCCGGCGTCTCCACGCCCTCGGCGATGATCGTCAGCCCCATGCTGTGGCCCAGCGACAGCAGCGCCCGGCAGATCGACGCGTTGCGCGGATTGGTCTCCACGTCGGCGACGAAGCTGCGATCTATCTTGAGGATGTCCAGCGGCAGGTGCTGCAGATAGGACATGCTCGAATAGCCGGTACCGAAATCGTCCAGCGACACGCTGATGCCCTGCTCGTGCAGGCGCTGCATGGTCTGCATCGCCTGTGCCGGCTTGCGCATCAGGCTGCTCTCGGTCAGCTCCACGTGCAGTGCACCGCGGGCCAGGCCGAAATCCTGTTGCGCGCGGGCGAACTCGGCCACCAGATCGCTGTTGAAGAACTGCACCGCCGACACGTTGACCGCGATCGACAGCTCGCCCCACCCCGCTTCCACCAGACGCCGCTGCGCCTGTGCCGCCGCGCGGATCACCCAGCGTCCCAACGCCAGGATCAGGCCGGTGTCCTCGCACAACTGGATGAACTCGCTGGGCGGGATGAAACTGCCGTCGGCCTGCGGCCAGCGCAGCAGGGCCTCCAGTGACGCCGGGCTGCCATCGCTGGCGTGCCGGATCGGCTGGAAGTACAGCTGGAACTCGTTGTCGATGGCCGCGTGGATGCGACCGGCCAGGCGCAGGCGGTCGGCCAGGCGGGTGGTCACCGCCGCATCGAACCAGGCCACGACGTTGCCTTCGGCGCGGGCCGCGTGCGCCGCCTGCGCGGCCATGCCGATCGCCTGTTCCGCACTGTGGCCTGCATTGGCGTCATGTACCGCCACACCAATGCGGGGTTCGAACTGGTGCAGCGAATCCTGGCCGCGCATCGGTGCCGAGACGATCTGCAGCAGATCGTCCAGCACGCGCTGGGTGTTGTGTTCCGGGGCGATCGCCAGCACGAAGTCTTCTGCCGGCTGGAAGGCCAGCAGGCCGAAGCGCGCGCCCAGCCCGCCCAGGCGCGAGGCCATCGACTGCAGAACCGCATCGCCGATCTCGCGGCCCAGCGTATCGGCCACCAGCTGCAGGCCGCGCAGCTGTACATAGGCGATGGTATAGGCGCCGGACTGCTCGTCCAGCTGTTCGCTCAGCGCGCGTACGTTGAGCAGGCCCGTGGCCGGGTTGTGCCGCGCGTGATAGGCCAGGTCGCGTTCGTAGGCCAGGCGCTCGCTGACATCCTCGGCCAGCACCAGGCATGCGGGCTGGCCATCGAAATCCAGCTGCGACAGGTGCACGCGCACTTCAAACACCGTGCCATCCTTGCGCTGGTGCAGGCGCACCGCAGCGTCCTGCAGTTCACCACTGCGCACCTGCGCGATGGCGCCCTTGACCTCGTCCCAACCCTCGCGCGGGCGGATGTCGAGGATGCTCATCTCCAGGAATTCATCGCGGCTGTAGCCGTACTGCTGCACGGCCGCCTCGTTGACCTCGATGAAGCGCAATGTGTCCGGATCGAACACCCAGAACGGCGCGGGGTTGCGATCGAACAGCAGGCGGAAGCGGCGCTCGACCTGGCGCATCTGCTCGCGCGCCTGGTAGCGCTCGCTGAGGTCGGTCAGTGCACCGATCATGCGCCGCTGCCGATCGGCCACCGCCACCCGCTGGCCGCGCGCGGCCACCCAGCGCACGGCACCGCCGGGCAGCACCAGGCGGAATTCTTCGTCGAGTACCGCGGTGCCGGCGAAGGCCTGGTCGAAGGCCTGCTGCATGCGTGCGCTGTCATCGTGGTGCACGCGGGCGAAGAAATCGGCCACCGGCAGCGCATCGGTCTGCACACCGAAGATCTCACGCGCCAGCGGTGACCAGCGCAGCAGCGCAGCGTCTTCGTCGACATACCAGGTACATACGCGGCCCACCTGATGGGCCAGGCGCAGCTCGGCGTGGCCGGTCCGCAGCTCTTCGGCCATCGACTGCTGCCGGTAAGTGCTGCGGCGCACCGCATACAGCAGCACCAGCAGCAGCGCCACGTACGCCAGCACGATCACGATCGCCGCCTGCAGATACGGCCACCAGGGCTTCAGCACATCTTCGTTGGCCAGGCCGACCTGCACCGCCAACGGGCTGCGTTCCAGGGTACTGATGGTGGAGATGCGCGGAATGTGGTCCACCGCGCCGGGAATGCTGCCCAGTTCAACCACGGCCTGCCGGCCCAGCAGCTTGCGTGCCGGCAGCGTGTAACGGCGGCCGACGGTGCCATGCGGATCGGGGACACGGGCCAGCATGTAGCCATCGGCGTCGCTGATCGAGGCCAGGCCACTGGGCCCCACATCCAGACCGCCCACGATCCGCTGCAGTTCGCCGCAGCGCAGCCGCGCCAGCAGCCAGCGATCACCCTCCATCGGCAGCGCCAGCGGCACCACCCAGCCACCGTCGTTGGCACGCTGCGGCGGCCCGATGTACAGCGCGCTTCCCTGCCCGCGTCGCTGCGGATCGGTCCACAGCGGCAGCTGCAGGTCGCCCTTGCCGGCCGTCAGGGCGCGGCCGTAGGTATCGAGCACGACAATGCTGTGCAGTTCGGCGTGCCGGCGCAGCACGCCGGCAATGGCGGCATCCAGCAGCGCGGGTGCCTGCGCAGGCACCGTGCGGAACAACTCGGCCGCATCGGCGGCGATGCCCCCCATCGCCCGCTCCAGGTTGCGCAGTTCCAGTGCCAACAGGCGCTCGCTGCCTACCGCCAACGCCCGGCTCTGCCGCTGCGCGGCTTCCAGCCGACGCTGGTAATCGTTGGCCAGCATCGCGGCCAGGCCGACCGCCAGCAGCACGCCCAGCACCACGCCGCCCCAGGTAATGGCACGCAACGGCCGGGCCAGCGCGTGTCTCAGCGCCGGCATCGGTCGGTCTTCCCTGGGCAGTCGGCTGGCTTCATGCGCGAACGATTCCTCCACGTCCCCGACCTCAACGGCCGGCGGACGCCATTCTTGACGCCTCAACCTGTCCTGCATGCGCCCTCCCCCGGGTGCTGCAGACATCCAGCCCGCAGCATGCACCACGCCGATGACCGCGTGAAGGTCGCTGCTGCGTGTTCAGCCAGATCACGCACAGTGCTGGCCCTGCCGGGCACGTCCAGCCGGCCCGCAGCGGATTAGACTTGGAGTTTTCCGCCGCAAGAGAAGTCCATGTCCAAGCTGCGCCGCCCCACCCTGGCACTGGCCATCGTTGCCAGCCTGTCCCTGGCCGCCTGCGACCGCCCGGCCGATCCCGCCGCCGGCACCGCCGCACCGGCCGAGGCGACACCCGCTGCCGCCAAGCCGATGCTGGGCAGCTTTGGTTTCGATGCCAGTGGCATGGACCGCAGCATCGCCGCCGGTGACGACTTCTTCGGCTTCGCCAACGGCAGCTGGGTGAAGAACACCGAGATCCCGGCCGACCGCTCGCGCTTCGGCAGCTTCAACGTGATCGCCGAGAAGACCCAGGCCGATACCCGCGCGATCCTGGAAGGCGCTGCCGGCAACGCCCAGGCCAGCGGCGAAGACAAGCTGATCGGCGACTACTACGCCGCTTACATGGATGAGGCAGGCATCGAGCAGCGCGGCCTGGCGCCGGTGCAGCCGCAGCTGAAGAACATCGATGCGATCGCCGACAAGGCCGGCCTGGCCCGCGCCCTGGGCGGCGACGTGCGCGCCGATGTCGACCTGCTCAATGCCACCAACTTCTACACCGACCGCCTGTTCGGCCTCTGGGTCTCGGTGGACCTGCTGCAGCCCGACCGCACCGCGCCGTACCTGGTGCAGGGCGGCCTGGGCATGCCGGACCGCGATTTCTACCTGGGGGGTGGCCGCATGGCCGACCTGCGCAAGCAGTACCAGGCCTACATCGCGCAGGTGCTGCAGCTGGCCGGCGTGGCCGACCCGGCCGGCAAGGCGCAGCGCATTCTCGCTCTGGAAACGAAGATCGCGCAGGCGCATGCCACCCAGGAAGAAACCAATGACGTGACCAAGGGTGCCAACCCCTGGACCCAGGCCGACTTCAACGCCAAGGCGCCGGGCATGGACTGGGCCGCGTTCCTGGACGCAGCCGCACTCGGCAAGCAGCAGGACTTCATCGTGTGGCAGCCCAAGGCCGTGGCCGGCCTGTCCAAGCTGGTGGCCACCGAGCCGCTGGATGCCTGGAAGGACTACATGACCTTCCACGCGCTGGACCGTGCCGCCGCCTATCTGCCGAAGAAGTTCGCAGATGCGCGCTTCGCCTTCCATGGCACCGCGCTGAGCGGTACGCCGCAGCAGAGCGATCGCTGGAAGCGCGCTGTGGATGACGCCAACCATGCCGTCGGCGAGGCCATCGGCAAGCGCTACGTCGAAAAGCACTTCGATGCCAAGACCAAGGAACGTGCCGACGAGATGGCGAAGAACATCATCGCCGCCTTCGCCAAGCGCATCGATGCACTGGCCTGGATGTCACCGCAGACCAAGGCCAGCGCCAAGGCCAAGGTCGCCGGCCTGACCGTGGGCATGGGGTATCCGGACAAGTGGCGCGACTACAGCGGCCTGGAAATCCATCGTGATGATCCGCTGGGCAATGCACAGCGCGCCGAACTGTTCGAGTACCAGCGCAACATCGCCAAGCTGGGCAAGCCGGTCGACCACAGCGAGTGGGCGATGCTGCCGCAGACCATCAATGCGATGAACGTGCCGCTGGAAAACCGCCTGGTGTTCCCGGCGGCGATCCTGCAGCCGCCGTTCTTCGACGGCGCCGCCGACGACGCGGTGAACTACGGTGCGATCGGCGCGGTGATCGGCCATGAGATCAGCCACGGCTTCGACAACGCGGGCGCGCTGTTTGACGACACCGGCAAGCTGCACAACTGGTGGACGGCCGAAGACCTCAAGCAGTTCAACGCTGCCGGTGATGCGCTTGCCGCACAGTTCAGCAGCTACGAGCCGTTCGCCGGCGTGCACGTCAACGGCAAGCTGACTCTGGGCGAGAACATCGCCGACGTCGCCGGCCTTGGCACCGCCTACGACGCCTACCAGTTGTCGTTGCAGGGCAAGCCGGGCCAGACCCTGGAAGGCTTCACCCCCGACCAGCGCTTCTTCCTCGGCTTCGCCCAGGCCTGGCGCAGCAAGAGCCGCGAGCAGGCGCTGCGCAATTCGCTGCTGACCGATGTGCATGCACCGGGCCAGTTCCGCGCGCTGACGGTGCGCAACATCGACGCCTGGTACCCGGCGTTCGACGTGAAGGAAGGCCAGAAGCTGTACCTGGCCCCGGACAAGCGGGTCAAGGTCTGGTGATGTAACGCGAACGGGCGCCAAAAGGCGCCCGTTTCGTTTTCATAGGTAGACGCCAACCTTGGTTGGCGCTTTTCCGCCATCCACGCATGGCGTGGATCTATTGCCTGCGCATACCCGCCACGACCAACGTCGCCGCCGCCGCGAACCCGGCCGCCGCCCACAGGTTGGCGTGCAACCCGAGGCCATCCAGCAGCAGCCCCCCACCCCACGCGCCCAGCGCGATGCCGATGTTGAACACGCCCACGTAAAGCGCCGTAGCGATCTCCACGGCCGTGGGAGCAGCCGCCATCATCCATGTCATCAACCCCACCGATACCCCGCCATAGGCCAGGCCCCACACCAGCAGCACCACCACACCGCTGGCTGGCGTGCCGCCGGTCCACAGGAACAACAGCGGTGTCAGCAGCAACCCCAGCGCAATGGCCAGCAGCAACCCGCGCGGACGTCGCGCCGCCAGCAGGCCAACCATGAAGTTGCCGACGATGCCGGCCATGCCATAGGCAAACAGCAGGCCTCCGATCCATGTCGCATCGATGTGTGCCAGCGTGGTGAGCAACGGCCGCACATAGGTGAACGCGATGAAGTGCCCCGCCACCAGCAGCAGGGTCAGCAGCAGCCCTTGCTGCAGGCCGCGGTTGCCCAGCTGCTGCACGAACTGGCGCGCGCGCACCGAGCCGTCCACCGGCAACGCCGGCACCACCCACAGGTGCAACAGCAGGACGGCTGCACTGAACGCAGCCATCACCACAAAGGCCCAGCGCCATCCCAGCGCCTCGCCGATCAGCGCACCCAGCGGCACGCCCAGCACCGAGGCCGCGGCTACGCCACCGAAGATGATCGAGGTGGCCAGGCCGATGCGCGCTGACGGCACCAGGCGCGCCGCCAGTCCGCCGGCGATGGCCCATATGCCGCCCATGCAGAAGCCCACCAACACACGCGCGGCCAGCAACCATGCGATGCCTGGCGCCAGTGCCGAGGCGACGTTGGCCACCAGCAGCAGGCCGAGCAACGCGCACAGGATGCGGCGACGATCAATGCCACCGGCTGCAATCACCACCAGCGGTGCGAACAGCGCCGCCAGCAGTGCCGGCAACGAGATCATCAGACCGGCGGTGCCTACGGACGCACCGAGGCTGTCGGCAATGGGGGTCAGCAGTCCGACCGGCAGCATTTCGGTGGTGACTACGGAGAAGGTGGCGAGGCCGACGGCGGAGATGGCCCACCACGGATGGCGGGGCACAGGCGCCGCGTGCGCGGGCGATGAAGTACTCACGGGACCATCCCTGCAGAGGAAGTGGACGAAGCAGAAGTGCGTAGCGCACCCTGCGCGAGCAGGGCGACCAGCAGCACGACACTGCCTGCCACCAACGCGACGACGAAGCCGCTGCGCACACCACCGGCATCGACGCTCTGCCCGGACAACGCAGCACCCAGTGCCACGCCGATGTTCAGGCCAGCCAGCAACCAGGTCATGCCTTCGGTGAGCCGCCATTCGGGCACGCGCTGTTCCACCAGCGACATCGCCACGATCATCGTCGGCGCGAAGGACAGCCCAGCCAGCAGCACCGCAGCGGCCAGTGCAGGAAGGGTGCTCACCGACAGCAGCGGCAATGTGGTCAACGCGGTGGCTCCTGCACCCAGCAGCAACAGGCGCCGCAATGGCACCTGCAGCTTCAGCGCACCAAACAGAAGGCCTGCCACGCAGCTGCCAAGTGCGTAGGCCGACAGCACCGCGCTGGCTGCCAGTGGCTGCCCTCGCTGTTCGGCAAAGGCCACGCTGGTGATGTCGACCGTGCCGACGATCACACCCATCGCCAGCATCAGCAATGCGAGCAGGCAGATCTCCGGTTGTCGCAGCAGGGAGCGCGAAGGTGCGGCGCCCTCGCAGGTCTGCAACGGCGGTTCGGTGCCACGCTGCAGCACCAGCAAGGCCACGCCGACGACCAGCAGCAGGGCGGCAGCCAGCACGCCAGCCTGCGGCCATACCGCCACCGACAGCCCGACCGACAACGGCGGCCCGGCGATGAAGGTGACCTCATCGAACACCGTCTCCAGCGAATAGGCCGTCTGCAGTTGCGGGCGGCCGCGGTGGATCGCGGTCCAGCGCGCCCGCACCATCGCCGACACGCTCGGCATGCAGCCGGCCAGCATCGCCGCAGCGAACAAGGTCCAGTCCGGCGCCTGCAGCACTGTACAGGCCAGCAGGAGCAGCAGACCTGTCGCGCTGGCCGCGGTGGCCCACGGCAGCACCCTGCCCTGCCCATGGCGGTCGACCCAGCGCGACACCTGCGGCGACAGCAATGCATAGGTGAGCACGAAGGTGGCCGACACCGCGCCGGCCAACGCATAACTGCCGCGCAGCTGCGACAGCAAGGTGATGAAGCCGATGCCGGTCATCGGCAGCGGCAGGCGTGCCAGCAGCCCGGCCAAGGCAAGCCCGGTGGTGCCGGGGGCTGCGAACAGGTCGCGGTACGGGGTGGCCATCGAAATCTCCAGGGCAGCGACTTGCCTGGCGCACGCGGCGCCACGACAATACATACAGAGCGTATGAATAAGAGCCTACATTCATACACCGCGTATGTAAATAATCATGCACTTCGTATGTAAGGAGTTCCGGATGGTCCGTCGCACCCGCGCCGAGATGGAAGAAACCCGCGCCAGCCTGCTGGCCACCGCCCGCCGCGTGTTCAGCGAACAAGGCTATGCCGCCACCTCGATGGACGATCTGACAGCCCAGGCTGGGCTGACCCGCGGTGCGCTGTATCACCATTTCGGCGACAAGAAGGGGCTGCTGGCGGCGGTGGTCGCCCAGCTCGACGCCGAGACGGACGCGCGCCTGCAGGCGATCAGCGATGGTGCGGCCGATACCTGGGACGGCTTCGCGCGGCGCTGTGGTGCCTACCTGGAGATGGCGCTGGAACCGGAGATCCAGCGCATCGTGCTGCGCGACGCACGTGCGGTGCTCGGTGGTGCATCACCGGAATCGCAGCAGCACTGCGTGCACTCGATGCAGCGATTGATCGAACAGCTGATCGCGCAGAGCGTGGTCGCACCGGTGGATGCGCAGGCACTGGCTTCGCTGATCTACGGCAGCTTGGCCGAAGCTGCGTTCTGGATAGCGGAAGGTGAAGATGGCGATGCGCGCCTTCGCCAAGCAACGGCGGCACTGGAGATGCTGCTGCGTGGGCTGAAGTCGACCGGGTAAGGCCTATCCACGCATGGCGTGGATCTACTGTGGGCCATCCACGCATGGCGTGGATCTATCGTGTGCCGTCCACGCATGGCATGGATGCGCCGTGTCATCGGCGCATGGTGCCGGCGTGCAGTAGATCCACGCCATGCGTGGATGCGGCGCCGCGCGGCGGCGCGCCGACCAAGGTCGGCGCCTACCGCGGCAATGCTGGCCACTCGCGCAACACGTCCACCGGCACACCCACCCGTGCGCAGGCACGGGTCGCCAAGCCATCGGGCAGCGCGCGGCGGAACAGCGGTGCCATGCCCTGCATCAGTTTGGCCGACGCCGCTGCCTGCGCACGTTGGCGCGTGCTGCGCTCGAGCATGCCCTCGGCCCAGTCCGGCAGCAGCGCGGCACCGGCACCGAGGAAAATTTCGCGTGACAGGCCCGGCACCGGCACCGGCAGGCGCACGCCGGACAGCACCTGCAGCACTTCGCGCGAGCGTTCGTCCACCACCAGCTCCGGCTGCCGCGCGCAGAAGTACGCGTCCACTTCCGCCGCACTGCGCGGCACATCCACCGCTCCCAGCGCTTCGGCCACGCAGCGGTATTCGTCGTAGTAGCGGTCGGCGATCGCGGCAGGCACTTCACGCCCGTAGCGGCGATAGCCCTGCAGGAAGCCGTAGGCCTCGGTCACATGCACCCACGTCAGCAGGTGCGGATCATCAGCGGCATAGGGCTCGCCCTGCGCGGTATGACCGCGGATCTGCGCGTGGATGCGCCGCACCTTGGCCACCAGCGCTTCCACCTCGCCTGCCGGCGCATAGCTGGTGCCGGCCACGAAAGCGGTGGTACGGCGCAGGCGGCCGACCAGGTCCTGGCGGAAATTGGAATGATCGTAGACACCGGCCAGCGCGCGCGGGTGCAGGGTCTGCAGCATCAGTGCACACAGGCCGCCGGCCAGCATCGAGGGAAGTTCGGCGTGCATCCGCCAGGTCACGCTGTCCGCACCGAACCAGCCGGGATCGCCCAGCGGGTGGTCGTAGTCGATGCCACTCTGATCACGCGGAAACGCATCCAGTACCCAGCGTCGGATCGGGGCGGTGACGGGGCGGGAAAGACGGTGCAGCAACGGCGGCATCACGGGTCCAGATCGGCGGAGGGACGGACCGCGTCCTGCGCGGTCCACCCCGATTCTGGGCGATCACGACAGGCACGGCGAGCCCGGCCGCTCAGCGTCGGTTTCATGTGCGCGCGCAGCACGTTTCACCCTGCGACATCTTGTCGCAGGCCGCGCGAGCAATGTTGCGACGCACCAATATTCACCTGTTCAGACAGAACCCTTGTGCCGCGTGGCCTTGAGGCCATTGCACCGCTCGCTGGAAGTGCTAGAACTGAACCCGCCACACCGTCCACTGCAGATCGCCGCACGTTCCACCAAGGAGCCAGCCATGATTGCTTTGTTCAAGGGTTTGGGATTACTGCTTCGCGACAACGAGCTCTACAGCAGCCCGTTCGAAAAACAGGTCGCGCACTGGCGCACCCTCAGCGAACAGCAGATCCGCGATGAAGTGGCGGTGCTGGCCCAGGCCAAGTGCCAATGGCTGATCACTTCGATCGTCGGATGGCAGGCGGCTTCGCTGCTGATCCTCGGCCTGATCACCAATTACCTGTGGCGCGACGATTACCACATCACCTTCACCCGCGTGGTCGTGGTGTTCGGCTCGTGGATCTCGATCCTGTTCGTGATCTGGTTCATGGCCAACATGTTCGACCGCACCGCCGGCTTCGAGCGCTGGATGAAGGCCTTCAACAGCCGCGCCCGCATCACCTCCAAGGCTGACAGCGTCGAGCACGTGGCCGAAGCGCTGGACCTGGCTGAACACTATCCGGAAGTGCTGGACTACAAGCAGGCGGTCACCGCCAAGCGCGAGCTGCGCCACGAGGACATCCGCATCATGACCGAGATCGGGCGCATGAAGCAGCACTCCGAACTGGTGGGTCGCCTGAATCATGTCGGTGAAACCGAACACCATCACGACATGACGCTGCAGCCGGCTTACTGAGCCGAACGCAATCCGGGGGGAGCCACAATGCCACCGTGCTCAGTCACGGTGGCATTGTTCTTTCTGCACGTCGCTGACGCACTGGCGGAAGTCCTTCGGCAGGTTACTGACCTGCTCGGTCTTGCCTACGGCCACCGCGAAATGGCGCAGCGGCGGCGTCGCACAGGCGGTGTCGGTGCTGCAGCCCGGGGCCAGCACCAGGTAATGGCATTGCCCACTGCTGCTGGCGATGCATTCAAAACGCGCCACGCCATCGACCACCGTGCTCTTGCTGTACAGCGTGTCCACGCCATTGGCGTTGGTGCGGGTGATCGAGGTGTTGCTGGAGTTTTCGCAGCCGGCGATGGCCAGCACGGCGGCAGCTGCAAGCAGGATACGGCGCATGTTCGTTCCTCGGTGAATGGCAAAAGCCACGGCTACATGCCGCGGAACAGGCTCATGAATGGCTGGCTGACCACCAGCGTTTCCGCACGCTGGCGCAGGCGCAGCACACCGCGCCCGGTGTCATCGCGGCTGACCGCTGCGACGGCCTTCATGTTGACGATGGTGGAGCGGTGCACCTGGCGGAAGTGCTGCGGATCGAGCACTTCCAGCAGCTCGCGCAGCGGTGTACGCAGCAGGCTTTCGCCGGCAGCGGTGACCACCGTGGTGTACTTGTTGTCAGCGCGGAAATAGACCACATCGTCGAGCATGATCAGTTGCGTATCGCGACCGTTGCTGGCGGTGATCCAGGCCAGCGGCGGCCGATCGTTGGCGACCGGGCCTGCACCCAGGCGCTGCAGCAGGCGCTCCAGCACCGCATCGTCCTGGCGCGTGGATGGCAGCCGCGAAAGAATGCGGTCGCGCGTGGCCAGCAGCCGCTCGTCGCTGACTGGCTTGAGCAGGTAATCCATCGCGCCCTGCTCGAAGGCATCGATGGCGTACTGGTCGTAGGCGGTAACGAACACCACCTGGGTTCGCGGGCTCAGTTCGGCCAATGACCGCGCCACTTCGATGCCGCTGATGCCGGGCATGCGGATGTCGAGGAAGGCGATGTCCGGCTGCTTCTCGGCCAGCTGTTCCAGCGCACTGGCACCGTCTTCGCATTCGGCCACCAGCTTCAGCTCCGGCCACAGCCGCCCGAGCTGCTCGACCAGCGAGTGCCGCAGCAGCTCTTCATCTTCGGCAATCAGCGCTTCAAGCGGCATGGCGGGGTTCCTTGGCCGACTGCGGCAGGGTCATGGTGGCGGCTACACCGCTGGGGAAATTGGCCACGATCGCTACCCCAGCCTGCTCTCCGCAGGTCAGGCGCAAACGTTCGCGCAGGTTCTTCAGACCGATGCCGGTACCGCTGGTGCCCTGGCCGAAGCCGAGCCCATCGTCGGCAACGGTCACGGTGACGTGGTCATCGAAACCGCGCGCGAGGATCCAGACCGTACCGCCACCGGGCTTGGGTTCCAGGCCGTGCTTGATCGCGTTCTCGACCAATGTCTGCAGCGCCATCGCCGGCAGCTTCACTTCGTGCAGTTCGGTGGGCACCTGCACTTCCACCGCCAGCCGTGCGCCCATGCGGATGCGCAGGATTTCCAGGTAGGCGCGGGTACGTTCCAGCTCCACGCCCAGCGTGGACATCGATTCATCCACCTGCGGCAGCGAACTGCGCAGGTACTGGATCAGGTGGCCCAGCATCTGCTCGGCGCGCGCGGGGTCGGTGCGGGTCAGCACCTGGGCGTTGGCCAGCGAGTTGTACAGGAAGTGCGGCTCGACCTGCGCGTGCAGCAGGTTCAAGCGCGCGACGGACAGTTCCTTTTCCACCTGGGTCTGTTCGGCGGCGGCCTGCTCGTCGCGGCGCTGGTCGGCCACACGGCGGCTGATCGCACGGGTCACCGCTTCGGCGTTCTCATAGTTGCTGCCTTCATCCAGTGCCAGCAGATCGGCCCACCAGCCGGCGTCCGGTTCGAACAGCAGGGTGACGGTGCTGGTGCCCTGCCCCGGCGTAACCGTGGCCAGCACGCTGTTGCGCTTGATCGCCAGCCGCGCAGGCAGGTTCCAGCGCGATGGTTGCCGACCGTTCCACAGGTCGACGCGCCGCACATAGGCACGCACCTGCAGGCTGCCGGCAGAACTCTCCACCTCTTCCACCCGTGGCAGTTCGCCGACGGCTGCTTCGACCACCGCAAAGGCCTGGCCGGCATCCATCGGCAGTTCGATCTGCCGGCGCTGGCGGCCGGACAGCGTGGCGCCATCGAGGCGACCGGCCACCAGCCAGACCCGGCGCACGTGGGTGATCGCGCTGCCCAGCGCGGAGATCATCAGGAACATCACCAGCAGCCCGAACACCCAGCCCGGGCCGTCGTTCATGCCGCTGAAGATGCCGCTCCAGACCATGCCGGCAACGAACAGCGCCGCGGCCCAGGCCAGCAGGTGACGGATGATGAGGGAGAAGCTGGCGATCACGGCGGCGCCTTGGTGGAAGGGGTGAGCCGAGCATAGAGCGGCCCTTCGGGCAAACAAGCGGTGTGCGACGAAGGGCGGGAAAGGGTGGATGGAAGCCCCGTACGTAGTGCCGGCCGCTGGCCGGCTCCCCATTGCCTCCGCAAGCACCACAGGGTTGCCGGCCAGCGGCCGGCACTACCTGGGAGGCGCCGGGCGGACCCGGCGCCTTCCCTTATTTGCGCTGGTCGGCGCTGGCGTCACGCACGGCGCGGAACGCCTCGTCCTTGCTCCAGTTCGGCCAGCTGCGCGAGTTGGCCAACTGGTTGCCCAGGGTGTACAGCACTTCCAGGTCGCGCGCGGCGCCGGCGAACACCCAGTCCGGCTGCCACTCGTCGCCCTGCTGGTGGTAACGCTTGGCGGTGTAGTCCTCGGACGCCTTCTTGCCCGCCGCGACGCCACCGTCCACCCAGTCCTGCCCTGCCGACCAGGACAGCGCCGGCACGCCACGCTTGGCGAACGGGAAGTGGTCGGAGCGGAAGAACAGGCCGGCCTCCGGCTTCGGGTCCGGCGTGTAGCGGATGTCCCAGCCCTTGGCCACATCCTTCAACTGGTCCAGCAGTTCGAAGCGCGCCGCGCCGTAGATGCCGAAATCGCGCGACGGACCGAACGGCGCCATGCCATCCATGTTGATCATCGCCACGGTCTTTTCCAGCGGATACAGCGGATGCGTTGCGTAGTACTCCGAACCCAGCAGGCCCTTCTCCTCGGCCGTCACTGCCAGGAACACGACCGAACGCTGCGGACGCGGGGCCTTGGCGAAACCGCGCGCCAGTTCGATCAGCGAGGCGGTGCCGCTGGCATTGTCCAGCGCGCCGTTGAAGATGCGGTCGCCGCGTGCATCCGGTTCGCCCACGCCGATGTGGTCCCAGTGCGCGCTGTAGATGATGGTCTCGTCCGCATGCGTGCTGCCTTCCAGGCGCGCGGCCACGTTGTGCGAGGTGATCACTTCGGTCTTGACCGCGTACTTCGCATCCAGGCTGGCGCCGGTCAGCGTGACCGGAGTGAAGTCGCGCTGCTGCGCCTTCTTCTTCAATGCTTCGAAATCCTGCCCGGCCGAGCGGAACAGTTCCACCGCCAGATCGCGCTGGATCCAGCCTTCCAGCAGCGGGTGGCTGTCGGCCGGGTTGTCGCGCACCACGTCGAACATGGTGTTGGTGTTGGAGCCGGCCACCGTGGCCCAGCCATACGAGGCCGGTGCGGTCTCATGCACGATCAGCACACCGAGTGCGCCCTGGCGTGCGCCTTCTTCGTACTTGTACGGCCAACGGCCATACCAGGTCATGCCCTTGCCATCGAAGTCGCCCTTGCCGGTCTCGAAGTCCGGGTCGTTGATCAGCACGACGGCGATCTTGCCCTTCAGGTCCACGCCCTTGAAGTCGTCCCAGTTGCGCTCCGGCGCCTTCACGCCATAGCCGAGAAACACCAGCGGTGCCTTGCTGATATCCACGTTGGTGGCGCCGTTCATGGCTGCACGCACGGCAATCTGCTTGCCCTGTTCCAGCGTGATGGTCTTGCCGCCCTGCTGCAGCGACAGCTGCGGGGTACCGACGATGTCGCCCTTGCGCAGCGGCACGGCCTGGGTCCACAGGCGCTTGCCGTCCTTCAGGTCACCACCGGGCTGCAGGCCGGCATCGGCGAACTGCTTGCTGAGGAAGGCGATGGTCTTTTCTTCGCCGGCGGTGGCCGGTGAGCGGCCTTCGTAGGCGTCGGAGGCCAGTTCCTTGACGTCGGCGGAGATCCGCGCGCCATCGAATTTCGGGGTGGCCGCCATCAGTGCGCTCGACACCGACAGGGCCAGCACGCCCAGTACTACTCGCTTCATTGCTCTCTCCAGCAGGGAAATCGTTCTGGAGTGTAAGGGGTTCGCCCGGGCGGCGCCCGGGACCCGCCGAAACAACGGCAACAGCCGAAGCAACAGCAGAAGCTGGTTTCCTGAGGGTAGGCGGGGTGGGGCAGCGTGCGGGGGCCGCTGCAAGTACATCCATGTAAGCTCGGTCGCCGCATCCATGCGGCTCACGCCCCCGCACGCTGCCCCACCCCGCCTTCGACAGTTTCCCGCTGCTGCTGATACCGCTGCTGTTGGTAGGTGTCGACCTTGGTCGACACGTAGATCCACGCCATGCGTGGATGATGTCGTGGAAACGAAAACAAGAAGGGGTCAGATCCCTTTCCCGGCGGGAAAGGGATCTGACCCCATCTGTGTGTTGCTTGGACGTGTTACCAGTTCGGGTCTTCAGCCGGGGCGGCGGCGGGCTTGGGCTTCGGCTTGCTGGCCGGGCGCGCTGCGGCGGCCGGGGCGGCCGATGCGGTTGCGCCGGCAGCTGCCTTGGGCTTGCTGCCCAGCTTCTGGCGCAGTTCGATCTGGCCCGGGCGGAAACCACCGCGCATCGCGTCCACGCCCTCTTCCAGGGTGCCGTAGGAGGTCTGCGCGGCAACACGGTCGATGCGGATGGTGCAGCACGGATGCTCGCTGCGGCCGAGCGAGCGGCCGGTCTGCGGGTCCTTCAGCTCTTCGCCCAGGCGCACGGCCTGCCAGCGCTGACCGACCTGCACGGTGTCACCGCCCTGGCTCAGCACGACCTGGTCGCCATCGACGGACACCACCGACACCGGGAACAGCGTGGTGACGATCGTGCTGCCGATCTGGCCGGACAGCGAATCCATCATCGAGGCAGCCATGCTGCGGCCGTTGACCACGCGCGGCAGCGTGCTCGGGCCGGTCGAGGCCAGCTGGTGGTCGAAGCTGTCGGACATCACCACCTGGCCGGTGGTGGCGTTGACCAGGCGCAGGGTGATGCGGCCGCCACCGGAGTACGAGGTCACCTGGCGATCGGACATGCGCAGGTTGCGCACGCTGCGCGGGTACTCGAAACGTTCGATGGTCGGAATCAGGATCAGGTCGGTCGCCAGCTGCTGGCCAACGCGTGCGGTGTCCTGCAGGCGCACGTTGCCACTGTTGATGTGGTCGATCTCGGCCTGCAGTTCGTCGCCGAACTCGCGGTCCAGCACGATGAAGCGCTGGGTCTGGGTAAGCGTGTCGGACAGCCGCGCGCGGATCGCCTGGGCGACCTCGTCGGCATTCACCCGGCCATCGCCAACGGCATAACTGCCCGACTTGGTACGCGGCAGCGCCACCACGATCTTCGGCTTGCCCTCTTCATCCGGTGCACGGTACTGGGCAATCTGCGCGCGTACACGCACCTTCCAGTAGCTGCGCATGCTGCGCCGGGTGACGTCCGAATCGAAGGAGCTGGCACCGCGCTTGGCGTCGACCTTGACCTGTTCTTCGTAGTTTTCCTTGACGCTGGCCGATGCCGAGCCGCCCTTGGCGGAGGCTTCGCCGGAGGCGCTGGCCGAGGCCGAACCCTTGAAGCTCCAGCCTTCGTCGCTGGCGCGCACGCGGGCGATGGTTTCTTCGTCGAGCTGGCTCACTTCATCCTGCGAGAGGATTTCATAGCCCAGCACCGCGCCCTGCGAGCCGGCAATCATCTGCTGGGAGAACGCGTCGGCGCGGATATCGCCGACGTGTTCACCGTCCACGTCCACATGCAGGCCTGCGCGCAGGCTCTGCATCTGGCTGGCCACGCGTACGCCGTTGACCTGGGCCACGGCCGACTGCAATGCCGCCAGCACCGCCAGTTCCGGGGTGCTGCCGATACCGTCGGCTTCGCGCGCGACCTGGGTGGTGCCGCCGAAATCCGGCGTGCCACGCAGGGGTGCTTCCTGCACCGGCGCATTGCTGGCCAGTGCACTGGCGGCCTTGTCCTTGGCGGGTGCGGTTTCTGCCGGTGCATCCTGCTTGCCGCAGGCTGCCAGCAGGGCCGCGGCCAGGCCCAGGCCGATCAATCGAGTCGTCGTACGCATGCGGAGCTGCCTCTTATCAGAGCGAATCCAGCATCGAATCGGCGTTGGACGGCACCTTCACCTTGCTCTTCTTGGCGAAGGTCACGGCCGACTTGGTCGAGCCGTACAGGCCCTTGATGAAGCCCGGCGATTCCTTCGCAACCCAGGCACCCGCAGCCAGCTTGCGGCCAACGGTGGCCATCTGGGTGGCGCCCAGGTTCTTCATGCCGGCCGCAAAGCCGCTGGCTTCGCCGCTCAGCTTCTGGGCTTCGGCAGCCGAGGACAGCAGCGAGACCAGGCCTTCGGCGTAGTGCTGCTTGGATTCAGCGTTCAGTTCCGGCTGTGCGGCCTGGCGCTCGTCGATGGCGGCCTGTGCAGCCTGGCTGACCGAGACCGACTTCTTCATCGCATCAACGTTCACCGAACCCGACGACAGTGCCTGGCGCTCGGCTTCCAGCAGCTGCACCTGCTCGGCCAGACCGAAGGCGCGGGCGAAGGAGGTCTGCGCCTGCAGCGAGTGCGACTGCGAGCTGACGAAACGACGGACCAGCGCTTCCTGCGCGGCTTCGTCCGGGGCGGCAGCGCTGGTGCTGCTGCTGGAGGTGCCGGTAGCGGCGCCGGCGATGTCCTTCAGCTTGCCGAACTGGGCGTGCGCCGGCATCGACAGGGTAGCGGCCGCGATGGCAACGACGAGAGCGGTATTGCGGATCATGGAAGATTCCTTTGGGAGAGACGGCCGCGATGCGGCACGTGGAAAGACGCGAATTTGGCGGCGATGCCGAGCAGGCTCGGCACCCACCAGAGCCGGTAGCGCCGGGCCATGCCCGGCGAGCGCAGCGGTAACGTCAGCGGACCGCCTTGACGTTCAGCTCGTTGATCATCTGCTGGGCAGCCTTTTCGGCGGCCAGCTGCAGCGCATTGGTACGGGCGACGGTTTCGTTCGGGCCGGTACCGGAGAACTGCACCGGGCCCACCGACGACACGGTGCGCGGGAAGCGGCCGGTCACGTCCAGCACCTTGCCGGTGACGGTGACGAACACGCGGGTGTTGCCGCTGGCCGGATCACGGTCGCGCATGCCGACGTCGAGGGTGCCGACGGCGATGTACGGGATGTTCGCCGCGCGGATGCCGTTGGCGGTATCGCGCAGGGTGGCGGCGGACAGATCGTTGCCGGTGCTGAAGTCCTTGCGGATGCGCTCGATGCTGAGCAGGCCGCGCGATTCGCCTTCCACGTATTCGGCTTCAACCACTTCGTAGCCGGCGGCGCTGAAGGCACCGGTCATGGCCGTGTTGACTTCGGCAGCGTTGGCCACCTTCCAGCTGATGTTGTCGCTGCGCGCGGTGGTGCTGCCGCCGCTGGTGACCGACACCGAGCCGTTCTGGTTGATGCTGCCGTTGGTGCTGACCGAGTTGCCGCGGAAGCTGTCGCCTTCACGGGTGTTCTCGCTGTAGCTGCTGCTGGCATCGACGCGACGGTATTCCTTGTCCTGGAACGACTGCACGGTGTCCTGCGAGCGCGCCATGAACAGGAAGGTCAGCAGCGAGCGCTGCGCCGCGGTGGCACCGGCCACGGCCGAACCGGCATCCAGCTTGGTCTGCAGCAGAGTGGTGTTGATTTCGGCGCGGACGGTGACGCTGTAGGTCTTGGCCTTCTTGTCTTCGTTGTCCGACAGCTGCACGGCGCTGAGCACGTAACGGTCGATTTCACCGAGGAATTCGGCGCGGCGCGATTCGAACAGGCGCAGCTTGGCCGCACCGGATTCGGCGATGTACGCCTCCAGTGCATTGGCCTTGGCCTTGTTCAGGGCCTGGGCACGGGTATCGGCACTCAGGCGCAGGCTGTAGCTGGCCGAACCGGTACCGCGCGAGCTGGCGGTCTGCGCGGCGACCGGCGAGGCCACCGCCAGGGCAATGAGGATGAGCAGGATGGTACGCATCAGCGACATGATTTGATCAACTCCTGGAGGGCTTGGGTCTGTTGCTGCAGCGGGCGTCCGCCCGGCTTCTGCTCGTCCAGCCAGGCGCGCGAATCGGCACGCTTGGCGGCGGCGCCGGCGAAGGCATCGAAGCCGGCCAGCAGGGTTTCGTAGCTGGCCGACCACTGGTCGACCTGCCACTGCGTGACCGGCACCACCTTGGTGGCGCCCTTGCGCAGCGGTTGTTCGAAGTACACCTTGCCGGAGAACGGCTCGGTGACCTTGGCAGTGAAGAAGGCGCCGAACAGCATCGTCTTCATCGCCGGCGTTTCACTGATGACACCGTTCTTCAGCGCATCCACCTGCAGGCTGATGACGTAGTCCGCTTCGGGGATCTTCAGCTGGTAGACCTTGCCGTCGGCAAAGCGCGCAGCCATGGCACCGCCGATCGCCTGGCCCGAGGCCGGCGGCAGCAGGCCGACACCGGTATTGGACGACAGCGTCTTGGACAGTTCATGGGCCAGCGTGGCACGCAGCGGACCGGCCCACTTCGGGTCGGGCAGCTTGGCCAGCGTGGCGTCGGACAGGGTCACCGCACCCACCTGCAGGCGCCGCGTGGCCGCTTCCGGCAGCTTGGCCTGCGCCAGGGTCGTGGCCAGCACCTGCGACAGGCTGGTATCGGCACCGCCGTACAGCAGATCGGCGACGATCGCGTCGATGTCGTCGCTGTCCGGGCGGTACTCCTGCACGTCGATACGCTGCAGGGTGAGCGGATAGGAGGCGATCACCTGGCGCTCGCGGAAATCGAAGAACAGCGCCTGCAGGGCCACTTCCACCAGCACCTTGTACTGGTCGCCGATCGGTTCGACCGACACCAGTTCGCGGTCCAGCGCAGCGGCCAGGACCACGGCACTGGTGGTGCCGTCGAGCATCGCCACCGGCTGGTCGATCAGTTCCAGGTTTGCCGGCGCGCGGCGCTTGAGCGCCTGTGCCAGGGTCTGGTTGAGCGGGATCAGGCCACGCTTCTCCAGCACTGCATGCGCATGCGGAGTGGTCGCCTGCACGGCGGCGGCGTCAGCGGTATAGGCAAAACCGGCCCAGTAGGCCTGCTGCGATTTGTCTGCGGCCTGGCTGGCCAGCGGCCATACGGCCAGGCACAGGGCATAGGCAAGCAGGCGCGCAAAAGCGCGCGGTGCGCTCTTCGTCCTTGAAAACATCCAACCGCTCCTCGGTCACGACACACGAAAGACAGGCGCGAACACGCCCGCTGGGCGCGAAACATAGCCGCTCCGGGGCAAACCGACAAGTGCTGACCCTGCCGGCTTCAATTTTCCTGCGGCAGGCCGGCCCGTTGCCGCAGCAGGGTCCGCTCGGCCAGGTTCTGGCTCAGGGCCGCCGCCGAGGCAAATGCGTCACGGGCGTCCTGCTCCCGCCCCAGCTGCTGCAGCAGCTCACCGCGCACCACCATCAGCGGTGCGTAGCCCTGCAGTCGTGGCTCGTCCAGCAAGGGCTGCAACAGCGCCCACGCAGCGAACGCACCTTCGCTGCGCGACACCGCCACCACCCGGTTCAATGCCACCACCGGCGACGGCATCACCTGCAGCAACTGCGCATACAGTGCGGCGATCCGCGCCCAGTCGGTGTCTTCGGCGCGACGCGTACTGGCATGGCAGAAGGCGATCCGTGCCTGCAGCACATACGGATCATCGCCGCCGCCTGCGGACACTGCGCGCGTCAGTGCCTGCTGGCCGCGTTCAATCTGCAGCCAATCCCACTGCGCCCGGTTCTGCTGGTCCAGCAGGATCGGCGCGCCCTGCGCATCCACCCGTGCCGCCGCGCGCGAGGCCTGCAGTTCCATCAGCGCCAACAGGCCAAGCACCGGTGGCGCCGGCATCCGATGGGCGAGGATGCGCGCCAGTCGCAGCGCCTCGGCACACAATGCCGGTCGCATCCAGTCGTCGCCCGCACTGGCCGCATAGCCTTCGTTGAACACCAGGTAGATCGCCTCCAGCACCGAAGCCAGTCGCTCCGGCAATGCATCGGCACGCGGCACTTCATAGGGCACCTGCTTCTGCGCCAACGTACGCTTGGCGCGCACGATGCGCTGGGCGATGGTCGGCTCCGGCTGCAGGAATGCGCGGGCGATTTCGATCGTGGTCAACCCGCCCAGCAGGCGCAGGGTCAGCGCCACCCGCGCGTCGGCAGGCAGGACCGGATGACACGCCACGAACATCAGCCGCAGCAGGTCATCGCCGATGTCGTCTTCCAGGGCCTGGCTGTCATCGGGCGCGGGCAAGGCGGCCGGATGCAGTTCCTCTCCCCATTGCGCATGCTGCTGCGCCACCCGCTGGTGCTGGCGCAGCACATCGATGGCACGGTTGCGCGCGGTGGTCATCAGCCAGGCTCCGGGATTGTCCGGGATACCCTGCACCGGCCAACGCTCCAGCGCGGCCAGCCAGGTGTCCTGGGCCAACTCTTCGGCACGACCGACGTCGCCGCCGAGCAGCCGCGCCAGGCGCGCGATCAACACTGGCGATTCCATCCGCCAGAGGGTGTCCAGGCGCTGGCTCAGGGCGGGCTCGTGCATGCAGCGATCACAGCATGCGGGCCCGGCCTGCACAAGCGCCGGCGTTCACGCGTCCACGATCGGCTTGAAGCCGCCCCAGAACATGCGCCTGGTATCGAACGGCATGTCCTTGGGGCCGATATGCGCCAGCCGCGGGTCGGCCATCACCTTCTTGTTGATGCGATCACGCGCGGCGCGCGTGCGGAACACCACGAAGGCCACGATCACCGTTTCGCCCGGCTTGAGCTTCACCGCCTGCGGGAACGATGTCGATTTCCCGGGTTGCACGTCATCGGCCACGCATTCCATGTACTGCAGCGCGCCATGATCCTTCCATACCGCGCCGGCCTGGCGGGCAAGGCGGCGATAGGCCGCCACCTTGTCCTGCGGGCACGGCAGCACGTAAGCATCCACGTAAGCCATGGGGATTCTCCCTGCGGTGGCCGGTCAGCCCGGCTCGCCGTCCATGTGTGCGATTTCCCAGAGATGCCCATCCAGGTCCTGGAAGCCGCGCTGGTACATGAAGCCGTAGTCGCGCGCCGGCTGCGGTTCGCTGGCACCGGCGGCCAGCGCCTTGTCCACCATGGTGTCCACCGCCGTACGGCTGTCGGCCGACAGGCAGGTGATCACTTCGGTATGCGTGTGCGCATCGGCGATGCCCTTGGCGGTGAACTGCTGGAAGAACGGCTTGACCAGCAGCATCACGAAGATGCTATCGCTGACCACCATGCAGGCGGCGTTCTCATCGGTGAAGGCCGGGTTGAAGCTGTAGCCCAGCGCGGCGAAGAACGTCTTGGCTTTTTCCAGATCCTGCACGGGCAGGTTGACGAAGATCATCTGCGGTTGCGGTGTACTCATCGGTGCGGTTCCTTGCGATGGATCGAGAAAAGGAAAATCAGGGCTGCTTCATGCAATTGACCATCCATGGCTTGCCGTAGCGGTCGATCAACATGCCCCAGCGGTGCGCCCAGAAGGTTTCGGCGATCGGCATCTGCACCTGGCCACCTTCGGCCAGCGCGGCGAACACGCGTTCGGCTTCCTCGATGCTGTCGACATCAACATTGATGGTGGTGGAACCACCCTCGCCGCCACCGGGGCCATCGGCCGCCATCACGATCGCGCTGCCGATCTCCAACTGGCTGTGGGCCACATGGTCGAGCGTGTCGGCCGGCATCTCATTGCAGCCCGGCGAACCGTCGGACGGCGGCATGTCGCGGTACTTCATTTCCGACGTGACCTGGCCGCCGAGTGCCTTGGCATAGAACGCCATTGCGTCGTGGGCCTGGCCGCTGAAGCCGAGGAAGGGAATCAGTTTCATGGGAATGCTCCGTCGATTGGGATGAATGCGCGACCGTGCTCAGGCGCGGTCGAGCTGCTCACGCAGACGCTGTTCCTGCTGCTGTAATTCAGGGGTGAAGGCTTCACCGAAGTCTTCGGCGGAGATCAACGGGCGCAGTTCCAGCGCACCGCCCGCACTGAAGGGCGCGCGGCTGGCCCATTCAGTGGCCTCGTCCAGCGAGCGCACCTCCCACAGCCAGAACCCCGCGATCTGCTCGCCGGCCGGGCCGAACGGGCCGATCTCGACCCGCGGCGCGCCACTGCCGAAATGAATACGGCGGCCACGCTGGGTGGCATGCAGGCCTTCCCCGGCGAGCATGATGCCGGCGGCCACCAGTTGTTCGTTGTAGGCGCCCATGGCGGCCATTTCCTGTTCGCTGGGCATGCGCCCGGCTTCAGAATCGGCGTTGGCTTTGACGATCACCATCACTTTCATTGCGGTCTCCGCTGGGCTGCGGGTGCGTGCCCTTCTCTCTTACAACGAACCAGGGGCGCGAGGATCGACAGGTTCCGGGAAATTATTTTTGTCGCGGAGAGCGCGCCTTCGGCGGGGATCGGCGAACGGCGGGGCCCCTCCGTGGTGGCGGTTGGTCGTGAAGAGCTGCATCTCTGCGGGTTGGCCGGGCGGGTGGGCTGCGCAGGGGACGCCGTGAATACGTCCCTGTAGGCTCGGGCGCGCCATCCATGGCGCTTACGCCCCTGCGCAACCCACCCGCCCGGCCACGGACAGGTTCCTGCCTCCGATCCACCACGGGAAGATCAAGAAAAAGGCAGAAGCAAGAGCAAGATCAACAGCAACAGCAGTTGGCTGGCTGCCTTGGCTTTGCGAGCGAAGCGACCCGCTTTTGCTCTTGCTTGTGATTTCCCGTGGTGGTGCGGCCACCGGAATCTGTCTAGGGCCGGGCGGGTGGGGTTGGCGGGGTATCCGCGCCATGGATGGCGCGGCTAAGCCTCCAGGGACGGATTCACGGCGTCCCCGCCAATCCCACCCGCCCGGCCCACCCTCATGAAGCCAGCTTTCAGCGACCAACCCACCCCACCACGGAGGGGCCCCGCCGTTCGCCGATCCCCGCCGAAGGCGCGCTTCCCGCTCTGCCTTTCGCAGTGCAGCATGCCCCCGTGCAAACCTGCGCGATCATGGACCCCCGCCCCCCCGCCAGGACTCCGCCATGCAGCAGTACCTGCTTCTGATCTACATCGACCCGTCACTGCTGCGCACACTGCCCATCGACGACTTCAATACGTTGATGCGCGACTGCCTCGCCCATGCCGACAAACTGCAAGCCGAGGGCACGTTGCTGGCCGCGCAGAAACTGCAGCCGATCGAATCGGCGCAGACCCTGCGCGTGCGCGATGGCCACAGCCGGGTGCTCGATGGTCCCTTCGCCGAAACCCGCGAACTGCTGGCTGGCTTCAACCTGATCGTCGCCCACGACCGCGATGAGGCCATGCGTATCGCGCAGGGCTTCCCATGGGCCCGCTTCGGCAGCATCGAGGTGCGGCCGCTGGAGGACATGGACGCCGAGCGCGAACGCTGCGGCGCCCCCGCTGCGGCTATGGCAGCAGCCGTACCCTGATCTCGCGCGGGCCTACGCCTTCGTTGCCGCTGTAGTCGCGCGCACTGGCACGCACGATGTACTCGCCCGGCGGCAATGCCGCCGGCTGCCAGCGACCGGTTTCCATCAGCCCGTCGCGCACGGTGTTGGTCACCAGATAGCGGAAGCGGGTAACCGCGCTGCCATGCACGGTGATGCCACTGTCAGGGGCATAGGCCACTTTCACTGCCTGCTTCTGCGGCGGCATGCGGTTGAAGACGATGTTCCAGCGCGGTTGCTCGTAGCCCTGCAGTGGCTGCCCGGCGGCATCCAGGATCTGGTAGCCCACCTGGTACGGCCCCAGCCGGCGACGTGGCAGGTTGTTGTCCACCTGGTCCCAGGCTTCCACCACGATCTGCACGCCGCGTCCCTGCCGGGCCAGCATCACCACGCCATCGGTGCCGGCAGCCAGCGGTTGGTCGTTGTCGTCCAGCAGCGCCACGTCGGTGATGCGCGGCGCAAAGTGGTCGGCGTAGTCCTTGAACCCCAGTGCCACAGCGTTGGTCTCGAAACCACCATTGCCCACGGCCAGGTGCACGTGCGCCTGGCTGTTGATGCTGCCCAGACGGTCGCCCACGTGGATGCGCGTGCCACGCCGTACGCGGATGCGCTCCAGCGTGCCGTCTTCGGCGTACAGCGGCTGCCAGCGCGCGTCGAACGGTTCGCCGCGTGGCGTACGACCGACGCGCATGTGGATGTACTTCAACCGGTCCACGGCCAGGCCTTCAGCCTGCCCACCCAGGCTCCAGGCGGCAATCGGGCTGCTGATCTTGCCCTCGGCTATCGCCAGCACGGTCTGGCCGACATCGCCGCGTACGTCGAAGCCGCCGTGCAGGTGGTGGCGGCTCTCGCCCTGGAAGGTGCCGCGCACCTCGCCGAGCGTGCCGACCACTTCATGCCAGCCGTCCTGTGGTGCCAGCGGCCAGCGCCCACCGCTGTCCGGCAGCGCCGCGTCTGAGGCCGGGCCCACCAGCGCCGGTGCAGGCAGTTCACCCACCGGCAGCGGGCGCAGGCGATGCAGGCGATAGCCTGCGGAGTCGGCCACCAGCAGAGCACCGTCGGCCTCCACGGCCAGGCCACTGGGCCGCGCCAGGCGTGGCAGGCGGTCATTGCCCAGCAGCGCCAGTTGATGGCCCTGCGGGGTCACCTGCACGATGCGCCCGTCCAGGTCACCCACATACAGCACACCGTCGTGCGTGGTGGCCAGTGACAGCGGGCCGTTGATGACCTCACCCTTGCCGACTGCGGTACTGACCGTGCCATCGGCGCCGACGCGGCGGATCGCGTTGTTGAACAGGTCGGCCACCAGCAGTGCGCCGTGCGCATCGAAGGCCAGCGCCACCGGCGTATCGAAGCGGGCGTCGGTACCGGGCGCGTCGGCGAAGCCCGGGCGGTCGCCGCCGGCCAGCGTACGCACGTTGCCATCGGTACCGATCACCCGGATGCGGTCGTTCCAGGTATCGGCCACATAGACCTGTCCCTGCGCATCCACGGCGATGCCCATCGGTCCATCGAAACGCGCCTGTGCAGCGGGACCATCGGCGAAGCCCTGCTGGCCACCGGCCAGCGTCGTCACCTGTCCATCGGTGCTGATGCGCCGGATCGCATGATTGCCGGTGTCGGCCACATACAGATTGCCCTGCGCATCGGCAGCAATGCCCGAAGGGGTGTTGAAACTTGCCTGCAGGGCAGGCCCATCAACACGTCCCTCGCCCTGCCCCGCGACCGTTTCGATACGACCGTCGGGCAGGCGGCGGCGGATGCGGTTGTTGTCACCAGCATCGGTGAAATAAACGCTGCCATCGGCACTGCCCAGCAGTGCGTAGGGATCGGCGAAGCGTGCCTGCGCCGAGGGGCCATCGCGATCACCCGGATGGCCGTCGCCGGCCAGCAGCTCGATCTGTGCGGTCCACGCCAGCGGCGTCGGTACAGGGCCAGCCGGCGCCTGCGGGCCGGGGGCGGGAAAATCCCACCAGGTTGCCGCCAGGGCCACCGCTGTTGCCACCACCACCGCACCCACCGCCATCCCTTGCCACCGCGCCATCGTCCCGTTTGCCTGTACTTGCATGAAGAGGCACGAACGATAATCGCTGCGCCCGTGCAGCGCCATGGCCGATGGTCAGGGCTGTTTCGCGGCGCTTGTCCTGCGCTGCCACAGCAGGTTCAATGTCCGTTCCATGGACGGAGGCCCACCATGCCCCGCTGCACCCCACTCCTCGCGCTGCTGTTGGCCGCGCTGACCAGCGCGACCGCCTCGGCGAACGTGCCCCGCACGCCCACTCCTACCTCGCAGCATCCGCCCGATGCGGCGATGGATGCTGCGCACGCCGCGTACGCGCAGCAGTGGGATACGGCCATCGAACAGTCGCGCAGCGGCAATACGCTGGCCGCGTTGATCGCCATGCAACGGTTGATGGAGAGCCCGCTGCTGGCCGACTTCGATGCCGAACGCCGCGGTCGCGCCGCGCAGTTTGCCGGCTGGACGGCGGCCATGCAGAAGCAACCGGCGCTGGCACGGCGCTATCTGCAGCAGGCGCTGCTGGCGTTGCCGGGCGATGCAAGCATCCTGACCACGCTGGTGTCGCTGGACCTCAACGATGACCAACCAGCAGCAGCGGTCGAGCATCTGACACAGGCGCTGGCGCGTGCCGACAGCCCGCTGGCGATCGACCACCACACCATCAGCTACCTGCAGTACCACCTGCGCGAGCAGCCCGCGCAGCGCATGGCGCTGCTGCAGGCGCTGTTCGACAACGGCTGGAAGAGCGGCGGCAGCGAACCCACCGGGCTGTGGCTGGCGTTGGCAACGCTGCAGGCCGACAACGGGCGCGGCGATGCCATCCCGACCACACTGGCCCGCATCGACACCCCCGCCGAACTGATCCGCGTACGCAGCGACAAGCGTTTCGACCGCTACGTGGACCGTGCCGATGCACGCTTCGATCCGCTCAAGGCTGCGCAGGCCCATCTGGACACCCTGCGTGTATCGGGCCTGCTGGACCGCGTCCTGGATGCACGCATGGTGGATTTCAGCAGCACGCTGCTGATGCTGGATCGCAACGAGGAAGTCCTGGCGCTGACCGATACGCTGGCCGAGGCCGCCGCAGAAGGACAATCGCCGCCTGCCGCCGAGGCGGAATGGATTGCCTGGCTGCTCAACAGCCGCATCGCGGCACTGCGGCGCCTGCAACGCACCGATGAAGCGCTGGCGACGGCGAAGCTCGCCGCCCGCATCGGCGCGCTCGGACCGGATGGTCTGGAGCATCAGATGAACGTGGCCTTCGTGCTCAACTCACTCGGCAAGACGCAGGAAGCAGAGGCCGCGATGGAGACGCTGACCGGTCTAAGCGGCTATGGCCAGGCCGCACAGGCCTTGATCCGTTTCGCCGCCGCCCGCGAGCGCGGTGATGCCGCCGCTACCGCCGCAGCACGTGCGGTCATCGTCGCCCAGCGCAAGGACGCTCGGCTCTTCTATCGCGAGATGCTGCTGGAAGAAGGTGATCTGGATGGGGCCGCAGCCGTGCTGATCGAGCAGCTGCGTTCGCCGTTGGAACGCAGCGACGCGCTGGCCAGCCTGCAGGACATGCGCGTGTATCCCTCGTTGCCGGGCGATGTACGCATCGATGCCGCCTGGCGCGAACTCAAGCAGCGTTCCGATGTGCAGGCCGAAGTCTCGCGCGTCGGCCGCATCGAGCGTTACGACCTGGTGGGCAGCGCCACGTCGCGCTGAGCGCCGGCTACTTCGCTGGTACTTCGATGCGGATGCCCATCGCCTCGCGATAGCGGGTGTACAGGGCCATCACCTTGTCCACGTAGGCGAGGGTTTCGGCATACGGTGGCACGCCCTTGTAGCGCGCCACCGCACCGATGCCGGCGTTGTAGGCCGCCGCTGCCAGCGGACGGTCACCGTTGTAGCGGCGCAGCAGCGCGCGCATGTAGCGGGCACCGCCGTCGATGGACTGCTGCGGCGAGAACGGGTCGCGCACGCCGTATTCCAGCGCGGTATCGGGCATCAGCTGCATCACGCCCTGCGCGCCCTTGCTGGACACCGCCAGCGCGTCGAAGTTGCTTTCGGCATGGGCGATCGCCCGCAACCAGGCATCGTCGACACCGGTAGCCTTGGCCGCCGCCTTGAACTGTTTTGCGTGCTGGGCCAGCTGGGGCTTGCCGACCTTGCCGAGGCCTTCATGCGCCGGTTCGCCCGGTGGCGTGGCCACGGTGAACTTCAGGAACACGCGCGAGCCGGGCAGGTTGCGGGTGGAATAGACAAGCTTGCCGTCCTGCTCGCGCTCGTACAGCACGCCACTGAACACGCCCATGTTGCCCCACAGGTTGGGTGTCTGCACGGCGCTGTCGTCGATCTCCTTCGGCGTGCAGCGCGAGCCGGGCTCGGGTGCGGTGGCGAGGCTGACCGTGCTGCCCTGCACGCAGCGGTAGACCGTGCGCGCAGCGACCAGCCCTGGCCACAGGCCAGACAGCAGCAACAGCGCGACGAGGGCGGGACGGAGGGACATGGCGGCCGGATGATCCGGCGGCGGCCGCTAACAATGAGTGAATGGGGGGTTTCGGCCGGGCGGCGCCCGGCACCCGCAGAGGCAACGGCAACCTCAACAGCAACAGCAACGGCGGGCTATCCGTGGGATGGCGGGGTGGGTCCGGTGGCGGGGGGCGCCGTGAATCCGTCCCTGGGGGCTTGGGCGCGCCATCCATGGCGCTTACACCCCCGCAACCGGACCCACCCCGCCTTCGACAATTCCCCGCGACCTGGGAACGGTGTTCTGTGCGGCTGTTGGTGGGTGTCGACCCCGCGGCTGTTGGTGGGTGTCGACCTTGGTCGACACATGGATCCACGCCATGCGTGGATGGGACTCACCGAGGCTGTGAGATCTGTTGGCGAGGGTCTTCCTGATTACCGCGCCATCTTCCGCCGCAGCCAGTAACCTGCGCCCAGCAGCACGAACCATGCGGGGCTAGCCACCAGGGCCTGGCGGGTGTCGGCCTGCAGGCTCAGCAGTACCAGTACGGCGGCGAAGAAGACCAGACAGGCCCAGCACATCGCCACGCCACCGGGCATCTTGAAGATCGAGGCCGCGTGGCGTTCGGGGTAGCGACGGCGGTAGACCATGTAGGCCACCAGGATCAGCGACCAGACGAAGATGAACAGCACCGTCGCCAGGGTCGTCACCAGGGTGAAGGCGGTCACCAGGTTGGGGATCAGGTAGATCAGCAGGGTGCCGCCCAGCAGGCACAGGCAGGAGAACAGCAGGCCCCGTGCCGGCACCGCTGCGCGCGAGAGCTTGGACAGGCCACGCGGTGCATGGCCTTCCTCGGCCAGGCCGAACAGCATGCGGCTGGTGGAGAAGATGCCGCTGTTGGCCGACGATGTTGCCGAAGTCAGCACCACGAAGTTGATCAGGCTGGCCGCGGCGGGAATGCCGGCCAGCACGAACAGCTGCACGAACGGGCTCTTGTCCGGCACCACCTGGCGCCATGGGGTGACCGCCATGATCGCGATCAGCGCCAGCACGTAGAAGATGATGATGCGCACCGGGATCGAGTTGATCGCCTTGGGCAGGTTGCGCTCCGGATCGGCCGTTTCCGCAGCGGTGGTGCCCACCAGTTCGATGCCGACGAAGGCGAACACCGCGATCTGGAAACCGGCGAAGAAACCGACCAGGCCCATCGGGAACATGCCACCGTCATTCCACAGGTTCGACAGCGCTGCAGTGTGCCCGCTGGGCGAGGTGAAGCCCCACGCCACCAGCCCGGCGCCGGTGATGATCAGCGCGCAGATGGCCACGATCTTGATCAGCGCGAACCAGAATTCCATTTCGCCGAACAGCTTCACTGTCACCAGGTTCAGCGCCAGCAACAGCATCACGCAGGCCAGAGCGGGTATCCACGCGTCCAGCCCGGGGAACCAGAACTGCGCATAGGCGGCGATGGCAATCACATCGGCGATGGCGGTGACGATCCAGCAGAACCAGTACGTCCATCCGCAGAAGAACCCGGCCCACGGCCCGAGCAGATCGGTGGAGAAATCGATAAAGGATTTGTACTGCAGGTTCGAGAGCAGCAGCTCGCCCATCGCCCGCATCACGAAGAACAGCATCGCGCCGATGATCAGGTAGACGAACACGATGGACGGGCCGGCCAGGCTGATGGTCTTGCCCGAGCCCATGAACAGGCCGGTGCCGATGGCACCGCCGATGGCGATCAGTTGCAGGTGACGGTTGGACAGGCTGCGGCGCAGGTTCTCGGGGGGCGTGGCGGGCTCGGTCATGGGCGCGGGAAGAGGCGGGTGAAGCGTCCGACGGTAGTCCTCCGGCTTCCACAACGCCAGCGCCGGACGGACCAGGACCGTCAACAAGTGTCGCCTTCACCACAATGTGACCCGTTACCGCATTTGTCCCATTCCGCCCAGCCCGGCGCCGTGTTCATATACCGCCATCGCCCAAGGACCGGCCCCGCCCATGTGCCCAGCCCTGCACACCTCTCTGGAGCCCCGGTCATGAGCCGACTGCGGGTCATCATCGGCGGCACCGTACTGGCCGTGCTGGCCGCTGCAGTGCCGATCGCGGTCATGGTCTATGCCACCTGGGATCGCGCCGTCAGCGTCGAGCAACAGCGTCTGCATGCCATCGCCGAGCGCAGCCTGCGCCGTACCGAAGTGTCCTACCAGGAAGCGCTGGCGGCATTGAAGTCGGCCGAGGCCACGGTGCTGCCGCCCTGCGGGGCCGAACACATCCAGCGCATGCAGACCTTGGTGATGACCACGCCGTCGTCCGACCAGATGGGCTACTTCGAGGGCGGCAAGCTGCGCTGCACGTCGTGGGGCTCATTCCTGCGGGATGTGGACCAGCCCACGCCGGACCACGTCACCAGCGATGGCGTCGGCATCACCGTGGACGTGCGCCCCGAGGCGGCGGGCCGGCGGCCGATGCTGTCCATCATGTACGGGTCGTACGACGTGCTGGTCGACCCCCGTCGCTTCGTCGATGTCATTGTCGATCCAGACGTGCGGCTGGCCCTGGCAAGCCCGGATGGACGGCTGCTGACCCAGCAGGACGGCATGGACCCGACCCTGTTGCAGCAGTTGCTGCGCGAGCCCGGCGAGGGCCTGGACCGCAGCACCCTGTATGCCAGCGCGCGCAGCGGTGAATGGCTGGCGATCGCCACCGCCCCGCGCACCGCGCTGGCGGCCACGTTCCGGCAGCAGGCGTGGTTGTTCGTGCCATTGGGACTGCTGATGGCCGCCGCCGGTGCCGGCCTGGTGATCTGGCTGTCGCGACGACGGCTGTCGATGCGCGGCGAACTGCGCATCGCCATCCGCCGCCGCGAACTCTACCTGCACTACCAGCCGATCATCGAACTGGATACCGGCATCTGCGTCGGCGCCGAAGCACTGGTGCGCTGGCAGCGACCCGACGGCACGCAGGTGCGTCCGGACCTGTTCATTCCCTTGGCCGAAGAGGCCGGGATGATCGCCGCCATCACCGATCTGGTGATCGAGAACGTGGTTGCCGACATGCGTGAACTGTTGGCCGAGGATCGCAGTGCACACATCGCGATCAACCTGGCGGCCGAGGACATCAGCAGCGGGCGGGCGCTGAAGGTGATCTCGCAGCGCATGGCCGGCAGCGGCATCCTGCCGCAGCAGATCTGGCTGGAGGCCACCGAACATGGCTTCCTCGACATCGACCGTGCGCGCACCATGCTGGCGGCGGCGCGACGCGCGGGTCACAGCGTGGCCATCGATGATTTCGGTGTCGGCTATTCCAGCCTGCAGTACCTGCAGCAGCTGCCGTTGGATGCACTGAAGATCGACAAGTCCTTCATCGATGCGATCGGCACCGAAAGCGCGACCAGCCCGGTCACGCCGCACATCATCGGCATGGCCCGCGAGCTGGGCCTGTGGGTGGTGGCTGAAGGCGTGGAAACCGAAGCGCAGCTGGCCTACCTGCACAGCCAGCACGTGCAGTTCGGCCAAGGGTGGTTGTTCTCGCGGCCGTTGCCGCGCGATGAGTTCATCGCCTTCCACCGCAAGCGCCAGCAGCAGTACGGCGCGGCGCGGGAGCACATGCAGAATCCGCGTAGCGTGCCGTTCGAGCGTGAGCAGGCGGGGGAGGAGTAGTCGGCGAACGGCGCGGCCCCTCGTGGTGGGTCGCTAAGAGCGGTTCGTGGGTTGGTCGGGCGGGGTGGATACGCGGGGGACGCCGTGAATCCGTCCATGGAGGCTTGGCCGCGGCATCCATGCCGCGGACACCCCCGCGTACCCACCCCGCCCGACCCGGGACAGATCTCTGCGGCGTTCCACCACGTAAGAGAGAAGAGAAAAACAACAGCGGGTCGCTGCGCTCGCACGTTCTGCTCTCTGTAGTGCCGGCCGCTGACCGGCAACCCCGTCACCGTTGATCGACGCCTATGCCCAGGCCTTCGGGCGGGCCCACAGCCAGGCTGCACACACTGCCAGCAGCAGCAACGGCAACCAGGCCAGGTGCTGTGCGCCGCTGGCCTGCAGCATCAGGCCGCCGCCGACGCCACCGGCGGCGATGGCGAGATTCCAGCCGGTCACCAGCATCGACTGCGCGAGGTCGGCAGCGGCGCCGGCACGGCGCGCCAGCGCGGTCTGGAACAGGGTTGGTACGGCACCGAACGCGACGCCCCACAGGATCGTCACCAGCAGCAGCACACCCGGCACGCCCGGCCACAGCAGCAGCGAAACCACCGCCATCACGAAGCCGATCACGCTGGCCCATACCAGCGCGCGCAGATGGCGGTCCACGCCCCAGCCGGCAATGGCGATACCCACGATCGCGGCGATGCCGAACGCCAGCAGCAGCCGGTCCAGCCAACCGCCCGCGCCGGCCTGCACCGCCAACGGCTCGATGTAGGTGTACAGCACGTTGTGCGCCAGCACGTACAGCACCATCACCAGCAGCGTGCTGCGGATGCCGGGCATGCGCCAGACCGAACCCAGCGACATGCGCCGGCCTGCGCCGGCCGCCGGCAATGCGGGCAGCGCCCATCGCGCGTAGCCGAGCAGCAGCACCGCCAGCACGCTCATCAACGCGAACGCCCAGCGCCAGCCGATCTGCTGGCCCAGCAACGTGCCGGCCGGCACCCCCAGCGACAACGCCAGCGGCGAGCCGATCATCGCCACCGCGATCGCCCTGCCCTGCAGTTCCGGCACCACCATGCGCGCGGCGTAGCCGGCCACCAGCGACCACAGCAGGCCCGCGCCCACACCCGCCAGGAAGCGCGCCACCAGGGTCAGCACGTAGTCGTGGCTGAGCGCGGTCACGGTGTTGACCACCATGAAGCCGGCAATCGCCGCCAGCAGCAGCGGACGACGCGGCAGCCGCTGGGTCAGCGCGGTCATCGGCAACGCAGCCAGCAGCGAGCCCAGTGCGTACACGCTCACCAGCTGTCCTGCTGCCGCATCGCTGACACCGAGGCTCTCGCCCATCGGCCGCAGCACACCGGCCGGCAGCGTTTCGGTCAGCAGGGTGATGAAACCACCACCGGCCAAGGCCAGCAGACCACGCCACGGCAGACGCGTTGCATCACCGGCCGGTGCCCCGGCATCGATCGCGTGGCCGCTCATCGCGCCGTCTCCAGATCGGCGTACACCGCATCGCGCAGTTCATCCACGAACGCGCCATGCATGCCTTCGTACAGTGTATTGGTCAGCGCGACCACGCTCAGGCCGCGCGCCGGATCGACGAACCAGCTATGGCCGTAGGCACCGCCCCAGCGCCATGTGCCCACGGTCTGTGGCGTGCCGCTGGCTGCGGCATCACGCAGCACGGCAAAGCCCAGGCCGAAGCCCCAACCGGGTGGATCGACAGGTCCCAGTTCGCCCAGCTGAGGCGTTCCCATCTGTGCCATCAAGCTGTCCGGCAGCAGCTGTGAAACACACGAATCGCGCAGCGCCTCCAGCACGGCCATCACCTCGTCAGCGGTACCCACCAGCCCTGCACCGGCCGACGGATAACGGTGTGGATCGGTCGCCCGTGCCAGGCTGTATTCGATGCCTACCGAGCCCTCGAACGCCGCCACCACCTCGCCCTCCTGCAAGCGATGCGGCTGCGGTACGTCACTGACATACGGCGTCGCCAGACGGCTGCCCTCGCCGGTGGCGAACGCGGTGTCGCGCAGGCCCAGCGGCTGCGCCAGCAGCCGGTCGAACAACATCTGCAAGGTCTCACCGCTGGCTGCTTCAGCCACTGCGCCCGCCACATCCACGCCCAACGAGTACAGCCACTGGCTGCCCGGCGCGAACAGCAACGGCACCTGCGCAATGCGCTGCACGTTCTGCTGCAGCGTCACCGCGCTCGCGTCCATGCCATCGCTTACGCCCGCCTGCGCGTAAGGGCCCTCGGCGTCGGCTTCCAGAAAGCGGTAGCCCAGCCCGCTGCTGTGGCTGAGCAACTGGCGCAGGCTGATCGATGGCTGGCTGCCATCGGCCAGTGCCGGGCGGAACGCCGGCAACCAGCGCTGCACCGGCGTATCCAGGTCGAGCACACCCTCTGCCACCAGGCGCAGGATCACAGTGGTCAGCAGCGGCTTGCTCACCGAAGCCAGCCGGAACAGCTGGTCGCGGCGCATCGGTGTATTCGATTCACGATCGGCCAGGCCACTGGCGCTGGCATGGCGAAGCACGCCGTGTTCGCGCACCAGCACCACCGCACCGACCAGGCGCTGCGGGTGCACGGCCTGCAGCAGCGCGCTCACCGCGGGCAGTGCCGGTGCAGTTTCAACAGGGAAGGCGAGTGTCATCGGGGTGATCCGTGGGGAGAGGCCCGCCACGGTAGGCAGCTTCGGCGCCCGCAAAAAGCGGGGCCGGGCTCCGCGCATCATGGACCGCAAGGTCCGCAATCGGCATCATGCCCGGAACCACTGGGCCGCACCGACCCGCCAAGCACCCGCACCGCACTGTTGCACCGGCTGCGTCACCGCGCATGCCGACCGCCGCCTACCCTGCCCTCTTTCGCAGCGATCTTCCCCATGTCCGTCCTCGACAACCTGGCCAACCTGCAGACCTTCGTCCACGCCGCGGACACCCGCAGCTTCGTCGAAACCGGCCGCGTACAAGGCATCTCCGCCTCGGCCGCCGGCAAGTGCGTGGCCCGGCTGGAACAGGCGCTCGGTGTACGCCTGTTCCACCGCAGCACGCGCAGCATCACCCTCACCGCCGAGGGCCAGCTGTTCCTGGCGCGCTGCCGGCGCATCCTGGACGAGCGCGACGCCGCGCGCACCGAACTGGCCCAGCAGCATGCAACCCCCAGCGGCACCCTGCGCATCAGCCTGCCGCTGGTGGGCGACCTTACCCTGCCATTGATGGCGGAATTCATGGCCGCCTATCCCGACATCCGCCTGGAGCTGGATTTCTCCGATCGACTGGTCGACGTCATCGAAGAGGGATTCGATGCCGTGCTGCGTGTCGGCGAGCCCAGCGACTCACGTCTCACCGCGCGCCGCCTCGGTGTGTTCCCACGCCGCGTCGTCGCATCGCCGGCCTACCTGCAACGGCATGGCACGCCGCAGACGCCGGCGGACCTGCTGCAGCACCGCCTGCTGCACTACCGCTTCCCCAGCAGCGGCAAACTCGAACCGTGGCCGATCCTCTGGCCCGAGGGCGACACGGCACAGGAACTGCCGGTGCACCTGGTCGCCAACACCATCGAGGCACGGGTGGCACTGGCACTGCGCGACGGTGGCCTGGCGTTCGTGCCGGTGCATTCGGTACGCGATGCACTCGCTGCCGGCCGGCTGGTCACCGTGCTTGATGAGCACGTGCATTCCTGCGGCACGTTCCACCTGCTGTGGCCGTCGGGCCGCCACGTATTGCCGAAGCTGCGGGTGTTCATCGAATTCGTCGGCGCGCGGCTGGATACGGTGCCGTAACGCGGCGCAGCGGCCGCGACCATTCAGCTCGCGGCGCTATACTGCCCGCTCATTCCTCATAGAGGCTCGCGACCAATGCGCCAGTGATGCCGCCGTCTTCGCACTAGACGGCCCGACTCTTCCCGCCCCTGCGCGCAGGGGAGAACCAGGCATCCATGGAGGTCGCATGACTTCGCATTCCCTCACGCTCGATCGCGTGTCGTATCGGTTGGCCGATGGCCGACCGCTGTTTTCCAATCTGTCCTTTTCCTTCGAGCCAGTGGCCACCGGTCTGGTCGGCGCCAACGGCGTCGGCAAGAGCGTGCTCGCGCGCCTGCTCTCCGGTCAGCTGTCGCCCGACGAGGGCCACGTGCACCGCGGTGGCCAGGTATTCCTGTTGCCCACACCCGGCTATCCACCACGTGGCACGGTCGGCGAACTGGCCGGCGTAGGCGCCGAACTGGCGGCACTGGCGCGCATCGAAGCGGGCAGCGTCGATGCAGCCGACTTCACCTGCATCGGCGACCGCTGGAACCTGCGCGAACGCCTGCAGCAGCAGTGGCAGGCAATGCAGCTGCCGGCCGACCTTGATCCCGCGCAGCCCGCCGCGCGACTCAGTGGTGGCCAGGCGATGCAGGTCGCCCTGTCGGGCGCGTGGGCCAGCGGCGCGGACTGGCTGATCCTCGACGAGCCGAGCAATCACCTCGATGCCCATCACCGCCGCCAACTGTATGCACAGCTGCAGCAATGGCAGGGCGGCCTGCTGGCGATCAGCCACGACCGTGGCCTGCTCTCGCAGATGGCGCAGATCGTCGAACTGGATGCGCACGGCCTGCAACGTTATGGCGGGCCGTGGCAGCACTATGCCGACGCGCGTGCCGCCGAACGCGAGGCCGCCGCCGCCCAGCTTGACCACGTCCGCGCCCAGCACCGGCAGCAGCAACGCAGCGCGCGCGAGCAGCACGAGCGCCAGCAGCAGCGCCAGGCACGCGGCAACCGCGAGGCACGCGAGGCCAACCAGGCACCGATCCTGCTCGGTCGGCAGAAGCAGCGCGCCGAAGCCAGCCATGGGCGTGCGCAGCAGATCCAGAACGATCGCCTGCTGGCCAGCGCCGCACAGGTGCGCGCCGCCGCAGCAGCGGTGCACGTGGCGCCGGAACTGGCGTTGTTCAGTGGCGAAGGCGAGCGTGGCCAAGCCCGTTTGCTGCAGGCCCATGACCTGGTGCTGCCGCGCGGCTGTCGGGCGCCACTGCAGCTGGAGATCCGTCGTGGCCAGCGCATTGCAGTGGTCGGCGACAACGGCAGCGGCAAGTCGACGCTGTTGCGCGTGCTGGCCGGCGAGCTGCCCGCAGACAGTGGACAGGTACATCGGCACGCGCCGTTGGCCCTGCTCGACCAGCAGCTGCTGAATCTGCGCAGCCAAGAGAGCATTCTCGACGCGGTGCAGGCTGCCCATCCCAAGGCCGATCCGGCTGAGCTGCGCACGCGGTTGGCGTTGCTGGGCCTGGATGCACAGCGCATCCAGCGCCCGGCCAGCAGCCTCAGCGATGGCGAGCGGGTGAAAGGTGCGCTGGCCAGCGTGCTGTATGCCGATCCTGCCCCGCAGCTGCTGTTGCTGGACGAGCCGGGCAACGCGCTGGACCTGGCCGCGCTGCAGGCGCTGGAAGAGCTGTTGGCGGCATGGCCGGGGGCATTGCTGATGGTCAGCCATGACACCCACCTCCTGCAGGCCCTGCAGCCAACGCAGGTGCTGCAGGTCGGTGATGCAGGTTGGCAGTGGCGCGATGCGTTGTAGAGCCGAGCCCATGCTCGGCTCCTGCCGGCTGGCATCCACGCATGGCGTGGATCTACTGGCTGGCAATGCGTCCACGTCCATTGGAAGCGATGAGCTGTAGAGCCGAGCCCATGCTCGGCTCCCGCCGGCTGGCATCCACGCATGGCGTGGATCTACTGCCAGCCGAGCGTTCATCCACGCATGGCGTGGATCTACTCATCCGCGCTTCCACACCGGGAACGTCTGCGGCATCTGCTGCCACAGCAAGGGGCCGGCCTGCAGTTCGTCGTCGTTGAGCAGGCATGCATCCAGTGCCGAGCGCACCGCGCGCTCGTCCATGTGCACGCCGATCACCACCAGCTCCTGCCGGCGGTCACCCCACAGCGGGTGCCACAGGCGTGCCATCGCCGAGTGCGCTGCCGCGTCCGGGAATTCCTGTGCATCGGGCAACGGCGCGCTCCAGCAGTCGGCCTGCTGCCGGGCCCAGCCCAGATCGCTGTAGGGCAGTGGCGTCGGCGGCAGCAGCGGCGTGGTGTCCTCCTGGCCAGCGCGCACACGCTCGCGCGCCGCATACCAGAAGCCCGCCGCCTGGGTGCGCGTGGCCGCGCCCACACTGTTCAACTCACCCACCCAGTCCATGCGGTTGGCCAGCCAGAACCAGCCTTTGCTGCGGATCACCCCGGGCATGCCGTGCTGCAACGTGCGTGCGAAGCGTGCCGGGTGGAACGGCCGTCGCGAGCGGTAGACGAAGCTGGCAATGCCGTACTCTTCGGTTTCCGGCGTGTGCTCGCCGCGCAGCTCCTTCACCCAGCCCGGAGCCTGCTGCGCGCGCTCGAAATCGAAGCGGCCGGTATCCAGCAGCTCCGCAAGCGGTACGTCGCCGAAGCTGGACAGCAGCAGCTTCGCGTCGCGGTTCAAGCCGCGCAGCACCGCCAGCGTGTCCTGCAGCAGCTCCTCTTCCACCTGGTCCACCTTGCTGACCACGATCACGTCGGCGAACTCCACCTGCTCGCACAGCAGGTCGACCACGCCGCGATCATCGTCCGGCCCCGCCTGCTGGCCACGCTCGGCCAAGCGCAGCGTCGAACCGAAATCGGCCAGGAAGGCACTGCCGTCCACCACCGTCACCATCGTGTCCAGCCGCGCGATATCGCTCAGGCTGAAGCCATGCTCATCGCGCACCGCGAAGGTGGCCGCCACCGGCATCGGCTCGCCGATCCCGGTCGATTCGATCAGCAGGTAGTCGTAGCGGCCGCTGTCAGCCAGGCGCCGGACCTCCTGCAGCAGATCATCGCGCAGCGTGCAGCAGATGCAGCCGTTGCTGAACTCCACCAGCGTCTCTTCGGTGCGACGCAGCTCCGCGCCGCCATCGCGCACCAGCTGCGCATCGATGTTGACCTCGCTCATGTCGTTGACGATCACCGCCACCCGCAGGCCATCGCGGTTGCGCAGGATCTGGTTGAGCAGGGTGGTCTTGCCGGCACCGAGGAAGCCGGAGAGCACGGTGACCGGAAGGCGACGGTCGGCGCGGGAAATAGCGTTCATCTGGGGCTGGGTTGGCTGCAGAAAGGAAATGTTACTGTATAACAATTGTCGCGCAAGGAACCTCCCCACATGAAGTCGCCCTCAGCCGCCCTGCTTGATGCCGGTGCCGTCGCCCTGTCCAGCCTGTGCCTGCTGCACTGCCTGGCACTGCCCCTGCTGGCGGCCGCGCTGCCGCTGTTCGGCGTCTGGGCCGAAGCGGAATGGGTGCACCTGGTCTTCGTGGCCATCGCGCTGCCGATGACTGGCTTCGCCCTGTGGCGGGCCGAACGCCGACATCCCCTGCCTGCGCTGGCGTGGCTGAGCGCCGGTATCGGCCTGGCCCTGTTGATGGCGGGCGCCCTGGCGCTGCCCTCGCACGCGTGGGAGACCCCGCTGACGGTCACCGGCAGCCTGCTGCTGGCCGCCACGCACATCTGGAACGCGCGGCACCGGCACCGATGACACCGCAGGGGTAGTGCCGGCCGCTGGCCGGCAACTGCAGGCTACGTCCGCAGTTCATGAGGTTGCCAGCCAACGGCCGGCATTGCCCGGCTATTTGCCGTAGCGGCGCAGCAGCTCCACCAGCACCTCGGCTTCGGCCGCCCGCTGGGCCGGGTCTTCCGCGCCCACCACGTGTTCCTGCAGGTGCTCGTGCAGCAGTTCCATCAACAGGCTATGGGCAGCGCCACGCACGGCGGCCACCTGCACCAGCACGTCGGCGCAGTCGCCTGCTTCGCCCTCGGGCGTGTTCAACGCCTGCTCCAACGCCGCCACCTGGCCGCCGATGCGACGGATCCGGGTCAGCAGCTGCTTTCGATTCCGGTGTACATGCGCCATGAGCGGATCATATACCCTATGGGGGTATCCATCCATCACTGCCGCCATGCACCTGGACGCCCTCGCCGCTGCCCGCCGCCACGAACACCGCTTCGACGACGGCAACCCGCTGGCCGAACGCAATACCCGTCGCGCGATGTGGCTCACCGTCAGCATGATGCTGGTCGAGATCGTCGGAGGCTGGTGGTTCAATTCCATGGCCGTGCTCGCCGATGGCTGGCACATGAGCTCGCACGCACTGGCGCTGGGCCTCTCGGTGTTCGCCTACCGCTGTGCACGCCGCTACGCGCACGATCCGCGCTTTGCCTTCGGCACCTGGAAGATCGAGATCCTGGCCGGCTACACCAGCGCCATCGCCCTGCTTGGTGTTGCCGCGCTGATGGCCGTGCAATCGCTGCAACGGCTGTGGGTGCCCGCACCCATCCACTACAACGAGGCCATCGCCATCGCCGTGGTCGGCCTGGGCGTGAACCTGCTGTGCGCGTGGTGGCTGCACGACAGCCCCGGTCATGCGCATCACCATCATGGCCACGGACACGGGCACGACCATGGCGATCATCATGGGCATGACCACGATCACGACCATTCGCACGGTCACGACCTCAACCTGCGTTCGGCCTACGTGCACGTGCTGGCCGACGCCGCCACCTCGGTGCTGGCCATCGTCGCCCTGCTGGGCGGCAAACTGCTCGGCCTGACCTGGCTGGACCCGGTGATGGGCCTGGTCGGTGCGGTGCTGGTCACCGTGTGGGCGATCGGTCTGCTGCGCGCCAGCGGTCGCATCCTGCTCGACGCGCAGATGGACGCGCCGGTGGTGGCCGAGGTGCGCGAGGTGATCGAGCAGGGCCCGTGGCCGGCACGCCTGGCCGACCTGCACGTGTGGCAGGTGGGGCGCGGCAAGTACGCCGTTGCTGCCTGCGTGGTCACCAGTGATGCCACGCTCGACCCGGATACCGTGCGCCAGGCCTTGGCGATCCATGAAGAGCTGGTGCACGTGACAGTGGAGATCCATCGCAGCGCGTGACGCCAGCGGGTCGCGGTTCTTGCCGAAAATCTGTACCGGGCGCCACCGCGTACTGCCTACACTGGCCGCACCTGCCCCGTCGGGACATCCCATGCGCGCGCTCCGCCTGCTGCTGCCCGGTGCCCTCCTGCTGCTGGTGGCCTGTTCCGGCGACACACAGCTGCCGTTCTCCTCCGACCCGATGCTCGGCTGCTTCGCCACCAGTCCGCGCAAGTCCGCCGAGTTCCGCATCGAAAAGGAAGGAAGCCAGTACTTCGTGTCCTTCGAGCGTGACGGCCAATGGCAGCGCGAACCCAACGCGCTGTACAAGGCCAGCCGCAGCGACATCCAGCAGTACTTCCGCGACGACGCCGACCAGATCGACAGCGCGCTGATCCGCATGGCCGGCGGCTTCGGCATCTTCCATGTCAAGGACGGCGCCACGTTGAAGGCCCGGGCACGCGACAGCGACTACATGGCGCTGCTGTTGATCGGGGCGGGGCCGGTGTATGCGGTGAAGTGCCAGTAGCGACCAGATTGCAATTCTTCCCATGGCCTCAGCGATGCTGCTGGCACACGCTGCCGGTTTCGAGGAGGAATACCGATGCTCTTTCTTCTCCTGCTGGCCGCAGGCACCGCAAAGACCCAGGGTGCCTATGACGAGGTGCGTGAGACCGATGACGGCAAGGTCGTGGTGATGCGCACCTTTGACTGGGAAATCGAAGGGCAACGCGCCGAGCGTGTAACCGTGCATTGGTTGCTGCAGGAAGACGGCAGCATGCGCTACGACTTTGACCGGCAGCCAGCCGCCACCCAGGATGCCCATCGCCGATCTTGCGCATTGGAGGGCATGCAGCCCTCACGAGGTGTCGGCATGATCTCAGGAGAGGGAACCATCCACGGATTCAGCTGCACCGACCTGCGGTAGCGCCGCGCCCATGTCCGGCTCGGCGGCACAGCGCCTGCGGTACCATGCCCTCCCCCGAGCCACCCTGCGCTACCCACCGTGCCCCATTACTCCGGCCCCCTGCTGACCCGCGACAGCGCTGACACCCTGCGCCGTGCCCATGACAAGGGCACCACCGAATGGCAGGGCTCGCTCGACCTGGGGCGCAACGAAGAGGCAGCGCAGCTGGGTGCCGAGGGTTTCACCTTCCGTGGCCAGCACTACCCGTGGCCGGGCAAGCTGAAGGACCGCACGCTGTACTACTGGGATGGCGAGGAGTTCTCCGCCATCTCCCGCTTCAGCGGCTCGCTGATCAAGCTGGTGCCGACCGAGTGGGGCGCACCGACTTTCGAGATCGACGGCATCAAGATGCTGCCGACCTCCAAGCTGTCGCCGTTCGAGGACGCGCGCCGCAAGGTCGAGCTGGTCGCCCCCGCAGGCAAGATCATCCTCGATACCTGCGGTGGCCTGGGCTACTTCGCCGCCTGTGCATTGGAGGCCGGCGTCGGCCAGATCCGCTCGTTCGAAAAGAACGCCGATGTGATGTGGCTGCGCACGCTCAACCCGTGGTCGCCCGATCCGGATTCAGCTGCCGCTAGCGGTCGCCTGCACTTCAGCCACGGCGACGTGTCGCAGCAGATCGAACAGGTGACCAGCAACAGCGTCGATGCGATCCTGCATGACCCGCCGCGCTTCGGCATCGCCGGCGAACTGTACTCGCAGGTGTTCTACGACCACCTCGCCCGCGTCATCCGCAAGGGCGGTCGCTTGTTCCATTACACCGGCGCGCCGAACAAACTGACCAGCGGCCGCGACGTGCCCCGCGAAGTGGCCAAGCGCCTGGAAAAGGCAGGGTTCAAGGCCGAGCTGGCGCTGGACGGCGTGCTGGCCATCAAGCGCTGAGCCTCACTCGCCGTCGACCTTGGCCAGCTTCATCACCCACTTCGGCACTTCCGGCTCGCCGGCGTAGAACTCCTTGGGCTTGTTCTCGGCCATCGCCCAGCGGTGCAGCCAGCTCGGTCCGTAACGACCACTGTAGCCCTCCGCACCGCGTGCATAGGCAGGGTCGCGCACGGCCTCCTGCAGCGACACGAAGCGATAGCCACGACGCTTGGTGGCCGCCACCAGCTCGGCGAACGTCGCCGCGTTGAGTTCGTTGGCATGCATCAGCCACACCTGCGGCACCGCATACCCCAGCAGCGCCAGCGACTGCTTCTCGTAGTAATCCACCTTGTTCAGCATGTACGGCACATAGCCCTTGCGCAGGCTCGCCAGCGTCGCCTCACGCTCAGGTGAGTCAGGCTGCTCGTTCATCACGTTGGCGTAGGCGAAGGCCCACACCCACTCACCGTTATCGACCGTCACCGGCGCAACGCGGTAGCCGTGCTGCTTGAAGAACACGTCCATCGCCGCGCGATCTTCCGGCGTGCGGCCGGCGCGCAGATACGGATGACGCATCCACTGTGGCGCCTCCCCGCGTTCGGCCAGCAGCGGTCGCAACACCTGCTCGCCGCGCAGGAAATCCTGCTGGAACGCTGGCACGCCCTTGGCGTTGAGGTCCATGTGCGACCAGGTGTGGTTACCCAGCTCGTAGCCGGCATCCAGCCAGTCGCGCAGCATCTGCACGCGCGCCGGCTGCACCTTGCCATCCACTTCCAGCTTGTTGCCGTTGACGAAACCGATCACCGGCACGTCAGCCTGGCGCAGCTGCGCCATCAGTGCGGCATGACGCGCCTGCAGATCCGCCGGCACGATCTCATCCAGGCGCGCCCACGGCAGATCGTCAATGGTCACCGCAATGCGCCGATCGACCTCGGCAGCGTGGACGGTGAGTGACAACAACAGCAACGGCAACGCACGCAGGAACAGACGCATCGGTACATCCATGGGATGAGGATGCAGCGACTGTAGCGCGATTGAGCCTTGCAGCCGAGTGTGGGCCAGGTGTTGCGGCGCTGGGCCGAGTCAGCGGGCGATATCCGTACCGGGCCTCAGGGCTGCGTCAATCGCGAAGTAATGCGCCATAGCCACAGACCAACCACCATCGCTGCCAGCAACAACCCACACAGGATGATGGCCAGCGCATCAGGCGCGTGCGGTGGCATCAGGTCCGCCCTGGCGAAGAGCTGCAGCAACCATTGCCGCATCGAGGACGGCAGCTCATGTCCATCCGGTGCCAGATCTGTCATGCACGCAGCCGGCAGTGCTGTGGTGATGCCTTCCCACACATGCTCATACAGCCGCAGCATCGCGCTGGCCAGCAGCAGTGCCGCCGCGTGCAGGGCAAGCAGGCCCCATGCGCTGCGGCGTAGCGGCGCATCAACATGGCGCAGCCAGTGTACGCAGACCAGGAGCGTACCCAGCAGAGCAAGCACCAGCGCTGCCATCGGCAACCAGCACAGCGGCTGCCAATCATCCAGCGCACCGGCACGCGCCAGCAGATGCTCGGCCACGTGCAGGCGCGCGCCCGGATCGGTGCCACCGCAAGCCAGCGACAGGGGCTCCAGCAGCAGGTCCACGCGGTGGTGGAAGTAACCTGCGGCCAAGCCAACCGACAGCAGTGCTACCACCTGCAGCAGCAACAACATCAGGCCAGCGCCGAAGAAGCGCCCGAGGCGGGCAGTGAAGGCAGTCATCGGTGTATCCCCAGCGAGTGACGCGCATGCTAGCCAAGCCAACGGCCGCTGTCGGCTGGCAGATGCGACACCATCGCGGATGACGCGCGATCATGTCCGCTGCATATGCGCTGCATGCGGGAGTGTTGCCGATGGTGGAGCTGCATCTGTTACTGCGGCGCGTCAGGTAGCGCGTCAACCACGCGGCAGTTTCGCCGCCCACATGTTGTCCACCAGGTTCGGGTAACGACGCCCGTTCTCTTCCGCCCGCTGCCGCGCCGCCGCCTTCTGCGACTCCGTCAGGGGCTGCGTCTTCTGACCCTTCGGGTTGGGCTTCTTCCAGGGCGGCGTGCGGGCAGTGGGCATGAGCGGATGATGCCGTAGTCGGTGTTACTTCTTCAGGAATTCCAGCAGCGCCAGATTGAAATCATCGGCGTGGCTGGTGTTGCAGCCATGGGGCGCATGCTTCAGCACCACCACCTCGCTGCCGGCGACGGCCGCGTGCGTGCGCTTGCCCGAACCTTCGAACGGCACCGTAGCGTCGCTGTCACCGTGCAGCACCAGCGTCGGTACCGTCACCTTCTTCAGGTCCGCACGGAAATCGGTGGTGGCGAACGCCTTCATGCATCCCAGCGCCGCGTTCTGGTCGGACTGATGGGCGAGTGCGATGGCGGCCTGACGCTCGTCCTCGGTGACCATCAGCTTGCCGTCGGCACTGAAGAAGTCACGGGTAAAGCCGTCGAAGAACGCTTCGCGGTCTTTCTCCAGCCCCTGGCGCATCTCATCGGCCTTTTCCTGGGTCAGCGGCCCGTCCGGGTTGTCCGCGCCCTTCAGCAGGTACGGCGGTACGGCGGAGGCGAACACCACGCTGTGCAGGCGATCCTCACCGTGGTTGGCGATGTAGCGCGCCACCTCGCCACCGCCCATCGAGAAGCCGACCAGGGTCACGTCGCGCAGGTCACGCTCGTCGATCAGGCCGGCCAGATCAGCGGCCAAGGTGTCGTACTCGTAGCCATCGGCAGGCTTTTCCGAGCGACCGAAGCCGCGGCGGTCGTAGCTGATCACGCGGTAGCCGGCATCGCGCAGCAACGGCACCTGGGCCTTCCATGCTTCGGCCGACAACGGCCAGCCATGGATCAGGATCACCGGACGGCCGGTGCCGCCGGTGTCTTCAATGTGCAGGCGGACGGAGGAGGTAGGCATGGGGGCTCCGGGGGGGGAATGAGGACCCCAGCCTAGGCACTCGCGACGGAGACGCCCGTGATGGAATCGGCTCAGGCCATGACATCGCGTACACGGGTGCCGGGCCGCACAGGTTCACACCCGCCAGTGCGGCATTGGTCGGGCCCTGGCCCCGTTTCGTCAGCGCCCGCTTACGGTGAGACAGCCCCCGTGCCAGTCTGCGCCGGTCCTCAACGGAGCCATGCCATGCTGCTCGCCCTGCCCCTGCTCGCCGCCGCACTCGTCGGCACCTCCCCCGCCAGCGACAGCCTGCGCGAGCAGATCCGCGCAGCCGACACGCAACTGTTCGTCGCAGCGTTCGACAGCTGCGACGCCGACAAAGCCGCCGCGATGACCACCGAGGACATGGAGTTCTTCCATGACAAGGATGGAAAGTCCGCCAGCAGTCGCGCCGACTTCCGCCGCAGCGTGGCCAACCTGTGCGACAACGCACACAAGGGCGGCTGGCACCTGCGGCGCGAGCTGGTGGAGAGCTCGCTGCAGGTCTTTCCGCTGCGGGATGATCGCGCACTGGAAATCGGCGACCACCGCTTCCATGAGCGCGGCACCGATGGCGTTGAACGCTGGACCGGCCAGGCCCGTTTCATCCAGGTCTGGCGACGGGTGGACGGCCAATGGCAGGCCGAGCGCGTGATCAGCTACGACCACCGCCCAGCGGACAAATGATCGTCAGCGCCGCAGCGCCTGCTCAGTCGCGCAGGTTGCTGGCGCGCGTCAGCATCCAGCAGCCGTAACGGCGCGCGAAGGTGTAGGTGTCTCGCTCGGTGTCGCTACCGAAGGTCACGCGCTGCCCGTTGTCATCGATCGGCTCGATCTGCGTGGGGGCGTTGTAGGTGCCCGCGCGCATGCGCTCCAGCGCGACCGGGTCACGGCTGACCGGCGAAGGCACGAACAGATCGAAGGCAGCGAGGTAGCGGTAACTGAAACGTTTCAATCGCGCGGCGCCCTGTTCCAGCACGACGTGCGTGGCCGCCAGCCCCTCGTGGTCGTCGCGCACGGTGTGCATGGGCACCTCGTACTCCAGCGGGTCGGAGGTGTAGCGCAGCCGCACCCGGTCATCCGCCGGGTCGGCAAAGCGTTGCAGGAAACGGGTGAAGTCCTGCGATGGGCAGGCGGGATCGTCCGCTGCTACCGGCGTGTCAGCCGTCGCAGCACCTGCGCAGGCCCACAGCCCCACGCCCAGCAGCAACCGCGCGGCCGCCTGTCCCCGTATCCGGATTGTCTCCCCGTGCACCATGCTCTCCCCCGCTGCCATTGCAACGGACGCCATCCCCTGCGTCGCCGGGCCACAGGCTAGCAACAAAGCGGTTACCGGCGCAGCCTGCGACCGATTTACACTGGCCACATCCGGCCACACGGTAGCGGCCACATGGAGCCCCCAATGACCCCTGACGATTCCCTTCACCAGCAGATCCGCCAGAACGTGGCCGCACTGGACGAGAAGCACGGCCGCGAGTTCGATGCCACCAGCGAGAACGTGGCGGCCAGCCTGGCCGTCAAGGCCCGTGAACAGGGCCTGGAACGCGCCGACCACGTGGTGGTGAGCAACGCCACGGCCAATCACCCGGCCGGCCACAACATCTTCGTGGTGCAGGGCGACCCGGCCAACCCGGCGCATCTGCGGGCGATGCTGCCGACTGCCGTGGCCGCGCAGACGCCGGCCGAGGAGTCGCTTCAGAAACTGGGGTTGGGTGGGCAGCCGCCGGTGCAGGCTGAGCAGCAGACGCTGGATGCACAGGTACAGGACCAGCAGCAGAATCCTATGCATCGTCTGGGATGAGAACCGCCAGGCGTCGATGTCTTCGACGCCTCTGTGGCATCGGCCGATATCAGCCCGCTCGCGGCTGGGACTGCTGCTTCTGCTGTTGGTTAATTACCAGGCAGACGAGCAACATGCACGCGCACACGCACTGTGTACTGCTGCACCTCCGGCTTCACCTGCGCGGTACGAACCCTGTAGGCGGTAGCGCGCATGACTGTCTACGAGCAGCGCAATTCGGACAAGGGGTCGGCTCTACAACTTGAGGATAGCTATTTGCCTACAGGTCGCGCTGCATGTACCCGCACCCGAGCCGAGTAGTGCTGCAATTCCGGCGTGGTCTGTACGGTACGAACCTGTACGCGATAGCGGTTGTTGCACTGCAGCGGCAGAGCGACCACGCTCAGCAGGTAGTGGCCCGCGCTACCCATGTGGGGGGATGTGTAGCGCCATTCGCTGGATGCATGCCACTCGGGAAGTGACTTGCCTGCATTCAGCACGCCGGCCTGGTAGCTGTCGTAGGTGGGAACATCTTTCCAGACATCGGCGCCCCATTGCTGCAGGGTTACCTCGAATGGGACCTTCAATCTGCCTACGTCAGGCTCGTCGTTCGTGACCGGTCCGTACCGTTGCAACTCCAACTCCAGCGCATAGGTTCGGCCTGGATCGAAATTGCGCGCATTCGCTTCGAACTCGAACCGCACCTCTTGGCCCGGCTGATCCACCGTAATCGGTTGCGTCAGTTCCAGAGGTTCCGGCGGCTCCGGGATGCGGCTGGTACAGGCGCCGAGCACGGAGCTCAAGATGATCAACAGGCCGACGCGCAGCCAGCGGTGGATACCCAGCATGATTCAGACCCTTTGGCTCCCTGCCATGGGCTTCAACCCTAGCGGGTTGGCGGTGGGCACTGCAACCGGGCAAAGAAAAAGGCAGGGTCTGCACCCTGCCTTCTTCACGCGCCAGGACGCCGGGCGTGGCCCAGCGTCATCGCATCACAGCTGAATCCGCGCCACGCTCTCTTCCGAGCCCTTGGCATCCTTCTCGCCGTTCTTGATGCTCACGTACAGCACGTTGTTCTTCGCATCCAGCGCCAGGCTGTTCGGGTGCGTCGGCACGGCGTAGGTGGCCACCTTCTGGTAGCTGTCGCTGTTGTACGCGGTCACCGTACCCGCTTCGCGGTTCGTCACGTACAGGCGCTTGCGCGGTGCATCCAGCAGGATGCCCAGCGGGCCGGCGTCGGTCGGGATGCTGGCCAGTTCCTTGCCGTTGCTGCGGTCGAGCACCAGCACGCGCTGGCCCGGGTGCTTGCTGACCAGCCCGCTGCTCTTGGCCTGGTAACCACGCAGCATTTCCGAGCCCTGGTCGGTCACGAACAGGCGCTTGCCGGCCGGGTCCAGCGCGATGTTCATCGGCTGCTCGGCGGCGATCCTGTGCTGGGCCTCCACCTTGTTGGAGTCGGTGCCCACCACCACCAGATCGGCCAGCAGATTGCTGGTGTACACGCGCTTGTTGGCGGCATCCAGCGCCAGCCCCGGCGCCTTGGCATTACCCAGGCCCGGAATGGTGTTGATCACCTTCAGGGTGTTGGTATCGATCACGAACAGCACGCTGCTCACATCCGGCTGGCTGCTGTGGCCGGTGACGTACAGGCGGTTGGCGGCGCTGTCGACCACCAGCTCGCGCAGGTCGTGGGTGTAGGCCGCCTTGCCGTCCTTGCCGGTCTTCTTCTCCATCAGCTGTACGGTGCCGATGGCCTTGTTCTGTGCGGTGTCGACCACGGTTACCGACAGGTCCACGGTGTTGCCCACGTACAGGCGGTTGTGGGCGTCATCCAGCACCACGCCGAACGCCTTGCGCTCCAGCGGGATGCGGGTTTCCACGGCCAACGTGGTCGGGTTCAGGCGCAGCACCTGGGCCGGGCCGGCGTCATCGCCGAACCCACCGGACGAGGCAACGAACACCGCGTTCTGCTTGGGGCTGTAGGCCAGCTCGTACAGGCCCTGGGCGACGGCCTGGCGCTGCACGGCGGTGGCGGGGCTGGTTGCGGTGGCGGCGTCAGCGGCGAAGGCGGTCGGAGCGCCAAGGCTCAGCGACACGGCAACGGCCAGCGCGGCCGAACGGAAAAGGGAATTGCGGATCATGCGAGCGTCCTTCAATGGGCACGGAGGGTGTCCTGGCTCGCGGGGCCGTTCTTCGACGGCCCGGCCCTGCATCTGTCTGCGCGGGGTGGGGCTGGCTGGGTAGCGGGGGAATGGTAGCAGGTGGGGACCGTGGCGTCCGCCTGCGGATGCATGGCGGACGCTCGGACTACTGCTCCTTCAACCGCAGCGAATCCGCCACATCCGTCTGTGCCGCTACTTCCGTAGCGATGCTCGCGCGACGATGCCCAGGGTCATCGCGGTCACCCTGCACGATGAAGATGCTCTCCGCCTCGTGGCTGCTCTTCGTCGGCCGGCTGAGCAGCACGTGGTCCACGCGGGACAGGTTGTTCTGCTTGGCCAGCACCAGCAGGCTGGCGCTGATGCGCTGGCTGGTGTCGTCGAAGGTGCGGCCGTGGGCGGCGTCCAGCTCGGCCACCTTCTGGATCAGCTGCGCGAACAGCCGGTGGTCGGGGTGCGAGGGATCCAGCAGCGTACCGGCCACTTCCATCGGGCTGGGCGGCGGCTCGTGGCTCGGGCGACCGCCCTCGCGGTGCAGCTCGGCCTCGCGTTCGGGCATCGGGTGGTGCTGTTCGCCATTCAGCTCGCTGGCCGGGAATGGCGCCGCAATGCACTGGATTTCCGGCAGGTTGAACAGCACCGCGAACTCGCCCAGGTCGCTGCCACCGTCCAGAGGTGCCGGCTGCGAATGCAGGCCGGCGTAGTGCAGCGCGGCCCATACAAAATCGCTGCAGCGGTTGATGGTGGCGGGTCGATCAACATCGAACTCGAACTCGGCCGGTTCCTCGGCGAAATCGCGCAGGCAGCCGTAGTGCTCCTCGCTGATCTCAAGGGTTCGGCTGTAGTACGGGTCCCGGTGCTCGTCGGCATCGTCGTGTACAACCTCGGCGTACTGCACACCGGCAGCGGCCTCACCGGTCGGAAGGCGCGGCGGTGCGAAGCCGTAGCTGTGCGCTTCCTCGCCGGCGGTGGTCTGGAAATACATGTGGCCGCGCGGCGAGCTGCCGCCGCTGTTCAGCGGGGTGCCGGGCGCGGCCAGAAAGAGGGTTACCGTGTAGCGTGTTGCTTGCTCCATGCCTGCTCAGCCTTGTTGGGTACTGCGGTCCTGGCGGGATGATCGCATAGGTGGGTTCGCGGGCAGGTGGAGGTGGCCTGGGTGACGGGATTGGCTTGCTGAATGTGTGAACCAGGGAGCAGTACGGAGGACTTTAAGACCGGAGCCTATAGAGCAGCCAGGATGACGTCGTATAGTCCGCAAAAGGACGCGGCGGGATCATTGGATCCCATCGCCTGCAACCGGACTCCATTGAAGGATCAATCATGCCGCTGGAATTTGAGCGTCAGCCAGGCTCCGCAGTCGATCGCCACACCGGCGTCACCATCACCGCACCGCGCATCCTGCCGGCGAGCCCCCCCGAAGATCCGAGCCACACCGAGTATCAGTATCTCTTCTATCTCAATGGCCAGAGAGTTGACGGACTGGGGCTCTTTGGAAGCGACGAGATCGTTGAGACACAGAATGGCCGGGAACGCGTCTTTACCCTAGATCTGGGCCGCGACTGGGTCCTGAAGTCTATCCTCGGCTTCAAGCAGACGCTGAACAATCAGGACAGCCACTTCGCCTTCCTATGCTCAGTGGCGCAGGGGCTGGTGCTGGCGAACATGGACCACAGCAGTGCAAGGTATGGCGTGCGCTACGTTGCGATCACCACGGCCGAAGCACTTGCTCGCAACGATATTTCTACAGTCGGCTTGGCGCCCGCTCACCATGGAGGCGTCATCATCTTGGCTGAAGCAGTCAATCCCATCCGTGCGGATTGAGGCTGGCCGTCATGTCCAAGTTCATATTCGACGATTTCGCTCTCGCCACATTGGGCGGAGCGAAGAACACTTCTGACGGCAGCCCGCTTTCAATGCAACAGAAGCAAGAGGTGATCTCCTATCTGAGATCACCCCAATCAGGGCCGGATGGCGTTACGAGCTTCGCTGACTACGTCGCTACCAAGATGCAGGCACACCCTCCTGAGCTTTCCGCAGGCACCGACTATCTGGGTTTCTCTGCTACAGATCGTAGCGGCCAACTGAATTTTGATAATGCCAAGAACTATGCAAAAGATGTGAACGGCAGCGCCGGCATCATTGGTGACACCCCCTGGGGACGTTTCATTGACGAGATGAGGACGGCCCCTCTGAAACACCCGGAGTTCCAGATCATGGAGCGAGGGCTTGAGCGCTTCATGAATGCCCAGGGGACGGAGCCTTGGGGCGGAAATCATAGAGCAGCGCTGCAGGACATCATGTGGAATGCGGGGAGTCCAAGGTATTTCGAGAACGCCATTGCCACACATAGGCCCTTGGTGGCATTCGTCGATGGCGCAAAATCCGGACGTGGCTTCGACAAGTTTGAGCTAGCCACCGCTCTCGATCACCCCACCGTGCGCATCAACGGCTACCCCGTAAGCACATTCGGTCCCGACCCGCTCGCCTTCGCCAGCCAATCAGCCGCCGAGTACCAAACCCTCGAGCGCACCCTGGCCCAGCACGCCACCATCAACACCGGCCAAGCGGTCGACGTGGCCCAGGTACGCCTGCACCTGAAGCCCATCGATGGCTATGACGCTTTGGGCAAGACGCTCTTCGAAAAGCCCCTGCACGACTACAGCGCACTAAGCCTGCACGAGATGTCCACCACCCGCGCGGACTGGGTCGCTGCTCGCTCGGCGCTGTCTACAGGCCCGCGTCTGTTCGCCGATCTGCCTGAGCCAACTCCGCATTCGCCGCTGCAGCCGGGCGCGCCGCGCGGGCCTCCGGGCATGGCAGTAGCCGAGGCGGTACCTCACGGTGTGAACCCCGGCATGAAAGCACTTGGCGTGGCCGGCGTCGCACTTATGGCGCATGACTTTGCCACCTCTGGCCACAAATGGGTTGAGCTGAACTCGCAAGGCAACACTGCAGGTGCCGATTCCACATCGGCGCATTTCGTCGGCCGCAACGTGGGCGGCGCGCTCGGCGGCTTCGCAGCAGGTGCAGGCATTGGCCTCGTATCCGGCTCGTGGACGGGCCCCGGCGCTGTCGTTGCCGGCATCGGTGGTGGCGTGCTTGGCGCCCACCTGGGTGAGAAGTGGGCCGAGCAGAAGGACATCGAGCGGGTCTATATCCAGCAGGATCCATTGCAGCGTACCTGGACGCGCAACCCGGCAGACCCGGATGGCCGCTGGCTGCGCAACGCCGAGCAACAGCAAGTGCAGAGCGCTGATCTGGGTACGGGCGTGGAGGTGCGGCCAGTGCAGACGGCACGGGGCGACGATGTCACCTTCCGCGCCGACTATGTGGCTACTGGCACGCTGGAGCGCCAATTGAACTGGCAGGCCGCCCGTGCCTCCTACGAGCTGGGCCTGGCCAACCTGCCGCCGCCACGGGATCCTTACCGACTGAGCGCCAATGGCGTGAGCGAACCGCCACCCGGCGCGTTCGAGACCGGAAGGGAGTTCGTACGCGACACCGTATCGCGGCAATGGGAGCTGGAGATAAAGGAGGTCGTAGATGGGCGCACCCCCATCACGCGACGCGAGCCTGTTCCGCCGGAACGCGAACCCGCCTTGGATGAGCAGTCGCGCACCGTCATCGCGCAGAACGCGGCCAACACCAAGGCAGCCGTGGCCGCGCGCTACGTGGTCGCCCACGAGCAGGGCCGCTGGAGTGACTTCGGCGACGCCCAGAACCCGTCCATTCCACAGGCAATCCGCGATGCGCAGGACAGCGCCAATACCCTGCGCGCAAGTGACGGTCGTAGCTACAGCCGCCAGGCGGATGGCCAATGGCTGCATGAAGGCGCGGTCTACAGCAGCCAGGCCAACCGTAACCTCAGCGATGAGCTGGAGATCACCTGGCAGAGCCAGAACGCCGGCATTGCGAACATGGGCAGGATGGCGGAACAGATCAAGGCCACCGTGCACATCGCGCCTGAGGGCGTGCGCGGCCAGGTGGAATCGCTGTACGCGAAACATGGCATCCCGCGCACCGAGGAACAGCTTGCCGCCACCACCGCAGCGGTTGAACAGAATCTTGCCGCCGTTGGGAAACAGGCCGACATCACGCTGGAGCTGATGCCCGACCCACGCACGCACGTGCCCAGCCCGGACAGCGCCATCGCTTCCTTCGGCACTGCCCCGGGCAACCGCATGGAGCTGACCTCCACCACAACCGTGGAGGATGTGGCGAGGCTGCAATTGGTTCATCGGTCTCCATCCCATCCCCTGCCACAGATGGATGGGCAGCAACGCGAACACCCCACCGCTCCCGCCGTAGTGCAGGAGCAGGATCACCCCGCCCATGCTCTGCACGACCACGCCCGCAAGGCCGTGGATGAATCCATGACCGGCGGCGGCCCGCAAATGCCGGGTCATCCTGACCACCCGCTCTACGAGCAGATTCGCGACGGTGTTGCGGCACTGGATGCCAAGCACGGGCGCAGCTTCGACGCGATCAGCGAACGGATGAGCGCCAGCCTGCTGGTGCTGGCCAAAGACAGCGATCTGTCACGCGTGGACCACGTGGTGCTGAGCAACGCGACTGCGCAAACCCCTGCGGGACACACGGTGTTTCTGGTACAGGGCGAATTGAACGACCCGTCACACGCACGGGCCTCGATGCCGACGGCGCAGGCCGTGCAGACGCCGGTCGAGCAATCGCTGCAGCAGTACGAAAGCGTGAGCCAGGAAGCGCAGCAGCGTGCGGTGAGCCGTGAACTTGAGCAGCAGTCGCAGGAGGATCGGATGCAGCAGGAAGTAAGGGGACGGGCGGCGAGTATGGGGTGATAGTCGCCAATACCGTATCAAGGGCAACCAAGAGGAACACATGCCAAGTACTTTCTATCCAGATGCAACGTCGGAAGCCGAGATGCAGAACGCGGTCATGGTCAGCCTCGCCCGCCTGCAAGGTGGTGGGCCATCACCTGCAGAGTATGAGTACGTGTTCCGTCGCAACGACGAGCGCGTTGGGGTCGCGGGGGTTAGCGGAGGGCTGGATTGGTACATCAGAGAAGAGGGGCATTGGGAGGACATTTATTCACTCGACTTCACACATCCTCAGTCATTGAGATGCTTGCTCGAAGAGAAGTCAGCCCTGGGCAGCACCGAGGACGATTTTTCCTTTCTGCGCAGGATCGTTTATGCGCTGCTGGCAGCCGCAGGCTCCGGCGTCCGGTCACGGCATCCTGTGCGCTATGTCGCCTTGACCACGCACGATGCACTGGCTGCCGCTGGCGTGCCGGCGAATGCGCATCGCGTACTGGATTCGCTGGAAGGCTATCTGCTTCTCGCAAGTCTGCAGATTCCGCCAAGGGATTGAGTGACCTGAAGCACGACAAGCGCGACCTGAAGGTACTGAGGGACAGTAGTGAGTGTCGTCCTTGGTGATTCTTCTCACCCATCCTTCTGAACCGGCTCGCCGCTGACCATCGATCATCCTCCTCCACTGGCTGCACGAATCTGGATATCCTGCTGCACGCGCTGATCCTCTAGTTGCTGCTCCATCTGGTTGGCAATAGCACGCTGGCTCGCCTCGCGGCTGACTGCATCGAACTGCTGCATCGAGTCTTCCACCGATGTCTGCGCAGCCAGTTCGGTAGGCATTGCCGCACGATGATGCGCCGGATCACTTGGCTCTCCCTGCACCACGAACAGCGTGTGCCCAGCCGGATGCTCCCTGGTGGCGTTGCTCACCAGCACATGATCCACACGCTCCAGGTCGTTGTCCTTGGCCAGCACCAGCAGACTGGCGGTCACCCGTTCGCTCACTTCGTCGAAGCTACGCCCGTGGCGGGCATCCAGCGCTTCCACGCCCTCGCGTATCTGCTGGTAAAGCGCGTGATCCGGATGGCCCGGCAGGGTCGGGTCGCTCCGCGGGTCACGCGGGGGCAGCGCGTCATCGACATCCGGCACCGAGACGTCGGCCTGGTACCGCGCGGGTTCTGCCACCGGCTCGATGGATGATTCGAGTTTGCTCTCCTGCAGCACCAGGTCCGGCCGCTCGGACTCCGCCTGAGGGGTGGCGTGCGCAGCAGGTGACTGCATTTGCGCTTCAGGCTCCGGCGTCCTCAGTTCGACCGGCTGGGCGGGCGATGAGTGCTCCGCGACCAGTGGCGCCTGTTCCGGCACTGGCTCGGGCCTCGGCTCCAATGGCTGTACTGCGCTGTTGAGCGACGAAACGTCAGGGATTTCGACAGCCTGTTCGGAAACGTGCGTAGCGGTGAGCGGCTCTGCCGCACGGGTCGGAGTGGCGTCCACTACTGCCTCGTGCGAAGTCCCCTGCCCTGACGCTTCCTGCTTAAGGGGCTCAGCGGCCACCGCTGGCGCCAACGCAGAAGTGGGGGGCTGCGTCGGCAGTGGAACGTCCGCCACGCGGGGCTCCGGCTCGGGCGGCGGCGTCTGTACCTCTGGCTCGCGTCGCGGCGGCTGTTCACGCTGCTCGGCGTGCTGCGTGCGCTCAGGTGTTTCAGGTTCAGGGATTGATGCCGGCACTACCACCGTCGATGGCGTTGCAGCCACCGGCTCCGTCGCTATGGGCGGGCGATGCAGGGCCTCCTCGCGTTGCGCATCGGCAACAGCATCGCGGGCATCGGAGGGCGCAGGTGCGTCGCTCTGAACATGCTGTGCGGCCGTGCGTGCTACCTGCCCGGCATCCACCGTCGCCGCGCCTTGACGATTGGCCTCCTGCAGGGCCTGCTGGTAAGCCTCCCGCTCGCGGGCGGATAGCGCCGCGATGCGCAACTCCGGCGATTCCGGCACGGGCGCCTGTTCGGCAGCGCGTGCACGAACCTCGCTCCACGCCGCCTGCAGTTCTACTGTCGTGGTGGTCGCCACCGCCCGCGCCACCCCATCCTGCCCCACCTGGTAATGGGTGATCGGCCTTGATTCGCCTGCGTTACCTGCAACGGACGGCCCAAGCTCCTGCATCGTCGGGCCAGTGATGCCGTGCTGCTCGCGAGTGCGCGTGGTGGCCAGTTCGATCGCCTGCTCCCACACGGGGGTAAGCGCGATGCCCGCAGCGTAGTAGCTGTGTCGCAGCTCGTTCTGGTTCATCTCCGCAGCAGAAGGCAGCGGCCGCGCCTCCAACGCAGCGATGGTCTCGTTGAACCGCTCGAGCGATGGTTGCTGGATCGTGCGGGTCAGTTCCAGCTCCAGCGCCATATTGCCTTGCGCTGTTTGCCCGGCGCGTGTCCATTGCCCCGCCTCATCGCGTTGGTAGCGCTGGTTGTCCGAGCCAAGAACGGCGTCGCTCCTGGCGCGGGCCTGCTCCACCACTTCGGGCACCAGCGGTACGAAGTCGCTGGCGCGGGTGGCGGCGCGCGTCTCCAGGTAGCTGGCGGCGATGGCGGCCTTGCCGTTGGCAATGTTGTTCTCGATACGTTGCACCGCCTCGCGATTCAACTCGTTGGCGCGCTCGGGGCTGGCGGTCTGCGTCTCGTAGACACCCCGGTCGTTTACGCCGGATACGCCCACCTTGACCTGTCGCGTCCACTGCTCGGTCTGCGCATCACGATGCCAGTTGGGATTGTCCAGACGGCCCTCGCCCTCCCGTGCCGGAATGCTGAAGGGGTCCTGCGGCGGCGGTGCCTTGCCCAGCGCCAGCTCCACCGCTTTTACATTGGCATACGCGCCCAGTTCGCGGGCCTTCTCGTAGCTGGCGCCCACGCTGCGCTCAGCGGGATTACCCACGCCATCGCCCGTGCTGTCCATGAACGCCTGGCGCTGCCAGTTGAGGCCATTGAACTGCCAGGTCACATCGGCCTTGTCGGTCTGTCGGTAGACGGCGCGGTTGTCGAGCAGATCGGCGCCCTTGTCGAAGGCCTTGCTCATCAGCAGCGCATCGCCCGCGACGATGGCCGCAGGGACGAAACTGGAGGTGCCGATCACCGACGCGGTGGCGATGCCGCCGATCCAGCCACCGCCGTTGCGCGCCAGGGCGTGGGTGAGCTCGGACTGGGCGGCGGTGCCGTTGCCTTCTTCCAGCAGCTGCGAGGTGCGGCGGGCGGTGATGACGGCGTCGGCGCCAGAGGCGAGCAGGCCGCCGGAGCGGATCAGTTGGCTGGAGGAGGCTTCCCCGAGGAGGAGGTCCATGGTGATACCGCCTTGCTGCAAGCGAGGCGCACGAATGCGATAGGCAGCCTCTTCACCTAGCACACGCTCCACTTTCAGGATGCCGGGCTCCGACATGGCAATCCGACCAGATTGTTGCGCATCGGAGATCGCCGCAGACAAGCTCTTCTTCTGAAGCTCAAGATCACCTCCTTTAGTCAGCTTGGTGCCGAACTGATCGTGGACTTCCAGCAAGGCCACAATGCGTGATTCAGTTCTGGTCACTAGAAGATGCATTCGCTCGTCTGGACTCATGCCAGTCAACGCACCGTACTGCACGGAGTGGACCTGCGCGTAGTGATCGACACTCCCGAAGAATGCCTGCGTTCGTGGCCTGATGGCATCCGAATCCATGCCAAGAGGGGCGTTCGTGTAAAGATCACCATTGACTAGGCCAATCGTCATTGTGTCGCGAAGGCCGTTGACCTGAGCTGCCACGCGCTGCATCGCAGCCACGTCACCGCGAAGCGCAGCTTGGCCGTCTGGTGATGCCTCGATCAGCTCCAGAGAAAAGGTGATTCCGTTTTGATAGTCCTTGATCGGCCCCCCGCCATGAGGGGAAACACCCATGGCAGCAGCGAGCCTCTTGTCTGCCGGCATGTAGAGCAGGTTCTCGAACACGTCCTTCTCAACGAGCTCTGCGTCCACCAATGCCTGCAGAAAATCGTTGTTATTGAAGGTTTGTTGCTCAAGCACATGGTGCTTCTGGAGAATCGGACTGTTGCGCGGCATAGAGCGACCTCTTCCTTGAGTTCAATCAGCGGACTCAGATATCAGCTGCGTCCGTAAACGATAATCCTCGCGACTCGCCCCTCCCGCCGATGCCGGCGGCCAGAACCGCATTACGCAAAGCGCTGTCACAGAAAACCAGGTTCCCCGAGTACGGCGTTCGGAATATGTGCGCGTGGTTGACGGCATCCTTTCGGAACGCCAGGGAACTCCCACCCCTGAGGTCGTAAAACTTGCCTCCGGGATAGCCGTCGTCGCGAACGACGCGGAGCTTTGACGCAGCTTCATCGACCGCATCGATCACTCGAGTCACATCGCAGAGGAAGTAGCGCGGCCCTTCAGATCCATTGGCGAGGCGGTATTCGCTCTCCGCAAACTCGAATCCGTTCGGATCGACAGAGACGAACGCGTTGCGCAAGCGCTCCGAGACGAGCCAGTAACCGCTCATCCCTCCTTCAAGATCTTCGGGAAGCCCTCCCTTCTTAGGCGAATGAACCAGCAGCGGCTTCTCTGCCAAAGGTGGAAATCCTCCACCTTCAGGACGCAGGATCAGGCGTGGCGGCGTGCGGAGCTTTTTTACATTGTCGAACACTACCCCGTGTCCCTTTCCCCCTCGCGTGGTATCTGGCATCAAGAGAAAGAACTCTCCACGCCTGGGCTGGTTTGGCACCATTGGCTCAATTGACTCCATGATCTGAATTCCTTCCAAAGTCCTGATTGCTAGCCTAGAACTAACCTGAATTAGAGGGAAGGGAGTGACTTTCATTTACGTGAAAACTGGCACCACGCCCGCCGTACCTTTGCCCCAGCTTGACCTGGCTGTCGCACATTCCCGATGCACCGAAGCTCCAAGACCTGACGCCAGCCAGCCTCGTCTCCGCTAGGCCAGCATCAGATCCCCATTGACCAACGCCACCCTCACCGTGTCCTGCAGCGTCCTGATGGCCTCCACTGCCCGAACGGTGGAACCCAGGTCACCTCCAAGCGCACCCTGCCCGTCCGGCGAGGTCTCGATTGCAGAAAGCTGCTTCAGCATGCCCTGTGTGTAGGCGTCAACCGGCTCCGAGACATAGCGCGAGCATCCCAGCTTGTCTGCGAATTCCTGCTCGATGGGCAGGTACAGCCAGTTGGGTGGAGAGTTGATATCGAACTCGCCCGCAGCCTGCAGATGACGCAACAGCGTGCTGCCCGCAAGAATGCTTGGACCGATGATCAACTGAGAATCGAACAGCGCGTCATTGTTTTCGATGGCAGCCATGGATCTCCTTTCCTATGGATGTTGCGATGGGCAACTTTCGACCTCTTGTACTCTGGCATGCATTGGTGCGCAATCGGACCACAATGAAATTCTGCGGAGCGCCGACGGCGCGTCCCGCCGTGTGAGACCCATCGCAGCCACACTCCCTCCCCCACTGGAGGATGACCATGGCCAAGATCGACCCCACATGGCTGGAAGCCTTCGACAAGGAGCTCCTCCACCTGTTCGCCATCGACCATCGCGATGCCGACATGGATGAATACCTGCTGCGCTGCTACGCAGACCTTCCGCCACGCGATGCAGCGCTGGCGTTCGGCAGCGACTACGACCTAGAGCGCGACGATGCGCTGTGGCCACGGCCGGGCGTGCCTGTGTGAACCACGCAGCAGTCCCGCACGCCAGCATTCAAGGCAAGCGATGCCAGCGCATGGCCGCTATGCTGGCAGCGCACCGGAATGGAAACCACGCATGCCCCGTTTGAACACCGCCCTGGCATTGAACCTCGTTCTGATGCTGCTGGGCGCTACACCTGCCATAGCCGTGGCGGCAGACCCACAGGTTTCCACCGAAGTGCTCGTAGAGCGCGGTGACAACCCCACCTTCGAGCTGCAACAGGCGCCTGCCGTTGTGTATTCAACGGCCCCTGCCACGCCGCCCGACACCGTGCTGCAGGTTCCCATGCAGGTGCTGCTGGTTGCTCAACTGGATGAGCTGGGCCACGTTTCCAACGTGATGGTGGCGCGGTCCAGCGGACTGCGGGAAATCGATCGTGCAGCCTTTACCGCAGTGGACCAGTGGCGCTTCGAACCGGTCGTGGTTGAGAGCGTCGCGCGGCATGCGCGGGTTCGGGTGCGTTTGACCTTTGTGCCCACGGCCGCGACGCCGCCCGACTGAACCGCTGATCCAATCTGTCGCAATTGGTCCTACGCCGTGGGCCTGGCTGTGGGCATCCTGCGCTTGGGGCCAATAGCGCCAAGCCCTTCAAGACCGTTGCGGCGCAATCGCTTGCCGGCTTAACACCGTGTGCGACAATCCCGAAAGCGTCAGGATTGGCAATCGCCAGTTCTGCAGTTTCTTGGCATTTGGCCTCTACGCGGGTATCTCTTGGCGTGCCACCGAAAAAGGGTGGCGCGGGACTCGAAAACCCGTGTATCTGCCAGTTGTATGCGCTTGCCAGCCGGCGTCACCTTTTGTGTGGCGTCGGCTGGCAATCCGTTCGCGTTCCATGGCGGGCGGTGCGTGGGGGCCTTCGTGCCCGCCGGTCTGGCATTTACCGGTTTTCGAGCCACGCACCGTCCGCCGCCTTTATTGGTGGCGCTGCAATCTGTCCTGTACGGAGCATTGCCATGAACACATCGGACTTCCGTTCCCTGCACGCGCAGTACGATCCGGAAAACGCTGAAGCCGAGCGCGAACCGTCCGTCGATCCCAACACCTTCGTTGCCACGCTGCGCCGCATCGGAACCGGTGCGGCTGCCGACGGCCAGCCTTGGCCGGAACGGCATCAACTGCCTGGGCGTTGCCTTGAGCTGGCGGATGCGGACTGCGCGTTGGCTGGGCTGCGCGTGGTGGCCGAGCTTATGTTGGCTGCGGAGCGGACTCGGCAGAACGGCGCGCCCGAGGAGTACCTGGGGGATCGGGTGATGGAAGGGTTGAAGATGGTGTGTGTGGCGTTGACTGCGCAGGTGGCTGAGCGGTTGCAGGTGCGGGAGTAGCGCGCGCTTCGCTACGTACGTCGATTGCGGTGCGCCCGATCGTTTCGCGGTCCAGAGCATTCACCGCAACCTCAGCCCTTTAGCCTCCAACACTGGCCTCACTATGCCGAGCCGGACTTTGCTTGCCCTGACAGCGGCATCGTTACTGGGATTGATCATTGGCGGGGCGAATGCCCCGGCCTCCACAATAGATTTTGAGATCTACCCAAGACTCGCCGACTCGGAGTTCGCGCTGTTTCAAGCCGAGGCCGAGAGCTTTTCCGAAGAGTTGGCTTGCCAAGGCGTCATCATCGGAAAGCACGACTTCAGTACACGCTTCTTTGATCTGAACGTGCGCGGCGATCCCATCCTATTCGTGGACAACTCAGGGCCCACTCTTCTGATAGTCACCATGTCTACGGCTGGAAACGATGCAATGGAGCTACAGCGCTGGAAAGATGGATGGGGCTCACCAGAAGGACGCAGGAGGAACTTGAGCGCACCTGAGAACAGCTGCCCTCGGTCTGCGCCCCAATAGCAGCCATCTGCACCCTGTCCCAGCAGCCAAACGCGTCAACCAATGACACAAGTAACCTGGTTCTAGCTAGAATCCTGAGCACTTAGCTTCTGGAACAGGGATCTAGGATGGAACTCCCATTCGAGGTGGGCGCACTCTACAACCGTCAAAAGCAGATCCATGGCGTATTTGGCGGGCAACAGCAAGGCGGCATTTCGACACCCAAGGAGCATCCGCTAGTCATCGCGTTCACTGGCGAGGCGGGCGTGTCTCACGGCTACCATGATTTCTGGGACGACGACGAAGTCTTTCACTACTTCGGCGAGGGTCAAATCGGAGACATGAAGTATGTGGCGGGCAACCGAGCGATTGGCGAGCACGTCAAGGATGGCAAGACGCTCGTAGTGTTTCAGATGATGGGCAAGGGGCGGCCCTACCGGTACCTAGGTAGGTTCATGTGCCAGTCCTCCTATGTTCAACCTGGCACGCCAGATCGAGAAGGGCAGCTAAGATCTGCCATCGTGTTCCGCTTGAGATCGCTGGAAGCCTCGCTGGGGCTCGCCGCAAGTGAGACGGACCAAGCTGAGATCGATGCCGCTATCGATGACGTTGGCGCGACCAGCACAAGACGCGAAACCGAAGTGCGAACGAAGCAACGTCTGTTTCGCGAGCGCCTGATTGGCGTTGAGAAGGGCTGCCGACTGACCGGCATTGAGGACCTGAGATTCCTCCGCGCGAGCCATATCAAGCCATGGGCTGATAGCACTCATAGTGAGCGTGTTGATGGGGAGAACGGTCTTCTTCTGGCTCCGCATGCCGATCTGCTCTTTGATCGCGGATGGATTAGCTTTTCGGCGAGCGGTCGCCTACTAGTTTCGAGCAGCCTACCATCTGACGTCCAAGTTCGGTTCGGCCTGAAGTTTGATACATCAATTCGATACGGGATCTTTTCTCGGAAGCAGCTTAGCTTCTTGGAATTTCACCGAGACGTCGTTTTTGATAGAAGAATGGAGATTTCGAGGCCCTTCCATTCTTCTAATGCATAGAAAGTCTACTCCTCGGCAAAGCGAGACTTCTTGATTTCCTGACTTTCCTTAACCCACAAGGGCTCATGCAGGATGAAGTATCTACTTTACGCCGATGCCATTTTCAAGAGTCGCCAACGCCCTCGACTGAAACACCCTGAAGTCATCATGCAGAAATTGCCGCCTGCTCGAGCTTATCCAGGACAGAGAGCAACCTGACTTGTGTCGCGTCCGTGAATGAGAATCCAGAACTTGAAGCACATGCCTGTTGCATGGCGTTGAGCAATGCCTTCTTATTAGCCTTTTGTACACCTGGAAGAAACTGGTTCAATATATCATTTTTATCCTGATCATCAAGCAGGCTTTCAATGGTAGCCTTCACCAATTCAGGATTTAGATCCTCGTATGTGAATATTCGTCCTTTTACGAGCGGACCAAATATATCTTCATATCGCTTCTTTTGTAGCCGCCCCTCAGCATCTGAGTCCAGCAGTATGGAGAATTGACGCCCCCATCCCGAATACAGCCTTATGAGGGTATCCAGAGTCCCAGCACCAGATCCCGGCATCAGAGAGATCTTTCTCGAACCTCTCATCAGAGCAAGTCGCATAGCGTAGAAGTCAGATTTACCCTCAAGGAAAATCGCTGGGCCTACGTCATCTAGCAGCCGCGGCGTGTATTCCAGAACATCCAGGACTGGTTTAAAGAAGAAACTTTGATCAGGATGATCATGGACGAATTTCGAGTATGGCGTCGCAGAAATGTCGGTCTCTGAATGGTCCTGAATTGGATCAATACTGGCACCTACACCCTTATTTTTCACCACGTACGCATACCCTAGCCAATCTGGGTTTATCAGATGGTGACTGTGCGTTGTATATATAACGCTACCCGCATCCAGCAGCATAGGAAGACACTCAAGCAAACGAGTTTGGGCTACTGGATGCAGGTTCGAGGCTGGTTCGTCAAAAAGAAATATGGAGTTCTTTTGAGAATTCTGTCTATATGCACGGAACTGAGTGAGAAGCAGAAATGAAAAGAACCACCTAAAACCAACAGAGCGTTCCGATAGAAGAAAGAAGCCATCAGAGTCCTCTATCCGGAACTGTAGATAGGGAGCTAGACCCTTTGAATTCTCTTCGACTCCTCCGATAACACTCACCCTCTTCAACACTGAGGGCTTGTTAAATACACGATCCCAGGCTGAGAAGACTGAATGTGAAACTGCTCGACTGATGGCTAACAGAGTGCCATCTAGCGGCACGCGATCATGCTCTTTATCGCTGAGAAGGCGCCTCGATATGTGATTCTCAACCGTTGCTCCATTTCCAACTGAATCAAGCACGTCTTGAATTACCTTTACGTAGAACTGATGCTTTTTTTCATCGGATGGAGCATTCTCCAGATAAATTTTTTCTGGAAAATCAAGACTGAACGTCGGAAAGTATATCAGAGACGGCATTCGCTCCTTGAGAAAAGCAACTGCCAACTTCCATTCTTCCGCCTTCGCCCTCTTTAACACGCGAGACTTACCACTTCTCGTTTGAAATTGCAGGTTCCATGTATTACTTGCAGCAGAGAAAACGGAATCCGCGAACTTCAGTTCCTGTCTAATTTCAAACCTCTGGGGCGTGAGACTCGTCTCCTTGATTCCAGTGCTGGCGAGGTGCTTGTTCGTGGCCGCGACATCGGCCGCGTCCATCGCCACCATTGCCCTTATTACAATAGAACCATTGAAGTTTGATTTCTTTGATACAGGAATGAGGCTGTTGGGATCCTTAATGCCGTACCCCTTTATGTCAAGCGGGGCAAGTGATTCCGTATTGTATGTAAAATGATTAAGCGCCTCTAATATTGTTGTCTTTCCACTCTCATTGAGACCAACCAAAGTTAGTATCTTTGGAATATCGGGAAGCTCTATTGAAAGTTTCTTGATGCCTCGAAAATTCTCAATTGAGAAGCTTATGTATTTCATACCCCCCCCCAGATGGCTGCAGAAAAATCTACGAACACCTTGAAATAGATATCTAATCCTCAACCGGACCGGAATCAACGCTCGGCTTAGCAAACCAATCCTTGTATGCACCCGAGTCAAAGAATGAAAGTGAATCGATCTCTTTCACGGGGAGGACCTTTATCCAATCTCCTACATCTAGAGATCGCCCTCCCATGAGGTGCCGTACGAGCCGCTCCGCCTCATCATACTGCTTCTGCAACCCCCGCCTAACCCTTCTTATGTATTTACTCCCCTGTGGACTTTGGCTCAGCCTGGCAGGGACTTCCTTATGGACATTTGCATCGAACATCTCAATTTGCTGTTCCAGAGTATATGCACGCTGGCGGGCGACCCAAATATCAACCACTGGATACTCGGTCCTCTCCCCCATCCGAAGAGTATCTTTATCTCTGAATGATGAGAACGTCGGCAGAAGCTCAATGCATGACTCAGGAAGATCGATTCTAGATGGGACTTCAAACACCCTTCCGCAGTATATCTTTCTCGACTTAAGCGTTACCATAACGAGCTTTTGCTCATCAACGGCACGCCGAAGTAACTGAGCCATAGGCGAACCGAACTGCTCAGTAAGTCGATCGTAGACACACTGCGCGCGCCCTCGCTGATGCAAAATATTGCTTACATGAGGCTTCGAACGCTGTCCTCCGACTAGAATTACAGAGAATAGATTTAGCAGCGACGCGGATACTATTGAGCCGAGAATCATAGCAATAAGCTTGCAGGCATGTGGAACTGGAATCGCACGATCCACTACATGTGCAGCTCGCAAGATCCACGCCCCCGAGTCAAGGGACGGCCTGAGAATTCCAGCAGCCAGAAAAACAAAAGCACCGAGGATTAACCCGGTGCCCGCAGCCATAAAGAAAAGCTTTTGCCCTTCCGCCCTGTTAGAGAAAAATCGAAAAGGGTGAAATATTAAGTTAAACAGATAGCCACTAATAAGCAGCGCTGTCATAACAATAGCTGAGCTTCCTGCCCCCATATATACATCCCTATTTTATCGAATCTGCTCTTGAATTCTCTTCCTAAGCGCATTCACTGCATGACGTGCGTCCACGAAACCTACGTAAACCTTGGAAGCGTCAACCTTAACTGAACCATTAATATTCTGACTGGTCTGAGCCTGCTGAATATCTAGAACTGACTTCCTTTCAATCGTCTTTAGATGCCGCTTCAGTTCTCGGACTTCCGAACTCATAGACGTTCTCCTACGTTAGTGGGCCCATCATATGGGCCCACTATCTCAATAGCTGAGAATCAAGTCCACCCGTCAATCAAACCCCAACAGGGTTAGCCTTCTCCGGATCAATCTTGTACTGCTTGATCGCCCGGGCCACATCCTTCGCGGTCATCTTCCCGTCCTTCGCCAGCGCCGCAATCGCGGCATGCGCGATGTAGTACCGGTCAACCTCAAAGAACCGGCGCAGGTTCGCACGCGTATCCGAGCGACCAAACCCATCGGTACCCAGCACCGTATAAGACATCGGCACGAACGCACGGATCTGGTCCGCATACGCACGCACATAGTCGGTGGCGGCAATCGCCGGCCCCTGGCGGCCTTCCAGCAGTTCGGTCACGTAGGCCTTGCGCTGCTCACCTTCCGGATGCAGGCGGTTGGCACGTTCCACGTCGAAACCATCGCGACGCAGTTCGTTGAAGCTCGGGCAGCTCCAGATGTCGGCGGTCACGCCGAAGTCCTTGTCCAGCAGCTCGGCCGCGGCAATCGCTTCGCGCAGGATGGTGCCCGAACCCAGCAGCTGCACGCGCAGCTCGCCCTTCTTCGGCTTGCCGGCGTCGGTCAGCAGGTACATGCCCTTGACGATGCCTTCGGCCGCGCCTTCCGGCATTTCCGGGTGGGTGTAGTTCTCGTTCATCAGGGTGACGTAGTAGTACTCGTCAATCTGATCTTCCATCATCGCCTTGGTGCCGTGCTGCAGGATCACCGTCACTTCGAAGCCGAAGGTCGGGTCGTAGCTGCGCACGTTCGGAATGCCACCGGCCACCAGATGGCTGAAGCCATCTTCGTGCTGCAGGCCTTCACCGTTCAGCGTGGTGCGGCCGGCCGTACCACCCAGCAGGAAGCCGCGGGTACGCATGTCGGCAGCCTGCCAGGCGATGTCGCCCACGCGCTGGAAGCCGAACATCGAGTAGTAGATGTAGAACGGCAGCATCGGCACGTTGCTGACCGAGTAGCTGGTACCGGCGGCCATCCACGAGCTGATCGCACCCGGCTCGCTGATGCCCTGCTGCAGCACCTGGCCGCTCTGGTCTTCGCGGTAGAACATCAGCTGGTCGGCGTCGACCGGCTTGTACTTCTGGCCGAACGGCGCGTAGATGCCGATCTGGCGGAACAGGCCTTCCATGCCGAAGGTACGGGCTTCGTCGGCCACGATCGGCACGATGTGCGGGCCCAGTTCCTTGTCACGCAGGGTGATGTTCAGGCTCTGCACGAAGGCCATGGTGGTGGAGTAGCTGCGCTCGCCGCTGCTCTTCAGCAGGCGCTCGTAGCTTTCCAGCTTCGGTGCGTTGAAGCTCTTTTCGGCCTTGCGGCGGCGCTGCGGCAGGTAACCACCCAGCGACGCACGGCGTTCCTGCAGGTACTGCACTTCCGGCGAATCCGGGCCCGGGTGGTAGAACGGCACCTGGCCATCGGCCAGCTGCGCGTCGGTCACCGGAATGTTGAAGCGGTCGCGGAAGTGGCGCACCGCTTCGTCGTCCAGCTTCTTGGTCTGGTGGGTCGGGTTCAGTGCCTCACCGGCGCTGCCCATGCCGTAACCCTTGACCGTCTTGGCCAGGATCACGGTCGGCATGCCCTTGGTGTTCACGGCCTGGTGGTAGGCGGCGTACACCTTGTGCGGGTCGTGGCCACCACGGTTCAGGCGCCAGATGTCGTCGTCGCTCAGGCCGGCAACCATCGCAGCGGTTTCCGGGTACTTGCCGAAGAAATGCTCGCGGGTATACGCGCCGCCGAAGGCCTTGCAGTTCTGGTATTCGCCGTCGACGGTTTCCATCATCAGCTTCTTCAGGACGCCATTGGTGTCCTTGGCCAGCAGGGCATCCCAGTAACCGCCCCACAGCAGCTTGATGACATTCCAGCCGCCGCCACGGAACACGCCTTCCAGTTCCTGGATGATCTTGCCGTTGCCGCGCACCGGGCCATCCAAGCGCTGCAGGTTGCAGTTCACCACGAAGATCAGGTTGTCCAGGCCTTCACGGCCGGCCAGCGCGATGGCACCCAGGGTTTCCGGCTCGTCGCTCTCGCCGTCGCCGATGAAGCACCACACCTTGCGGTCGGACTTCTCGATCAGGCCTCGGTTTTCCAGGTAGCGCATGAACTGCGCCTGGTAGATGGCGGCCAGCGGGCCCAGGCCCATCGACACGGTCGGGGTCTGCCAGTATTCCGGCATCAGCCACGGATGCGGGTACGACGACAGACCGCCGCCGTCCACTTCCATGCGGAACTTGTCCAGCTGCTCTTCGTTGATGCGGCCTTCCAGGAAGGAACGCGCATAGATGCCCGGGGCGCTGTGGCCCTGGATGAACAGCAGGTCGCCTGGGTGGTTCTCGCTCGGGGCGCGCCAGAAGTGGTTGAAGCCCACGTCGTACAGCGTTGCGCCGGAGGCGAACGAAGCGATGTGGCCGCCCAGGTCACCCGGCTTGCGGTTGGCGCGCACCACGGTGGCCATCGCGTTCCAGCGGATGATCGAACGGATGCGCCATTCCAGTTCGGCGTTGCCCGGGCTCTTCGCCTCCAGCTGCGGCTCGATGGTGTTGACGTATTCGGTAGTGGGAGAGAACGGCAGATAGGCACCCGAACGACGGGTCAGTTCCACCATGCCTTCCAGCAGCTGATGCGCGCGCTCGGGGCCCTCGACATCAATAACGGCCTTCAACGACTCGATCCACTCCTGAGTTTCCACAGGATTCGGGTCGTTGTTCAGCACCTCGTTCAACCAGTTCATTAGCGCTCCCATTACCGCACGCACGCGCGCGACTGTTGATAGATTTCTAGACCGCAAAGTGTAGCGCACCAAGGGCTTTCGTCACTTGGCTACGCCGGCGTATGGAGGCAGCCCCCCCCTGTCTGCATGGCATGTCCCGGGACGTCCACCGGCGGGACAAAGCACTGCTGCAGGCCGCTATGGCTGCCTGCAAGGGCTGCGCCAGCTGTCGCCTGCGGCCTGCTGCGCCCATGCGCAGGACGCAGTGTTACTGCTGCGGATGACCGTTGTGGGGCAAGGCCGGCGCAGTGTCGGCGTTGTCTGACGGGCTGCCGCTGAACCCGCGACAACGTGTCGCGCGCGCCTCTCGACGCGGGCGGGGCGGCTGCGCACGGTTGGCGGCGAGCAGGCCCCTTCCCGCGGTTCGCCGCTCGTCTGCTGCGCCCCGCCCGGGGCGGAAACCCGCAGCGCCGTTGCGTGGCCCGATACGGATGTCAGGCCGCGCAACGGTGGCTTGCGCCGCGCGCACCCCTCCCCTTCAGCCCTTGCAGTAGCTGGCTGCATGGCCCGATCTGGCAAGCGTTGTGGCCGAAACCGTGCTTGTCGGGTCCGGCTTATCGATATATCGTTTGCGGCACACGTTACCGATATATCGAAATGGGCCGATCCCCCTCCCCCAGGAACCGCACCGACGATGCCGCGGTACCCCGCCGCAACGGCCAGCCGCGCGTGCTCAGCCGTGGCGACCTGCGCCTGCTGGTGCTGGCGCTGATCGGCGAGCAGCCGCGCCACGGCTACGAGTTGATGCAGCACATCAGCACCATGTTCATGCAGGCCTACACCCCCAGTGCCGGCACCATGTACCCGCTGCTGGCCAGCTTCGAGCAGGCTGGCTGGGTGGCGTCGGAAGAGGTGGACGGCCGCCGTGTGTTCCGCATCACCACTGCCGGCGAGTTCGAGCTGAAGGTGCAGCGCACCCAGGTGCGATTGGCGCAGCGACGCGCGTTCGACCGCGCCCGCGAGATCACCAAGGCCTCGCTGCCGGCGCCGCTGGCCGCTGCGCTGCGCGAGTTCAAGCTGGCGCTGGTGCACCACCACGGGCGCTGGGCCGACGGCGAAGCCGAGCAGGTCGCCGCGCTGCTGTCGCGTGCGTCGGCGCTGATGAATGGCCAGGCCAGCAACGTGTCCTCTCCCTTTTCTACGACCCAGCCAGACTGAATCCAGCCAGGTCTTCCCCCATGCCGCGCGCCCCCGCGCGACCTTCCGACAGGTACCCCCATGACCGAACATCACAACTCGCGACTGCGCCTGGATGTGCGCTTCCGTGAACTGACGGTGCTGCGCACCGAGACCGTCACCCCGCACATGCGCCGCATCGTGCTGGGCGGCGACGACCTGGCCGGCTTCGATTCGCCCGGCGCCGACGACCACATCAAGCTGTTCTTCCCCAACGCCAGCGGCGAGATGGTGCTGCCGGTGCTGACCGCCGAGGGCCGCAGCTACCCCGACGGCAAGCAGCCGTCGCCGGCACGCGACTACACCCCGCGCTGGTGGGACCACGAAACCGGCGAGCTGGCCATCGACTTCGTGCTGCACGACCAGGGCATCGCCGGGCCGTGGGCCGAGCGCGCGCAGGCCGGCGACACGCTGCTGATCGGCGGCCCGCGCGGTTCGTTCGTGGTGGCCGACAGCTACGACGCCTATGTGCTGATTGGCGATGAAACCGCGCTGCCGGCCATCGCCCGCTGGCTGGACGTGCTGCCCGAGGGCGCGCAGGTGCAGGCGTACATCGAAGTGGCCGACGAGGACGAGCGCCAGGATCTGCCGCAGTACGAGAACGTGCGCATCCACTGGCTGGAGCGCAATGGCTTCCCGGCGGCCAGCAGCACGCTGCTGGAAGACATGCTGACCGATTTCGAGGCCCCGGACGGCGATGCGTTCTACTGGATCGCCACCGAATCGCGCCGCGCACGGATGATGCGCAAGTTCATCGAAGGCCACCTGGGCGTGCCGCGCGACTGGATCCGCTCGACCGGTTACTGGAAGGCGCACCCGGACGAACAGGACGGCGATTGACCGCAAAAGGGGTAGGTGCGGACCGTTGGTCCGCACGTCTTTGACTATGTAGAGCCGAGCCCATGCTCGGCTGCTGTTCTATCCGCCCTCGCGCTACGCGCGATGAGCCGAGCATGAGCTCGGCTCTACAGGAGCGCGGGGCGCAGCCCCACGCACCCACCCGAACCGGTGCGCGGCCCATATCTCCAGCGCCAGCAGCAGCGCAATGATCGCCAGCGGCAGCAGCAACCCCAGGTACACGCCCGGCATCATGCCGTTGATCTGCGCCTTCACCAGCCGCAGCACGCCACGTGTATGCAGCAGCTCATCCATGCGCATGGTCAGCGCCTCGCGCACCATCTTCGGCTCCAGGCCGACCGTGCCGGCCTTGTCGATCAGCGTGTCTTCCACCATCGCGCGCAGCAGCCCGGCGCGCACCTTGCCGATCACCCAGCCCACGCCACGCGCCATCGGCCCGTCACCCAAACGGTCCACGCCGGGCAGCGGATGCTCGCTCAGGTAGATCGCAGCCAGCGAATCTGCCACATCGCCCACCGTGCCCTGGCTCTGCAGCGCTGCACGCATGCGCTCGTCTTCCAGCGAAGCGGTGAAGCCACTGCTCCACCCTTCCACCATCGTCTGCAGGTGCGGCTGGAAGTGGTCGAGCTGCTTGAACAGCGCGCGGTGCGCGCCGGCGGTGAAGCCCAGCTGCAGGCCGAAGAATGCGACCAGCAACGGCAGCAGCACCACATACGAGGCCAGCAGCCCGTGGTGCCAACGCCGCTGCCGCCGCAGCCAATCGCGTCGATGCAGCCAGCGCCAGGCGAAGATGCCCAGCGCCAGCCCCAACAGGGTGCCCAGCACGCTGCCGCCGATCAGATCGAGCACGCTCAGGCCGGTCCAGAATTCGCCAAGCCAGTACTGCGCTTCCTGCATGGTGTTGCCTTCCGTGGTTCAGTGCGGCCGCCATGGTAACCGCGACCCCATGCGACAATCGCGCTCCTTTCCTGCACCAACGAGGCCCCACGTGGGCAAACTGACCCTGAGCGGCGTGGACACGCTGCGTACCCGCCTGGCCGACGACAGCGCCTGCGACGCAGCGCTGTCCGCCTTCGCCGACCCGGCTGCGGCGCGCGTACCGCTGCGTGAGCTGGTCGAGGCACAGCACCGCTACCTGCAGGCCGAACACGAAGTGGCACAGGTAGCCGACATCCTGCGCCGCGACCAGAAGTACGCGCCGGTCGGTCGCCCGTCGGTGCATATCGTGCAGCTGCGCAAGCAGCAGGCGTCTACCAGGCAGGCGGCGCTGATCGCCCGCCAGGTGGTGGCACAGGCCGCGCAGACGTTCGTGCGCGCGAGCGGGTTGACGGTGAAGGCCAAGCAGAGCCCGAGCGAAGCGTCGACCGCGTGGCTGGGTACGCTGCGCTGAGAAATCCTGCTTCGGAGAGATTGTGCGGACCAACGGTCCGCACCCACCGAATCCAGGTCCGCAGCCGGCCAGCGGCCGGCTCTACCAGCGCCCAAAAAAGAAGGCCCGCTTTTCAGCGGGCCTTCTGCCTTCTCACGACGAGTGAGCGGGATGTTGCATCAAGCAGCCGGCTTCTCGCCGGTGGCTTCGGTGGTGATGCGGATCTTCACTTCATCGCTGACGTTCGGGGCGTAGGCGCCGACGCCGAAATCGCTGCGCTTGATCGTGGTGGTGGCATCGAAGCCGGCGGCCGGAACCTTGGCCATCGGGTGCTCGCCGCCGCCGTTGACGGTCACATCCAGGGTCACCGGCTTGGTGATGTCCTTGATGGTCAGATCGCCGGTGACGGTCAGCTTGTTGGTGCCGGCCGATTCGACCTTGGTGCTCTTGAAGCTGGCGGCCGGGAACTTGGCAGCGTCGAAGAAGTCGGCGCTCTTCAGGTGCTCGTCGAACTTGGCGGTGAAGCTGTTCAGGCCGCTCAGCGGCAGCTTCACTTCCACGGTGGACTTGGTGACGTCGGTGGCGTCGTACACCAGGGTGCCTTCGGCATTGCCGAAGTGCGCGCTCGGGTTGGAGAAGCCGAAGTGGCTCCACTGCGCCAGCACGTCGGTGTGGGTCGGGTCGAGCTTGTAGGTGCCCGAGGCGATGGTGATCGCGGCAGCAGCCGGGGCAGCAGCGGCGTCGGCGGCCGGGGTGGTGGCAGCCTGCTCGGTGGCGGCCGGGGCAGCAGCATCAGCCGCCGGGGCAGCGGTGTCGGCCGGCTTGGAGCAGGCGGCGATGGCCAGGGTCAGGGCCAGCGGCAGCAGCAGTTTACGGGTGGCGCTCATCTCAGGAACTCTCCGGATCGTAGGGTGGGAACACAGTGCAGCAATGGCCCGCCACGGCGGGCGGGCCCGAAACCGATACAGCGACTTACGCGATGCGCGCCGCTTCGTCGAACGACAGACGCGGCAGACGGGGGAACAGGCCCGAATCGTCACCGTACCCCAGGTTGACCAGGAAATTCGACTTGATGCTGGTGCCGGCGAAGAAGGCTTCATCGACCTTGGCGTTGTCGAAGCCGGACATCGGGCCGGCATCCAGGCCCAGCGCGCGCGCGGCCAGGATCAGGTAACCGCCCTGCAGGCTGCCGTTGCGGAACGCGCCTTCATGGCGGCCTTCGCGCGGGCCGTCGAACCAGGCCTTGGCATCGGTGTGCGGGAACAGGTACGGCAGCTTCTCGTGGAAGTCCTGGTCGAAGGCCACGATGACGGTGACCGGGGCGGCCAGGGTCTTGTTGTGGTTGCCTTCGGACAGCGCCGGTGCGAGCTTGGCCTTGGCTTCGGCCGACTTCACGAACACGAAGCGCGCCGGGCTGCCGTTGGCGGCGGTCGGGCCCCACTTCAGCAGGTCGTACAGGGCGTGCAACTGCGCGTCTTCGACAGGCTTGTCGAGGAAGGCGTTCTGGGTACGGGCGGTGCGGAACAACTGGTCCAGTGCAGCAGCGTCGAGCGCGTGGGACATCGTGGATCTCCAGGGCGGCTAAGGTCAGTGCCCGCGGGCGGCGCGGGGCGAAACGTCGATCCGCAGTGTAGAGTGTCGCGACTGTTGCAACACCCAGCAGGATTGAAACGAATTAATGCCAATGGTGAAACGATCGAGCACGCCATGGACGGTCACCGATGGCCGTGCCGGTAATGTCCGCCAGGCGGTCGCGCTGGCGACGGCGCTGCGCCTGGGCAGCCACCGTCCCCTGGTACTGCAACCCCGCGCCCCTTGGCGCTGGCTGTCGCCGCGGCGCTTGCCTGGTGATGTGAATGGCTACGGCGAGGCGCTCGCGTCCCTCGCTGCCGAGGCGCCTGCGCTGGCGATCGGCTGTGGCCGCCAGGCCGCCGGAGCGCTGCGCGTGCTGCGTGCGCGCGGCAGCCAGGTGGTGCAGATCCTCGACCCGCGTATCGGTTCCCGCCACTGGGACGTGGTGGTGGTGCCCGAGCATGACGCCCTGCGCGGCAGCAACGTGCTGACCCTGGTCGGCAGCCTGAACCCGGTGGACGATGATTGGCTGGCCTTGGGCCGCGCCGCGTTCGCCAGCTTCAGCACCCTGCCCGGCCCGCGCACCGCGCTGCTGGTGGGCGGCCCGACGCCGCTGGCACCCTGGGATGAGACGGCGATGGTGCACGTGTTCCAGGCGCTGGCCGAACAGATCCGCAGCGAGGGTGGCAGCCTGCTGGCGACCACTTCGCGGCGCACGCCGCCGGCGCTGGCCGAGATCCTGCGCGCGAAGTTCGCCGACCTGCCGCATGTGATCTGGGGTGATGGCGGCGATGGTGTGAACCCGTACGCCGGTCTGCTTGGCTGGGCCAACCGGGTGGTGGTGTCGCCCGATTCGGTGAACCTGCTGTCCGAGGCCAGCGCCACGCGCATGCCGGTGATGGTGGCCCTGGCAGATACGGCGCAGGGACGGTTGGCGCGCTTCCAGCAGCAGTTGCGCGAACGCGGGCGCTTGCAGCCGCGCTGGTTGGATTGGCAGTACGACCGCATCGAACCGCTGCGCGAGACCGCGCGGATTGCCGCCGAGGTCAAAGCGCGGCTGGCGTTGGGGTGATGCCGTCCAGCGCTTTTTGAACATTTCGATCCGTCAGCGCAGTTAGAGTCCAGCCTCCCCCCTCGGACTGGATGTCCCCATGCGTACCCTGCTTCTGCTGCCGCTGGCCCTGCTGGCGGCCTGCTCTACCACCCCCACCGAACTGGACCCGCTGTCGCACGCCTGCCAGCAGCAGCTGGATGCCTACCGCGAGCAGCCGGCCCTGCGCAATCCGCGCAACGAGCGCCCGCCGTTGCCGATCGCGCCGATCAGCGATACCTGCGACAAGGAATTGCGTCGCAAGGGCGTGGAGCGCTGATTCCAGCGATGCGGGTATGATCGGCGCGCGGGCCTGCCCGCGTCTGGAGCGGTATACATGGAACGTCTGCATCGCCTGCGCTGCGGCCTGCTGCTGTTGATGGGCCTGCTGGCCACCGCGCCGGCATGGGCCGACAGCGGCACCTGCCTGGAGCGCTACCCCAGCGTGGCCGCACAGGCGGCGATGTTCGATGTGGCGTGGACCACGGCCGAGCGCCTGGATGCGCTGCCCGACGTTGACGTGGTGATCGCCGCGCGTGGTGGCCAGGACCTGAGCCGCTACGGCCTGCGCCACAGCCACCTGGCCTTCCTGCTGCGCGAAGACGACGGCCGCTGGCGTGCGATGCACCTGCTCAACCGCTGCAAGACCGACAGCTCGCAGCTGTACCGCGAGGGCCTGGGCAATTTCGTCGGCGAGAGCGGCACCCATACCGATCTGCGCATCGGCGTGCCGCCGCCGGCGTTGCAGCTGGCACTGAAGCGGATGCTGGCAGCACCGGCGATCCAGCCCAAGGCGCTGCACGAATCGAAGTACAACGTCGTGGCCTATCCGTTCGCCACCGACTTCCAGAATTCCAACCAGTGGATCCTGGAAGTGCTGGCCGCGGCAATGGCGCAGGCTGAAGGTGGCCCGGTCATCGTCAAGCGCGAACAGGCGCAGCAATGGCTGCGCGCGCAGAAGTTCCAGCCCAGCGTGTTGCATATCGGCCTGGGCAAGCGCGTGGGTGCGCGCTTGTTCGTGGCCAACGCCACCACCACCGACCATCCGGCCAGCGAACGCATTTCCGGCAACTACTCGGTGGTGACGGTGGAATCGGTATTCGACTTCCTGCACCAGCGCAGCCAGCTGCAGCAGGAACTGACCATTGCGCATGCGACGGTCGACGGCACCGCCGCCGCTGCGCCCTGACCTGGCAAGGAGAAGATGATGCGCAACCTGCAGTTTTCCGCGTTGGCCGTGCTTCTGTGCGGCAGCCTGTTGTCCGCAGCGCCGGCACACGCCGAGCGCCGCATCGTGATCATCCAGAACAGCGTGCCCGAAGGGCCGAGCCTGGAGATGTCCGCACCGATGGTGGCAGCTGCGCAAGCGGCGGCGGCCAAAGAAGCCGAAGATACCGGCGTGCCTGCGGGCCAGGGCGCGGTGAAGCTGCCGCAGATGCAGGTCAGCGCCATTTCCACCACCGTCGATGGTCGCCGCGAAGTACTGCTGCGCGATGCCAACAATCCACAGAACACTGCTTCGATGCAGTGGCCCAAGCGCCCCGGCGACCCGGCCGTGCAGTTCAACGTCGGGCAGACGGTGAACTTCCAACCCACCGGATCGGGCGACGGCTGGCAGGTGCGAGACAACCAGGGCCGGCCGCTGGAATACCTGCCCGAGGCCACCGGCCCACGCGATCTTTTCGATACGCAGCGCTGAGCCGCTGCTTCTCTTCCCGACCAGGAGGTCACCATGCTTCGTTCCCTGCGCGCCCCCGCCGCCGCCCTGCTGTTGTCTGCCCTGACGGTGCCGACCGTGCACGCCGGTGCCGCCCCGCACCTCAACAGTGGCCAGGCCAGCGTGCTGGTCACTTCGTTGATCGTGGTGTCGGTTCCGCTGGCCACCTCGATGGGCCTGGCCGCGCTGTCCAAGGCGCCGTTCAAGGCCAGCGAGCGCAATGGCAAGGTCGCCGAGCGCACCCCGGCGGTGCCGCTGCCGCCGATGGAAGTGAAGCAGGTGGCGACCACCGCCGCTGGCGAGCGCCAGGTGCATCTGCAGGTACCGGACAAGGCCGACCAGACCGCTACCCTGCAGTGGCCGGCGATTGAGGGCGAAGACCCGGTGGCCGGCTTCGTGGTCGGCCAGCAGGTGCGCTTCGACCCGACCGATGCCGGTGCCGGCTGGACGGTGAAGAACAGCGACGGCAAGGCTCTGGCCTATGTGCCCACGGCCTATGCCGCCGGCGACGCGCTGAGCGAACAGCTGTAAAGCTGAACGGCCGTTTTTGGCTTTGCGGCGGGCCGGGCGGATAATGGGCGATCCCCTTTTTCCCCTGGCTCGCCATGTCCGTGCGTCCTGCGCCTGTTTTTGCCCCGTTGACCGCCCGCGCCCTGGTGCTGGCGGTACTGGCCATGGGCGCGGTGGTGCTGCTGTCCAACGTGCTGGTGCAGTACCCGATCAATGACTGGCTGACCTGGGGTGCTTTCAGCTACCCGGTGGCGTTTCTGGTCAGCAACCTGATCAACCGCCGCTTCGGCCCGGGCCCGGCCCGCCGCGTGGCGTGGATTGGTTTCGCGGTGGCGGTACTGCTGTCGGTGTGGGTGGCGACGCCGCGCATTGCGATCGCCTCGTGCTCGGCCTTCATCGTCGCCCAGCTGCTGGACATCACCGTGTTCGACCGCCTGCGCCGTGGCAGCTGGTGGCGCGCGCCGATGGTGGCCACCACCTGCAGCGCGACGGTGGATACCACCATCTTCTGGTCGATCGCCTTCGCCGGTTCCACCCTGCCGTGGGTGAGCTGGGCCGCGGGCGACCTGGCGGTGAAGCTGGCGATCGGCGTATGCCTGCTGGCCCCGTTCCGCGCGTTGTTGTGGAAGATGGCGCCGCTGCGCACAGCGGGCTGACCGCCGTTGCCCGGGTAGTTGCCAACCTTGGTTGGCACACTCCCAGACCCCGGTGGCTGCCATCCTTGTTTGGCACATTCCCAGAACCCGGTGGGTGCCGACCGTTGGTCGGCACGCTTCTTCAGGGTTCATCGCAGCTGAGAGATTGTGCCGACCAACGGTCGGCACCCACCCAAAGCCGCTACAGCCATTTCAGGCACTCAGGCGAACGGCAGGTCCGCGGCGATGCATGCGGCGCTGATCGCCGCACACGCCTCTTCGATGGCCGGCGTCGTCGGCGCCAACCGCGGCCTGCGATCCAGCGTGCAGGCCAGCCCTACCTCCAGCAGCGTGGCGTGCGCGCCATGCAGCGTCTGTGCGGTGGCTTCGGGCAGGAATCCCGCCGCTGCCAACGCGTCGATCAATGCCGGCGTGGCACGCGGCTGCAGCAACGCAGGTGTCTGCGCACTACGTGCCAGCACGCCGCTCTGCAGCAGGAACTCCAGGTCGACCACACCGCCCGAGCCCTGCTTCAGGTCGAGCCGTGCGGCATCGCTGCGGTCCAGTTCGGTGCGCATGCGCCCGCGCATCTTCACCACATCGGCGTACAGCGTTGCGCGATCACGTTCGCGGCCCAGCGTCTGCGCACGTACCTGTTCGAAATCCTGCAGCAGGCTGGCATCGCCGGCCACGCCGCGTGCGCGTACCAGCGCCTGGTGCTCCCAGGTCCATGCGCGATCACGCTGGTACTCGGTGTAACTGGCCAGCGAAGACACCAGCGAGCCCTTGCCACCGTCCGGGCGCAGGCGCACGTCGATGTCGTACAACCGCCCGGCGGCGGTGACCGCAGCCAGCAGCGCCATCACCTTCTGGGCCAGGCGCGCATACCAGCGGCCCGGCTCCAGCGGGCGCGCGCCATCGCTGGCCTCCAGGCCGGCGGGATGGTCGTGCAGGAACACCAGGTCCAGATCCGAACCGAAGCCCAGCTCCAGTCCGCCCAGGCTGCCGTACCCGATGATCGCGAAGCGGCCGCCGGCAATCACGCCGTGTGCGGCGTGCATATCGGCCTCGGCCATCGCCAGCACGGTGACCACCACCGCCTGCGCCAGTTCGGCCAGTTGCCGGGTGCTGTCGACCGCGCCCTGGCGTCCGTCCAGCGTGGCCATGGCCATGCGGAAGCTCAGCGCCAGGCGCGTTTCATTGAGCCAGCGCAGCGCCGATTCGGGATCTTCCACCGTCAGCACCTGCTGGCATTCGGCCAGCATGCCGGCCGCATCGGGCATCGGCCCGGACACGCGCACGTCCAGCAGTTCGTCCAGCAGCAGCGGATACGCGGCCAGGCGTTCGGCCAGCAATGCACTGCGTGCCAGCACGTCGACCAGGCGCGCGAGCGCGCTCGGCTGTTCGTCCAGCAGCGCCAGGTAACTGGTACGACGCAGCACTGCCTGCAGCAGGCCGAGCACGCGCTTGAGTGCGGCATCGGGCTGCGGTGAGCGGGTGGCAGCGTGCAGCAGTGCAGGCAGCACGCGGTCCAGCCGCGCACGCGCTGCATCGGACAGCGACTTCACGCCCGTGCCCTGGGCGAAATCACGCAATGACTGGTCGGCGCCATTGGCATCGAGGAAACCGGCCTCGGCCAGCAGCGGTGCGTTGCTGCCCTCGGGCAGGCTGCGCCAGTAGTTGGCCAGCGCATCCGGCGCGGCCTGGCCCTTGCGCGGGGCCAGCAATGCAGCGAATTCGGTACTGACGCGCTGCTGCTGCACGGTCAATGCGGCACGCAGCGCATCCCAATCGGCATAGCCGAGGCCGACGGCAATGCGTTCGCGATCCAGTACATCAGATGGCAGCACATGGGTCTGCGCATCGCGCAGCATCTGCAGGCGGTTTTCCAGCCGGCGCAGGAACAGGTAGGCCTCGCGCAACGCGGCGCCATCATCGCGGGCGATCTGCCCGGCGGCGACCAGCGCATCCAGCGCGACCAGCAGCCGCCGCTCGCGCAACACCGGCTCGCGGCCACCGCGAATGAGCTGCAGTGCCTGGCACAGGAACTCGATTTCGCGGATGCCTCCGGCGCCACGCTTGATGTCGTCGTGCATCTCGCGGCGCGCGACTTCGGCGGTGATCGCCGCTTTCATTTCGCGCAGGCCATCGAGCGCGGTGAAGTCCAGGTAGCGGCGGTACACGAACGGACGCAGGGTCTGCAGCCACGCCTCGCCAGCGGCGATATCGCCCGCCACCGCGCGCGCTTTCAACCAGGCATAGCGCTCCCAGTCGCGGCCTTCGCGCTGGAAGTACTGATCCATCGCCGCGAACGACAGCGCCACGCGGCCGGCGCTGCCGAACGGACGCAGGCGCAGGTCGACGCGATGGCTGAAGCCATCAACGGTGGTTTCATCCAGCAGCTTGGCCAAGCGCTGACCGAGGCGGGCAAAGTACTCCTCGGCCGCCAGCGCGCGCGGACCGTCGGATTCACCGCCCTGCACGTAGGCGTAGACCAGATCGACATCGGAACTGAAGTTGAGCTCGCCACCGCCCAGCTTGCCCAGCCCGAACACCACCAGCTGCTGCGCTTGGCCGTGGTCATCGAGGATCACTCCATGGCGCTGGGCGAACTCCTGCTGCAGGGCGTCCAGCGCCAAGCGCAGGCAGTCCTCGGCCAGCGCAGTGGCACCGGCGAGGGTCTGTGGCACGTCGTCCAGCCCGGCCAGGTCGCGCCAGATCAAGCGGGTCGACATCGCCGTGCGCCAGCGCCGCAGTTGTGCCGGCCAGTCGCTGGGCTGCAGTGGGTCGAGCACCGGCGCCGGCAGCGGCGGGCAGCCCGGCGCGGACAGCTGCGCCAACAGGCCGGGCTGGCGCACCAGCGTGTCCATGGCGAAGTCACTGCTGACCGCCAGTTGCACCAGCATCGGCTGCAGCTCGGCCGGGATGGGATCGGGCACTGCCTGGGCCAGGCGCGCCAGTGCGCGGTCAACGAGGGGCTGCAGGGTGGCGGGCAATTCGGCGGGGGCGAGGGTCATACCGTGATTCTCGCGGGGTCGGATCCCTTTGCCAACGGCGAAGGGCTGTGACCCGTTGCCGTGGCCTGTGGGGTCAGAGCCTTTTGCCCTTGGCAAAAGGATCCGACCCCGGCACCGCGCATTCAGCTTTAGCGACAGGCAATAAAAAAGCCCGCTTGCAGCGAACTGCCAGCGGGCTCTGCTCCCTCCCCCACGTCGGGATGCAGGGCCATCGTGCGGTGTACGAAAGTACTTTGCACGCTGCACTGCAAAACAAAACTGACGGGTATGGGAGAGGCCTTGCCGGAAACACCATTCCACGAAGGTAGAACCCCCCGTACGGCAGGGGATGGCCGATAATCGGGATTTCCCCCAGAAACGCTGTCGTCATGACTGTTGATCGCATCGCCAACGCGCGTCTTCGTGACCGCGTGGTCTCCGCCGAGGCCGCAGCCGCGCTGATCCAGCCCGGTGAAACCGTGGCCATGAGCGGCTTTACCGGCTCCGGTTACCCCAAGGCCGTTCCCGTTGAACTGGCCCGCCGCATCGAATCGGTGCATGCCCAGGGCCTGCCCTTCCAGATCAGCCTGATGACCGGTGCCTCCACTGCGCCGGAACTGGATGGCGCGCTGGCCAAGGCCGATGGCATCGCCATGCGCATGCCGTTCCAGAGCGACCCGGATGCGCGCAACCGCATCAACGAGGGCAAGCTGGATTACATCGACATCCACCTCAGCCACGTTGCCCAGCACGTCTGGTTCGGCTTCTACGGCGAGATCGATACCGCCGTGATCGAAGTCTCGGCCATCCGCGAGGATGGTTCGCTGGTGCCGTCCACCTCGCTGGGCAACAACAAGACCTGGCTGGACCTGGCCAAGAAGGTGATCATCGAGGTCAACGAGTGGCAGCCGGCCGGCGTCGATGGCATGCATGACATCTACTACGGCACCGCGCTGCCGCCGCACCGCAAGCCGATTCCGCTGGTCAATGCCAACGATCGCATCGGCGAGACCGCGCTGCGCTGCGACCCGGACAAGATCGTGGCGGTGGTGCGCACCAACGGCCCTGACCGCAACAGCCCGTTCAGCCCGATCGATGCGACCAGCGAGCAGATCGCCGCGCACCTGATCGAGTTCCTGCAGCACGAAGTGAAGCGCGGCCGCCTGCCGGCCAACCTGCTGCCGCTGCAGTCGGGCGTGGGCAACATCCCCAACGCGGTGCTGGCCGGCCTGGCCAAGAGCGGTTTCCGCGACCTGGCTGCGTTCACCGAAGTGATCCAGGACGGCATGCTCGACCTGCTGCGCGACGGCGTGCTGAGCTATGCCTCATGCACCGGTTTCGCGCTGAGCCCGCAGGCCAACGAGACGTTCAAGGAAAACATCGATTTCTACCGCGAGCGCATCATCATGCGCACGCAGGAGATCTCCAACCATCCGGAACTGGTGCGCCGCCTGGGCTGCATCGGCATGAACGGCATGATCGAAGTGGACCTCTACGGCAACGTCAATTCGACGCACGTGATGGGCACGCGGATCATGAACGGCATCGGCGGTTCCGGCGACTTCGCGCGCAATGGTTTCCTGTCCGCATTCCTGAGCCCGTCGACGGCGAAGAACGGCACCATTTCGGCGATCGTGCCGATGGCCAGCCACGTCGACCACACCGAGCACGACGTGTCGGTGATCGTGACCGAACAGGGCCTGGCCGATCTGCGTGGCCTGACCCCGCGCAAGCGCGCGCAGGTGCTGATCGACAACTGCGCGCACCCGGATTTCCGCGCGCAGCTGCAGGACTACTTCGACCGCGCCAGCCGCGAGAGCTACGGCAAGCACACCCCGCACCTGCTGCCGGAGGCCCTGTCGTGGCACCAGCGATGGCTGGATACGGGCACGATGAAGGCTTGAGTATTGCCGGTTCGCCGGGCATGGCCCGGCGCTACCCCGCATCACACCCTGGTAGCGCCGGGCCATGCCCGGCGGATGTGGCGTATCAGCTGCGCAGCGCCGCCAGCGATTCGGCCTGGATGCGCTCGTAGATCTCGAACTCATCGTTCACCGCCGCGCCCAGCGCCTGTTCGAAGGCTTCGCGATTGGCATGTGCGGTGTAGGCGCGCTGCTCGCCACCGCCCAGGTTCGACTGGAAGATGCCTGCGGCGCTGACCGGCAGGAAGTCCTCGTAGACGATCGGATCGGCCGTGGCCAGGCCCGCTGCAACCAGCACTTCGGCCGGCAGATCGGCCACGCGTTCCGGCGCGGCGCGGCCCGCGTCGGTCAGCTGGTAGCGGTAGTAGCCCAGGCCTTCCTGGCGCAGGGTGTCGTGGTCATCCGGGAAGCTGGCGAACACCGCCTGCAGGCGCTGGCCATAGTCACCGCCGGTGCTGCCGGCACCATCGGTATCGCGCGCCTGGGTCAGCAACTGGTCGTACAGCGCGCGGCCCTTGGCGGTCAGTGCCAGGCCGCGCTGTTCGATCTCGCCGAAGCGCGCGGTATGGGTACCGGCGTCGCCGCCCTCGTTGTCCGGGAAATGCACGGCCTCTTCCAAGGCCTTGAAGCTGGTCTGCCGCAGCAGGATCGGGCAGGCGCGACGCGGCGGGCCCTCGATCACCGCCTTGGCGGCCATGCCGTGCTCGATCATCGCCGCCTGTGCAGCGTCGATGTCCAGCGTGCGCGGGGTCAGGTGGTTGATGTGCGGGCCACGGAAGCTGACCACGTCGGCCACCAGCCGGTGCGCCTTGTGCAGGGCGTGGTAGGTCGGAAGATCCACGGTGGCGTCACCATGCCAGCGGAAGGTTTCCAGTGACTGTTCGACGAAGCGCTCGGCATCGGCCTGGGTCAGGCCACCCTCGCGCTCGGCCTGCTCGATCAACGCCAGCGCGTCGTCGGTGAAGATGCGGCGGCGGGCGAGGATCTCAGCCGACTGCGCACGCAGCACCTCGTCTTCGATCAGCTCCAGCCGCAGCAGCGAGGTGAACACGCGGAACGGGTTCAGTGCCAGCGCAGCGGCGGTCAGCGGGCGGAAGGCGGTGGAATGCACCGGCACGCCGGCCACCGACAGATCGTAGTAGCCCACCGGGTACATGCCCATCACCGCGAACAGGCGGCGCAGGGTCGCCAGTTCCTGCGGGGTGCCGACGCGGATCGCGCCATGGCGTTCTTCATCCAGGCGCGCGCGCTCGTCGTTGCGCAGCAGCTGCGCGGCCAGCGCCGGGTCCTGCGCCAGGACCTGCGAGTTGATCCGCTCCACCAGTTCCACCAGCGTGCCGTACAACGGCACTTCGGTGCGGTACATGCGGGACATGGCCTGGGCGAACAGGCGGCGGATCACATCAGGCGAAACGAAAGAGGCGCTCATCAGTCACTCGGTTACGGGAACGGGGAACGGCGAGAACCCGTATTGTCGCCGGAGTGCGCGGCCGCGGCGATACGCAGAGCAACATGAAGAACATCGGTAGCGCCGGGCCATGCCCGGCGGACCCCAGGGCCGCGCTGCGCGCTCGCCGGGCACGGCCCGGCGCTACCTGCCCAGCTGGCGCTTCAGCGTGGCATCGAGGGTGATCGGCCGGTCCCAGTGCTCGTAGCTGGCCACGATGGCGTGGCGCACGGCGCGGTAATGCAGGTTCTGCGGCTTGGCCGGCATCCGCTTCACCACCTCGGCCCAGCCGCCCTCGGGGTCCTGGCTGAAGGCGCGCACGCTGTCGCGGCAGGCCTGGCCACTGGCCTTGGCCCAGAAACAGGCGAAGTAGATGTCACCGGCCTGCCACTGGTGGGTGGTGGCCAGCGCGGCGATGTAGCCGCGCGGTACACCGGCGTAGCGCGATACCTCGTCGAGGAAGGCATCGGGGTAGCGCTCGGCGTAATGGTTGATGTCGGCCAGCTGGGTGTCGACCCAGGCGTCGCCGGTATCCACCTCGTAGGTCGCCGAACGTTCGGCGGTCTGCTGGGCCAGCACGATGGCCGGCGCCAGCAGCAGGGACAACAGCAGCGCGCGCAGTGGCAGTTTCATGACCCGATTCTGCCGCAGCGGGCGCGCCGTGTCAGGCCACGGCGGCGGCCTTGGCCTCGATCGTCGCCAGCGCGGCCGGCCAGTCCCAGGCGGTATCGGCGTTGACCATGCGCGGTTCGTCGTCGGCCACGCCGTGCTGGGTCTCATGCGCCCAGGTCACCGCGTACGGGGTATGGATGCCCCAGCCGCCCAGGGTGATCACCGGTTCGATATCCGAGCGCAGCGAATTGCCGACCATCACGAACTGCTGCATCGGCAGGTCGAATTCGGCCAGTACGCGTGCATAGGTTTCCGGGTCCTTCTCGGACACGATCTCGATGCGCGGGAACAGGTCGGACAGCGCCGCCACCTTGATCTTGGCTTCCTGGTGGAACAGGTCGCCCTTGGTGATCAGCACCACCGGGTACTGCGCGGCGATGGCCGCCACCGACTCGCGTACGCCGTCGATCAGTTCGACCGGATGGCGCAGGGTGTCGTGGCCGATGTCGAGGATGCGCTGGATGTCCTTGGACTCGATGCGCTGCGAGGTGATCTCGATGGCCGCTTCGATCATCGACAGCGTCATGCTCTTCACCCCGTAGCCGAACACGCCGAGGTGGCGCTGCTGCACTTCCAGCAGGTGGCGGGCGGTCTGGGTGTCATGGACGTCGATGTAGCGCGACAGCAGGTCCAGGTAATCCTGCTCGGCCTTGCGGTAGTAGTCCTCGCTCTTCCACAGCGTGTCGTCACCGTCAAAACCGACCAGGCCGATGGCGCGCGAAGGCGCAGGCGTGGAGGTGTTCATCGCCCTAGGATACAGGCGCGGAGATGACGAAAAAAACCCGGGTGGCCGAAGCCACCCGGGTTGCCCATGCACCGGTTGTCCCGAATTCAACCGTGGATCAGCGGCCCTGGCCCGCGGCCGTGCCACCTGCGCCGGCACCCGCCTGCTGGGCGGCCACGTAGGCCTTGTACTCGTCGGCACTCAGCTGGCCGTCCTTGTTGGCATCAGCCTGGTCGAACACCTGCGCAAGGCCCGCATTCACCTGCGCTTCGCTCTTGCTGATGGTGCCGTTGCCATCGGTATCGATGCTGGCCCAGGTCTGGCCACCGCCGTTGGCCTGCGCCGATGCTGCCGCGGCCGCATCGGTCGCCTGGTCGGCCGCCTGGCCTGCCTGTGCCGCCGCCTGCTGGGCCTGCGCCGCTTCGTTCTGTGCATGCGCGGCCTGCTGCTTGGCCGACTGCGCCATCGCCGGGATGGCCAACACGCTGCCGGCGGCGACGATCAGGGCGATCAGGGGCTTGCGGTTGCGAATAGTCATCTGGGGTGTCTCCTGAGGGGTGGTAGTGCGCGGTCGTTGTCTCCGCACGGCACCTACCCTGCCACCGCGTTTCTGAATCGATTTTGCGCGGCGATCGCCGCGAACACGCATGGTTAACCACTCACCCGGACGCATGCTTTAGCGCGGTGGTTAGTGCGAAGTGAGCAGGGAGTAAGACGAGCATTCAGCGCTACCGGATTTAACCGGCAACGAACGAAAAACCTGCGTCAGTCGACGGTTTTTTCCGATGACCGCGAACTGAACAACACCCATCCCAATGCAACACCGGAGAGCGCACCGGCGATTTCCAGCACCACGCGGCTGCCCAGTTCGTTCGGATCGTGGATGGTGGACAGGAACAGGCGCGCATACAGTGGCGACTCCAGCCGCACGATGCCCATGTAGAACAGCTTCCAGGCGTCGATGCCGGCGGAGATGATCACCGCGATGACGCACGACCAGCCGATCGCATGGCCCACGGTCCAGTGCAGCAACCGGCACAGGTGGTGCCACAGGAAGTACACCAACAGGCCGACCAGCAGGGCGATGAGGCCCGCTTCAAGCGTACCGAGCAGGCCGAAATGCAGGGGAAGGTTCATCGGGCGGGGACGCAGGAGAAGGCGGCCAGTGTAAGGGGTATCGGCAGGGCTGCGCCCTGCACCTGCAGATGCCGAAGCAACGGCAACAGCAGGCATTCCGTGGGGTGGCGGGGCGGTGTCGGAGTGCGGGGACGCCGTAAACCCATCCCTGGGGGCTTGGCAGCCGCATCCATGCGGCTGACACCCCGCAATCCGACACCGCCCCACCTTCGACAGATTCCCGCGATCGGGTAGATCCACGCCATGCGTGGATGAATCTCCATCGAAATCGAATATCTCGACAATTGATCGAAGAGCATCCACGCATGGCGTGGATCTACGTGTCGACCAAGGTCGACACCCACCAACAGCAGCGTGGTCGACACCCACCAAGCGCAGGCCATGCCATTCCGACAGATCGCGGAGACCTGTCGAAGGCGGGGTGGGTCCGGTTGCGGGGGTGTAAGCGCCATGGATGGCGCGCCCAAGCCTCCATGGATGGATTCACGGCGTCCCCCGCAACCGGACCCACCCCGCCATCCCACGGAATGCCCGCTGTTGCCGTTGCCGTTGCTCTGGCTTGAGGCTTCGGCAGGTGCAGGGCGCAGCCCTGCCGACACCCCTACCGCACTGGCACGTCGTAGGCAGTACCGGCATCCGGCTCGGGTTGCATCGTGTAGTGCCACCACTCCTGCGCATAGTTGGCGAAACCACGCCGCGCCATCGCCTGCACCAGCTGCTGGCGGTTGGCGTTCTGTGCATCACTCAAGCCCGGCGTCTGCGTATGCGCGCGTGGGCCGAAGAAATCGAAGTCGGTGCCCATGTCCATCGGCGTGCAGCGCCCGCTGCGACAATCCAGCAGGCCAAGATCCACGGTGGCACCGCGGCTGTGGCCGGAACGCTCGGCGATGTAGCCGTCGCTCAGCAGCTGCGGCTTACCCAGATCCGGATACTGCAGCGCCTTGCGCGACTGTTCCTGCGGATCACTCACCCAGGCCATGAACGCCTGCACCGCGCGCACCGGGCGGTAGCAATCGTAGAGGCGCAACGCAAAGCCCTGCGCGCGCAGGTCGCCCTCCACATCGGCCAACGCCTTTGCCACTGGCGCCAGCAGATAGCATGCAGGCGCCTCATAGCCGGGCACGGGCGCAGCGGTGAAGTTGTTGGCACCGGCATAGCGGATGTCCATCTCGATGCGCGGCGACAGCATGCGGATCTCCACCAGTCCCGCCGCAGTGGCGTCGGTGGCGGGCGAGATGCGTGGTGACTCAGCGGCGTGGGCCGCCGGGGCCAGGGCAATCGCCAGTACGAGTGAAATGCAGGTCCTGGAAGTCATAGCTGAAGTCGATCTCCGGATCGATGGCGCGCAGCTCCAGCGTCGGCGTGTCTGCGCCGGGATTCAGCCACGCCTGCGCCGAGGGTTCCAGCGTATCCCACCGCAGCAGCCAGCGCCCCTCTAACTGCTGCACCGTTGCCTGCAGCGCGGGCGACTTGTCCACGCTGAAGCGCAGGCCGTTGGCGGTGGGACACAGCGAGGCAGGGCCCAGCCAGGGATCGAGGTAGCGTCCCTGCCATTGCGCCAGATCGGTGGCAGCAGCCGGTTGCGCAGCCCGGGTGGAAGGCGCACGACTGCCCGTGGCAGCACGCACGGCCCGTTCGGCGGCCAGCTCGGCCAGGTAGTACCCCACATGTTGCGCGTCTTCCGGCGCGGTGAACTGTTTCAGCGTCGACTGCATCAGCGCGGTACGCGCGTCTTCGGCCTCGCCGTTGATCAGCATCACCACACCGAACTTGCGATCCGGCAGCAGCGCCAGCGAGGAATACATGCCCGACAGCGTACCGGTGTGCGCGACCTTCCAGTGCCCATCCATGTCCGACACCCGCCAGCCCAGCCCATAACCGTAGAAACGGGCGTTGTCCCAGTCGCGTTGGCGTTCGCCCAACGGCATCGGCATGTGCAGTGTCCACAGCATGCGGCGCTGCTCGGCGCCCAACCACGCCGGTGCCAGCGACGGGTCCAGCAGCACCTGCATCCAGCGCGTCATGTCGCGCAGCGAACAACGGATGCCACCAGCCGCCATCGACGTCAGGTCGGGGCTGAGCGCTCCATCACCACCGGCCACCACGTTGCGGCCATCGCGCCGCACATGCGGTTGGGCGACATTGCCGACCTGCTTCACCGACCATGCGCCCACCTGGCAACGGGTCATGCCCAGCGGTTCAAACACCCGCTCGCGCATCAGCTGGTCATAGGGCTTGCCACCGGCGGCCGCAGCCACCTCACCGGCAACGACATACATCAGGTTGTCGTAGGCGTAACCGCTGCGGAAGCTGGTGACCGGCTTCAGGTGTGCCAGCCCGGCGATGACATCGCTGCGGGTGAAGGCATTGGGCTCAGGCCACAGCATCAGGTCACCGGCACCCAGGCCGAGGCCACTGTTGTGGATCAGCAGATCGCGTACCTGCAGGTGTTCGCCCACCCACGGGTCATGCATGCGGAACGCCGGCAGGTGACGCTGCACCGGATCATCCCAATGCAGCTTTCCCTGTTCCACCAGCGTGGCCAGCAGCGCGGCGGTCATCGCCTTGCTGTTGGAGGCGATCTTGAACAGCGTGTCGTCGTCGATGCGGCCGCCGTCACCGCGCACCCCTTCGGTGTGGCGATAGACCACCTGGCCATCCTCGACCACCGCCATCGCCAGCCCCGGCAGGTGCTCGTGCTGGTCCACGAAAGCGATGTCGGCATCCAGGCGTGCGCTGTCCACCGCCTGTGCAGGGGCGGCGGCAAGCAGCGCGGCGAAGGTCAGCAGGCGATACACGTCCGGTCTCCATCGGCAGCGCCGGGCAACGCCCGGCACTGCGCATCCTCGTCGATCAGAAGTTCCAGGTCACCACCAGCTGGGTGTAGCGCGGGGCCTGCCAACGGGTACCGGTGGCGAAGGTGTTCTCGCGGTACTGGCCAGGCTGCGCTTCGTAGCGCTGGTGCACGTTGATGGTCTTCTGGTTGTTGAAGATGTTGTACACCGAGAGTCGGGCACTCAGGTCGATGCCCTCCACCGGCAGGCGCCAGGTCACGTTCGCCCCCATGGTCCAGGTCCACGGCAGGCGACCGAAAGCACCACGCGGGCTGTATTCGAACTGGCGTTTGTCATACGGGTCGGAACAGTTGGCCACGCACAGCCAGCCGGTGCCACCGCCACTGCCTTCACTGGACGTGCTGCCGCCGGCAATCGAATCGTTCGGCCACATCACGCCATAGGCAGTGATCGGGCCGCCAGACTGCACCTGCAACGTGGTACCGAACGACCACTGCTTGTTCAGTGCATACGCAGCACGCAGCTTGAACTGGTGACGGAAGTCGTTGAACAGCACGCCGTAACGTTCGTTGGTGGCCGGGTGATCCCAGAACTGGACCATGCCGGTGTCGCCATAGTTGGTATCGGAGTTCACCGGCCCTTCGAAATTGCCCTCGCTCTTGGACCAGAGGTAGGACGCGTTGAGCATCCACTTCTCGTCCCACGCGCGGTCGATCTGGAATTCCAGCGCCTTGTAGGTCCGCTTCGGCTTGGAATAACCGATCACCTCGCCGCTGCCACCCTTGCGATAGCCGCTGTTGGCGGTATCGATGGTGATCCAGCCTTCGTTGGCGCAGCCGATGCTCTTGTCGCCCCAGATCGTCAGGCTCTCGCCCGGGTTTGCGATCGGCCACAACGTGCTCGGCGTCGGTCCGCACGGGGTGTAATTGATGCGGATGTCATCCAGTGCGCGGGTCATGCGCCGGTAGGTCGCGTTGACGCCCCACGACCAGGCCTGGTTGATCATGTTCTGGAAACCAAGGATGTACTCGTCCTGGTAGACCGCCTTCAGATCCTTGTCCACGCTCTGCCGCAGGTCGGCACCACCGGTGTTCATGCGGGTGTCGGTCGGCCCGACCTGCTGGCCGATGACCGGCGCCATGTACGCCGAACCGGTGGGCGAGGTCTTCCGTTCCCAGCCCTCAAGCACGTAGTAGCTGTACTCGTCGGTCAGGCCGCCGGCGAAGTTGACGTTGATATTGTTGGTCACCGGCAGGTAGTAACGGCCCGCGTTGCCGAACACCTTGGTGCTGCCGTCGCCCTTCATGTCCCACGAGAAGCCTACGCGCGGCGCGATCAGATCGTCCATCTTGATGAACGCCTTGCCGGCGGCGGTGCGGTTTTCGAAGCGGTCCCAGCGCACGCCAAGGTTCAGCATCAGGTTCGGGGTGATGTTCCAGATGTCCTCCAGGTAGAAGGCATTGGCTTCGGTCTCGAACTTGCCGCCGGATTGCCGGTTGCGCGCACGCAGCATCTCGGTGACACCGGCCGGCACGTAGCCATTGGCGCCGTCCCACACTTCATCCCCGGGACGCGCCACGTAGGCGGTGTAGCTCAAGGCGGTCGGCCCGGGATAGCGGGTGGTCTGGTCGGTGGTCATCAGCTCGCGGTCAACGCCGAAGCGCAGCAGGTGGTCTCCCAGCTGCCATTCGAAGTCCAGGCGCGCCACGTCGCGTGTGTCATCACGTTCGGCCACGGCAGTCCCGGTCGGATGGCAGCCGGCGCGCAGGCCCTGCAGCTTGGACAGGCGGGTGCCATAGGTGCTGTCGGTGAACACCGGGCTGCAGGCCTGGTCCAGCGACGAGTTGGTGAACGCGCGCTGGTTGTTCTGGCCGACCATCGCGCGGGCGGTGAAGTTCTGTCCGAAGTGACCGGTGTAGGTCGCTGACCAGTTCTTGCCGCCAGTCTCGGTGATCGAATCACCGCCCCAGTCGCCGAGACGATTGTCATCCCAGGCATAGGCGTAGGACGCATTGGTGACATCGCCTTCATCGGAAAATGCCAGCAGCGCCAGGCTGTGGTTGTCATTGATGTTCCAGTCCAGCTTGGTGCCCCAGAACCCATTGCCGGACTTGTTCTTGAACCAGGTGCTGCCATCGGACGAGGTGTTGTGGCCGCGGTCGTTGCGGTCCTCGTACATGGCGAACAGGAACAGCTTGTCCTTGATGATCGGCCCAGAGCCCCAGACGTTGGTCTTCAGGAACGAATTGTTGTCGCGGCTGCCGTAGGAATGCGGGGTACCGTCGCGATGGAAATGGTCGCCGCCGCTTGAGCGCCCCGCGCTGGGCTCGGCAGTGACTTCCACGCCGCCCTTGAACTCGTTGCTGCCCGAGCGTGTGACCGCATTGATCACGCCGCCGGTGGAACGACCGAACTCGACCGAGTAGCCGCCGGTCTTGACCTGGAATTCATTGAAGAACGCGAACGGTGCCGTGCTGAAGCCGCGGCGCGTGTACATGTCGGTGACGTTGAGGCCGTTGATGAAGACTGCGTTCTCGGCCACCGAGGAACCCGCAAAGGACAGGCCGCCGAACGAGGAGTTACCGCCGACCACACCCGGTGCCATCAGCGCGACAGCGGACAGATCCTGTGCCACCGGCAGCCGGGAAATCTCCTGCCGGTTGATGTTGAATGAGGTCTCGGTGGAATAGACGTCCACCCGGTTGATCACGCGGGTACCGACCACCTGCAGCGCATCGAGGTTGGTGACACCGCCGCCACTGGCCAGGTTGACTGTGGTGGTGCCGCCGACAGCGACGCTGACCGCCACCTGTTCGCCCAGTGTCTGGCCATCGCGGCTGAGCTGCAGCCGGTAGTCACCCACCGGCAGCTGGCCGAGGCGGTAGCTGCCATCGGCACCGACGGTGACCGTCCGGGTCAGACCGGTGCCGGCATTGACGACGGTGATCTGGTCGCCCGCGGTCGCGCGGCCGGCAACGGCACCCGACACGTTCTGGGCCATGGCCGTGGTGGGCAGCATGATGCCCAGACACGTCCCGAGGGCGACGCACAAGGCCGCCCGCTTGATGTTGTAAGCCTTCATCCCCTGCTCTCTCCTGCAAGAATTGAATGGTGGTGGGGTGGTGTGTCGCGCTAGCGTTGCCCGGCTGGCAGTACCCGCCACTGGAAGTCGTAGCTCCATTGGTCGAAGTACAGGTTGCCGCCTGACCACTCGGCCTCGCCGCGCTGCGAGTCGACCGTTTCCGAGCGGTAGTGCTTTTTGGCCGGCACGAAGGCCTGGCCGAAATCGTCGTTGAACGCGATGCGGTAGCCATCGAGGCCACCGAGGTAGAAATCACGCAGCGCGGGCGTGTCGCTGGCCAGCGCACCGGTGGTCACATCCATCGGCAGCCAGCCATACGGCGCCAGGTAGACCTGTCCCCAGTCGTGCAGGTTGTTGTAGCCGCTGCCATCGTCGGAATACACCATGCCCGACTGCCAGCGCGCGGGAATGCCGTTCATGCGCAGCAGGGCGATCAGCAGCAGGGTCTGCTGCCCGCAATCGGCGTGGCCGGCACGCAGCGCGTAGTCGCTGATGTTGCTGATCGTCGAGTACTCACGCGCCCCTGCCCACGGAATGCGGTCGACCGCCGCGAACAGCCTGCGTACCACTTCATATGGGCGTGTCTCGCCCTGCAGCACCTGGTCGGAGAACAGCTTCAACGCCGGGGTGAAGCGCACGTGCGGCAGCTGCTCGGCCAGATAGGGCTTCAATGCAGGATCATTCGGCGTCGACTGCACCTTGGTCGCGTCGATTGCCGTGTGGCGCGCGAAGATCGTCACCGCATAGCGGATTTCAAAGTGCGTCGGCTTGCCAGCGACGGCCTTGGCTTCCAGATAGGCGGTGCGCTGCTGGATGCTGGCCGGGGCGATGCGCGCCTTGCCCGGCGAACTGGCAATCCACTGCACGCGCTCCTGCTGGCCGGGAATCTCGCGCGGGTACGGAATCCATGCACGTACGGTTTCGCCGGCCGGCACGGTGTCGGCCTTGACCGTGAGCGACTGGGTGAATTCGATGCGCTGCGGCAGCACAGATGTCGTGCCGCTCTGTTCGGAGACAGCAACCACGCGTGCATGATGCGCATTGAGCACTTCATTCGGGCCGGGCGGTGGCATAGGCGCATCTGCCCGACGACGCGCACGCGCCTCGTCGCTGAGCAGGAACAAGTTCGACGGTGCGCGCTTGAAGTACCAGCGCGTGCCGTCGATATCGTAGTGCTCGATCAACCCCTGCTGGTCCCAGCGCGCGAACTCCTCGTCGGTCAGGTTGGGAATCCAGCGACGCACGGCGGCCTTGGCTGCGGCTTCGTCGAGGCTGAAATCCATCTTGATGCGGCGCATGCGCTCGTACTGGAAGTCGGCGGGTGCGGGCACTCCGTCTGCGGCGAACGTCGCATCGACATCCCTGAAGCGACCGCTGTCGACCAGATCGATCAACCGCGTTTCCTGCTCACGATCGACGGCACTGCGCTGATCCGCGGCCGGTGCCGCCCACGCCCACAGCAGCAGCGCGGCGCATAGTCCGGCAGCGACAGGCAGAGACGGTTTGCGAACGGCAGGATCCACAGCGACACTTCCCAAGCGCGGGTGGTAACGGCTGTGTAACACGGGCCGGGGGACCGGTCAATAATTTATTCTTGCTTTCGTCGCCAAAAGGAATAAATATTCCAAAAGGCATTCGAGGAGGGTGTGCAGCGCATGATCCTGGCTTCCCGCGAACCGCGTCGGCACTGGCCGCGCAGGTTGACCCTGGCGCTGGCCCTGGGCCTGCTGGCGGTACCGGCCTTTACTCAGGCAGCCACGCCTGCACCCGACCCCGGCGCACCGCTGCCGTACGTGATCGGCCTGCATGAGGCCTACCTCACCCCGGATTACTGGGCCGCACGGCTGGACAACGCCGACGCACCGATCCTGGATCGCGCGCAGATCAATGCGCAGAACGCGCGGATGCGCACCCAGGACAACCACATCCAGGACATCGCCACGCTGCCCGCACAGCTCAGCGCCACGCAGGTGCGCGACAGCATCGGCGCGCTTTCAAGCTGGCCCAAGCGGGCGCTGTATGACGAGAAGGGCCAGGCCATCGCCCCCGGCCTGCGCACCGCAATTGAAGCCAACCTCGGCCTCGACGCGGTTCCTGCGCAGGTCGCACCGTCGTACGGGCTGGTGGTGAAGCGCGCCGCGCTGCGCACCTTCCCCACCCGTCAGCGTGTTTTCAGCACCGTCGGCGACACCGATATCGACCGTTTCCAGGAATCGGCGCTGTTCCCCGGTGACAAGGTAGCCGTGGTCCACCGCAGTGCCGATGACCGCTGGCTGTTCGTGCACAGCGAGCGCTACAGCGCCTGGATCGAAGCCGATGCCGTGGCCAGTGGTGACAAGGCCACGGTGCTCGGCTACGGCGCGAAGGGCCCGTACCGCATCGTCACCGGTGCCACCGCGCACACCGCCTACACACCGGAAGAACCGCGTGTATCGCGCCTGCAGCTGGACATGGGCGTGCGCCTGCCGGTGCTGGCCGACTGGCCCGCCGCCGAACCGGTGAACGGGCAACAGGCACACGCTTCGTGGGTGGTGCAGCTGCCGGTGCGCGAGGCAGATGGCCGCCTGCGCCTGGTGCCGGCGCTGCTGCCACGCTCGCAGGACACCGCCGCCGACTACCTGCCGCTGACTCCGCGCCTGCTGCTGCAGCAATCGTTCAAGTTCCTCGGCGAGCGCTACGGCTGGGGCCACGACTACGACACCCGCGACTGCAGCGGATTCGTGTCGGAGATCTACCGCAGCTTCGGTGTACTGTTGCCGCGCAATACCAGCGCACAGGCGATCAGCCCCGCGCTGGACCGCCTGCCGTTCACCAGCAAGGACAGCAAGGCCGTGCGCGACCGCGCCGTCACCGATCTGCAGGTGGGCGATCTGGTCTACATCCCCGGCCACGTGATGATGGCCATCGGCCACATCGACGGTCGCACCTGGGTGATCCACGATACCGCGGGCGGCAGCTGGTTCGGCGCCGACGGCAAGCGTGTGCAGGCCCATCTCAATGGCGTATCGGTCACGCCGCTGGAGCCGATGATGGCCAGCGACAGCGTCCGCTACATCGACCGCATCACCAACATCCAACGCCTGCGTGCCAAGAATCCCTGAATGAAGATCACTGCCATCGAACTGGGCATGCTGCGCGTGCCGCTGAAAACACCGTTCAAGACCGCGTTGCGTACCGTGGAGACCGTGGAAGACGTGGTGGTGCTGATCCGCACCGACACTGGCCACACCGGCTACGGCGAGGCGCCGGCCACCGCGGTGATCACCGGTGACACGCACGGCTCGATCATCGAAGCGATCCGCCACTTCATCGCCCCGCGCCTGATCGGCCAGGAGGTGGTCAACCTCAACCGCCTGTGCACGCTGGTGCAGACCGCGATGGAGCGCAACACCAGCGCCAAGGCGGCGGTGGAAATCGCGCTCTACGATCTGTGGGCGCAGCTGCATGGCGCGCCGCTGTACCAGATGCTGGGTGGCGGCGACCCGGTGATCACCACCGACATCACCATCAGCGTGGACTACATCGACAAGATGGTGGCCGATTCGCTGTCGGCGATCGAACGCGGCTTCGAGTCGCTGAAGATCAAGGTCGGCAAGGACATCGGCGTGGACATTGAGCGGGTCAAGGCAATCCATGCCGCCGTTGAAGGCCGTGCACTGCTGCGCCTGGACGCCAACCAGGGCTGGACCGCCAAGCAGGCCGTGCATGCGATGCGTACGCTGGAAGAAGCCGGCGTGGTGCTGGAGCTGCTGGAGCAACCGGTCAAGGCCGCCGACATCAGTGGCCTGAAGTACGTGACCGACCGGGTCAACACCCCGGTGATGGCCGACGAGAGCGTGTTCAGCCCCAGCCAGGTCATGGACCTGATCCAGCAGCGCGCCGCCGACATCATCAACATCAAGCTGATGAAGACCGGCGGCCTGTCCAACGCGATCCGCATTGCCGACATCGCCGGCATCTACGGCGTGCCGTGCATGATCGGCTGCATGATCGAGTCGAGCATCAGCGTGTCCGCGGCAGTACATCTGGCGGTAGCCAAGAGCGATGTGATCACCAAGGTCGACCTGGATGGCCCATCGCTGGGGCAGTTCGATCCGGTCAGCGGCGGCGTGCGTTTCAACGAGTCGGAAATCAGCATCAGCGATGTGCCGGGGCTGGGCATCACCGAAGTGCGGGGGCTGGAGATGCTGGGTTGATTTCTGCCTTGCCGCTGGCCTGGCGTACAACTGACTTTTGGTCGGGCGTTACTTTTCTTTTCGCGAAAAGAAAAGTAACCAAAAGAAACGCTCCGCCGGCCGCGAGCCGACGTGCTGCGCACGCCAGTGCCCTGCGCTCCTCGGTCCGCCGAGGGACGGCGCGGAACTCGCTGCGCTCAGACACCCGCGCCTCTTCGCCCTCGCCGGACCTGCGGTGCTCAGCTCGCTTGAAGGCGGACTCAACAGCAGCTCCGGGTAGATCCACGCCTCGCGTGGATGCTTTTGCCTTCGCTTTTGATTCTGCCCTTCACCGTATCCCTTTCGCGGCTGGCACGCGCGCGATCTGTCCGGGGTCGGGCGGGTGGGATTTGCAGGGGTGTCCGCGCCAAGGATGGCGCGGCCAAGCCTCCATGGACGGATTCACGGCGTCCCCTGCGAATCCCACCCGCCCGACCCATCGCATGAAACGCTCTACGCAGCCAACCGCAACGCGCCTACACATGTCCGGACGCCCCGCATGCCGCCCCTGCTGAAAATCCGCACCGAGCGCGGGCAGATGTCGGCCATCGAACGCCGCATCGCCGACTTCATCCTCGACAACGCGCACCTGCTGCGCGATTACTCTTCGCAGCAGCTGGCCAGTGCCCTGGGCATCAGCCAGTCCAGCGTGGTCAAGTTCAGCCAGAAGCTCGGCTTCAAGGGCTACCCGGACCTGAAGTACTCCATCGGCGAGGACGTCGCCCGCGCCGGTGCCGACCCGCAGCAGGCACCGGCCGCACCGGACATCAGCGATGACTACCTGCGCCTGGGCGATGCCCTGCGCCGCAGCAAGGCGCAGGCCGAGGAAGAAACCCGCCAGGCCAACCCGCGCGAGGAGATCGAACGCATCGTGCAGCTGCTCGACGGCGCGCCGAAGCTGTTCGTCCACGGCCTCGGTGACGACGGCCTGTACGCACGCGAATTCGCCATGCGGCTGTCTTTGCTCGGCCTGCTGGTGGTGCCGCATACCGATCCGATCCTGATGCTGGCCAACCTGTCGGCGGCGCGTCCGGGTGATGTGCTGTTGATGTTTTCCGAGTTCGGCAACCTGCCACAGCTGTCACAGCTCTCGCGCCAGTTCCAGGACATGGGCGGCAAGGTGGTGTCGATCACCCGCCACACCGCCAACCCGCTGCGCGCGCATGCCGATGCGGCGCTGGTGGTGTGCGCCCACGACCGCGCGCCGCAGGTGGCGCAGCTGCTGTACCGTAGCGCCATGCACGCCCTGCTCGATTTCCTGTTCGTGCTGCTCTGCCACGCCAATCCGGATCGCCAGCAGCAGCTGGCGGTGAACCTGGAACGGATCGATCACCTGCTGGATTCCTGACCGGAGCGCCCAATGAATCTGCTGCTGGCCCGCTTTGCATCCGCCGCGCTGCTGCTCGTAGCGGCCGTCACTGTCCATGCTGCTCCGCTGGACGACGCTCGCCAATTGATCGTCGTCACCAGCGATACCTGGGACAGTACGCAGGGCCAGCTGCAGGCCTTCGTGCGCGACGGCAAGCACTGGCGCAAGCACGGCCAGTCGTTCCCGGTGGCGCTGGGTCGCACCGGCAGTGCCTGGGGCCTGGGCCTGCATCCTGCCCAGGCCGATGGCCCGCAGAAACAGGAAGGCGACGGTCGCAGTCCGGCCGGCGTGTTCGCGCTGGGCAGCGCGTTCGGTTATGCCGTCACCCGGCCCGGAACGGCGATGATTTACCAGCCAATGTTCGAGAGCAGCTACTGCATGGACGTACCGGCGTCGCCGTTCTACAACCGCATCGTCGATGCAAAGAAGGTCGGCAGTGCCGCCATCACCGGCTCCACCGAACCGATGCGGCTGGACCTGCACAACAAGGGCGACGTGCGTTACCAGGAAGGCTTCGTGATCGCGCACAACCCGGACAACCAGCCCGGCAAGGGCAGCTGCATCTTCGCTCATCTGTGGCGCCAGCCCGGCGAGGCCACCGCTGGCTGTACCGCGATGCCACAGGCGCGCATGCAGGCATTGCTGGACTGGCTGCGCCCGCAGGACACGCCGCGTTTCGTGCTGCTGCCGCGGGCTGAATACCAGCGCCTGCAGGCGCAGTGGAAACTGCCCGCGCTTGAAGGAGCCGCACGTTGAGCGCCGCCGACGAACCCCAACTGCAACGCGCGGTCAGCCGCTGGCAGATCGTCGGCCTGTCGATCAACGATGTGGTCGGCAGCGGCATCTACCTGCTGCCGGCGGCCACGGTCGCCCTGCTCGGCCCCTTCAGCCTGTGGGGCGTGGTGGCCGCCGGTATCGTCGTCGCCCTGCTGGTGCTCTGCTACGCACAGGCAGCCAGCTATTTCGATGAACCCGGTGGCAGTTATCTGTACGCGCGCGAAGCCTTCGGCCGCTTTGCCGGCTTCGAGATCGGCTGGATGATCTGGCTGACCCGCATCAGCTCTGCCGCAGCGCTCAGCAATGCGCTGGCCGACGCCGTGGCGCGGTTCTGGCCATGGGCAGGCGCCGGCATGGGCCGCATCGCGATCATCGTGGTCTCGCTCGCTTTCCTGACCGGGGTGAACATCATCGGCGTGCGTTCGGCCGCCCGTACCGGCATCGTGCTGGTGATCGGCAAGATGCTGCCGCTGCTGCTGTTCGTGGCCATCGGCGCGTTCTACATCGACCCGCAGCTCGCTTTCTCCGGCCAGCGCCCGGACCCGCACGACCTGCAGCGCATGGGCGAGGCAGCGCTGTTGCTGTTGTATGCCTATGCCGGGTTCGAGAACATCCCGGCCGCGGCCGGCGAATACCGCAACCCACGCCGCGACATTCCGTTCGCACTGATCACCATGATCGTCACCGTCACCGTGATCTATGCGGCGGTGCAGATCGTGGCGCAAGGTACGCTGCCCGGCCTGGCCGCGTCAGCCACGCCGCTGGCCGATGCCGCCTCCAGCTTCGGTGGCGAGGCGCTGGCGCTGATCCTCACCGTGGGCGCGACCATCTCCATCCTCGGCACCAACAGCAACACGATGATGATGGGCCCGCGCTTCCTGTTCGCCCTGGCCCGCGATGGCTACGGCCCGAAAGTGCTGGCGCAGGTGCACCCACGCTTCCGTACCCCGGCCGCAGCGATCTTCTGCCAGGGCCTGATCGCCCTCGGCCTGGCGCTGTCCGGCTCGTTCGTGCAGCTGGCGCTGTTGTCGATGACCACGCGCCTGTTCGCCTACATCGGTACCGCGGCAGCGGTGCTGGTATTGGCCAAGCGCTATGCGGACCGCCCCGGTGCGTTGAAGCTGCCCGGTGGCCCGTTGATTCCGGTGCTGGCCCTGCTGCTGTGCGTGGCCCTGTTCGCCAGTGCCAGCTGGCAGAACATCGCCGCGGCGCTGGTCGCCTTCGCTGTTGGCGCGGTCATCTACAAGCTGCCGCGCAAGGACGCCAGCGCCGATTGACCTGCCGATCACGCTGCCGGCCCGATGCGTTAACCGGCCGATAGGCACGATCAGGCTTCGTCCACCACGGAGCCTCCTGCCCATGAGCACTGATTACCAGATCCCCGGCCGCGTACCGGAAGAAGGCACACCCCGCCAGGCGGTTTCGGACTACTGGCGCGATCGCTATACCAGCGAACCGTACTACGACAACCAGCTGTTCTTCGACGATTACGAGCCGGCGTACCAGATCGGCCACACCGCACGCGCGCAGGACATGATCCGCGCTTACGAAGAGATCGAAGGCGAGCTGGAGTCGCGATGGGCGAAGGAGCGCGGCAAGAGCCGGCTGGAATGGGCGCAGGCGCGCAGCGCCGTGCGTCGCGGCTGGGAAGAGGCAGTGAATCTGGATCCGCGCCGGAACAGCCGCGGATAACCATGCCCTGTAGAGCCGAGCCCATGCTCGGCTGGGTATCCAGAGTCGAGCCCGCTCGGCTGCCGATACACTGCAGCCGAGCGTGGGCTCGGCTCTACCACCGTCCGTCAGTCCTGTTCCGGCAGCGGCGGAATCGGCGAGGCGCGCTTGGGCTCAGCGGCATTGGCGGCAATCAGGTCGCGGGTGTTCTTCTGCACCGCCACCGCGCCAAACAGCGACAGCGCGAATGCCATGCCATAGAAACCCTTTTCGCTCAGCACCAGGGTGGCGTTCCACAGACCGACCAGCAGCAGCAACAGTGCCGACAGCAGCGCGAACCAGCACAGTGCGTAGTACAGGCCGCTCACCGGAATGCTCTCGACGCGGTCGCGCACACTCTTCTGCAGCGATACCGCCGCGAACAGGCCGAACAGCAGCAGGGTCAGGTAATAGCCCTTTTCGTTCAGCGGCATTTCGGCATTGAACAGGCCTACCAGGTAGGCCACCGCGCCCAGCAGCAGGGCCACCCACGAGGCGGCGATGAAGGCGGGCGAGGGTCGATGGATGAGGGGTGCGTTCATTGCAGATCCTTGGCAGACAGGCGGGCATGCTTTGCCCGGGCGAGAACACCCTAGACGATCCGCGCCATGCCGCACAGGGGGTAGCAGGACCTTCGGGCCACGACCGTCACCCCGCCGGTGGTATACAAAGGAGAGCCTGGCCATCCGCATCCCCTTCCGCTGGAGATACCCATGACCCGCACGCCCCTGCTGCTCGCACTCGGCCTGCTGCCGATCCTCGCCACCACCGCCTGCAATGCCGCCGGTCCTGATGCGACAGGTCAGAAGGCACCGGCAACCGCCGCGACCGCCAACGACCAACGCCCCTTCACCGCCACCGAGGTCAGCCGTTTCGACCAGCCATGGGCGATGACCTTCCTGCCCGATGGCAGCCTGCTGGTGACCGAAAAGCGCGGCAAGCTGCAGCACTTGGACCTGGCCAGCGGCAAGAAACATGAGATCACCGGTATCCCCAAGGTCGCGTACGGCGGTCAGGGTGGTTTCGGTGATGTGATCCTGCATCCGGATTTCGCCCGCAACCATGTGGTCTACGTCAGCTATGCCGAAGAAGGCACGCTGGATACACGCGGCGCGGCCGTGGCCCGTGCCACCCTCGCCCTCGACGCCAGCGGCGGCGGCCAGCTGAAAGACCTGAAGGTGATCTGGCGGCAGACACCGAAGGTCAGTGGCGAAGGCCACTACGGCCATCGCCTGGCCTTTGGCCCGGACGGCAAGCTGTGGATCAGTTCCAGCGAACGGCAGAAGTTCGACCCGGCGCAGGACATGAGCGGCAACCTGGGCAAGATCATCCGCCTCAACGACGACGGCAGCTTGCCGGCCGACAATCCGTTCGCCTCGCAGGGTGGCGTAGCCGCGCAGGTATGGTCGCTGGGCCACCGCAATGTGCTGGGCATCGCCTTCGATGCCAACGGCAAGTTGTGGGCACAGGAAATGGGGCCGGCCGGCGGCGATGAGCTGAACCTGATCGTGCGCGGTGCCAACTACGGCTACCCGATCGTGTCCAACGGCGACCACTACGATGGCCGCCCGATTCCCGACCACGACACCCGCCCGGAATTCGCTGCTCCGAAGGTGACCTGGAACCCGGTGATTTCGCCGGCCGGCCTGATGTTCTACAGCGGCAACCTGTTCCCGCAGTGGAAGGGCAGCGCCTTCATCGGCGGCCTGTCATCCACTTCGCTGGTGCGCGTTGCCTTCGACGGCGACAACGCACGCGAAGCCGAGCGCTTCAACATGGGCGAGCGCATCCGTGAAGTGGAACAGGGCCCGGATGGCGCGCTGTGGCTGCTGGAAGACGGCAGCAAGGCGCGGCTGCTGAAGCTCACGCCGAAGGCCTGATTGGCCGGATTGCCGGCCAGCGGCCGGCACTACCGAACTGCAACGGCCCCGCATGCGGGGCCGTCTGCTTTCATTGGATGGTGATGACTTTCACTTCCGTGCGCGTGCAGGCCTTGTCCAGGCACTCGCCGTTCAACCACACCTGGCCATCGCCGATCATCACGCCCTGCTGGTTGACGAAGACCTTACCGAACTCCTGCGCGGACACCGCCTTGACCACCGCCGGGGTGATGATCTTTTCGTAGTTGCGCTGGAATTCACCGGGTCCGGTGATCTTCTTCCCACCACTGATGTTCAGTGGGAAACGCACTTCTTCAACCACGGCAGGACGGTCACCCGCGACCACGGCGGTCTTGAAGGCATTGAATACTTTTTCATACTGCGCCGCATCGCCGAGCAGCGTCTCGATGCGCGCGCGGGCGTCGTCTGCTGCGGGCTCGACGGGGCTGGACGCATCCGCGGGCGTCGCCGCCGCATCCTTTGCGTGTTCCGCCGCAGCCTGCGGTGCCGCAACGGCATCGGGCGTGGTGCTGGCGGCCGCCTCGGCCGGCGTCGCACCGGTCATCGGCGGCGGCGCATCGGCGGCGGGCTCGGGCGGCGATGCCGGCTGCGAGCACGCTGCCAGCAACAGGACAGGAACAAGGTACGCCATCGTGCGCATGTGCGGTCTCCATCGATACAGGGAGTCCGATGGTAGCGCCGGCGCAGTGAGAACAACAAAAAGGGGACGGAGGGGATTAAGTCGTTTATGCCACAAACGACTTAATCCCCTCCGTCCCCTTTTCTGCAATCAGGCCTTCAGCAGCTCGAACTGCACGGCCTCACCGGCCATCGACGAGGCACACACCCACACGTCGAACAGGCCCGGCTCGGCACGCAGCACGCCGTCGCGGCCGGTGAATGCCAGCTGCTCACGGGTCAGGGTGAACACCACCTCGGTCGATTCGCCCGGCTGCAGGGCCACCTTGCGGAAGTCCTTCAGCTCACGCACCGGCCGCACGCGGCTGGCCACGCGGTCATGGATGTACAGCTGCACCACTTCCTCGCCGGCCACGTTGCCGGTGTTGGTCAGCGTGGTGGTCAGGGTCAGGGTGTCGTCCCAGCCGACACGCGCGCTGCTCAGCTGCGGCACGCCGTAGGCGAAGGTGGTGTACCCGATGCCGTGGCCGAACGGATACAGCGGCTCGTTCGGAATCTCGCGCCAGCGTGCCTTGAACTCCGACATCGTCGGCAGTTCCGGGCGGCCGGTACGCGGATGGTTGTAGAAGTACGGCTGCTGGCCGGACACCTGCGGGAAGCTGACCGGCAGGCGGCCGGATGGGCTGTAATCGCCGAACAGCACATCGGCCACGGCATGGCCGGTCTGCGTGCCCAGGTACCAGGTGATGGCCACGGCATGCGCATTGCGCACCGCGCCCTGCAGTGCCAGCGCGCGACCATTGCGCAGCAGCACCACCAGCGGCTTGCCGGTCATCGCCACCGCTTCGGCCAGCGCCTGCTGTGCCGGCGGCAGGGTGATCTCCACGCGCGACTGTGCCTCACCGCTGTAACGCTGCGGCTCGCCCAGCGCCAGCACCACCACGTCGGCACGCAGCGCAGCCGCCACGGCCGCTTCGGTGCCACCGGCAATGGCTACTTCCAGCTCGCAACCCGGCACCACTTCCAGCAGCGCATCATCGCCGATGGCCGCGCGCACGCCGGTTTCCAGGTCCACGTAACGCTGCTTGTCGCCGAACAGCGTCCAGCAGCCTTCGATGTTGTCGCGGTCCTGCACGAACGGGCCGATCAGCGCGATCTTCTGGCCGTTCTTCTGCAGCGGCAGCACGTTGTCGCGGTTGTTCAGCAGCACGATCGAACGGCGCGCGGCATCACGCGACAGTTCGTCATGGGCGGCGATATGCGAGGTATCGGCTTCGCGCGCCGGGTCCAACGAACGGTACGGGTCGTCGAACAGGCCGATGGTTTCCTTCAGCCACAGGATGCGGCGCACGCCCTCATCCAGCACGCTCATCGGCACCTCGCCGCTCTCGACCAGGCCCGGCAGGTGCTCGGCGTAGAAACCGCTCTGCATGCTCAGGTCGAGGCCGGCGGTGAACGCCTTGGCAGTGGCGTCGCGGTCGTCGGCGGCATAGCCGTGCGCGACCAGTTCCATGTCGGCGGTGTAGTCGGAGATCACCACGCCCGGGAACTTCCATTCACCGCGCAGGATGTCGGTCAGCAGCTCGGCGTTGGCGCTGGCCGGCACGCCGTTGATGTCGTTGAACGAGGACATCACGGTGATCGCGCCAGCGTCGAAGGCAGCCTTGAACGGCGGCAGGTGCACGTCGCGCAGGGTCTGCGGCGAGATGTCGACCATGTTGTATTCCATGCCGGCCATCACCGCGCCGTAGGCGGCGAAGTGCTTGGGCGTGGCCAGCAGCGAATCGGCGGCGCGCAGGTCGCTGCCCTGGAAGCCACGCACGCGGGCGGCGGCAAACGCACAGCCCAGTACGACGTCCTCACCGGCACCTTCGGCACCGCGGCCCCAGCGCTGGTCACGGGCGATGTCCACCGCCGGTGCGTAGGTCCAGTGCAGGCCGGCAGCGGTGGCTTCAACCGCGGTGGCGCGCGCGGTGCGCTCGGCCAGGTCCGGCTCGAAGCTGGCGGCTTCGCCCAGCGGAATCGGGAACACGGTGCGCATGCCGTGGATGACGTCGGCGGCCAGGATCACCGGGATGCCGAGGCGGCTCTCCTCGGTGGCGACCTGCTGGATGCGGCGGCCGAGCTCGGCGCCGACACCGTTGAACAGCGAGCCGACCTTGCCCTCGCGCACCTGCTGCAGCACCTGGTCGGCATTGCGCACGTTGGCTTCCGGGTTCACGTCCGGAGCGAACGGGCGGACCATGTCCGCGAAGACACCCAGCTGGCCGACTTTTTCCTCGACGGTCATCTGGGCAATGAGGGATTCGATGCGATCGGAGGCCACCGGCAGTCCTTGATGAAAACGTTTACAAGCCCGGCATTCTAGCGATCCCGGACGATTTGGCGAGAGGTTTCGTCATTCAGTTTCAGCCACCAGCCGGATCCGTACGGTCCGGCCGGGGGCATCGCAGCTTACTCCGAGCCGGCCAACTGGCGCTGCCCGGCCATCAACATGGCGTCGCTGGACGCCTGGAACACCCGCAGGCCAAAGGCCGGCAGGATCGCCAGCAGGTGGTCGAAGATGTCCGACTGCACCGCTTCGTACTCGCCCCAAGCGGTGCTGCGGGTGAAGCAGTACAGCTCCAGCGGCAGGCCTTCGGTGGTCGGCTGCAGCTGGCGCACCAGCAGGGTCATGTCGGTGTGGATGCCCGGGTGGCTGGCCAGATAGCGCTCCACGTAGGCCCGGAACGTGCCCAGGTTGGTCACCCGGCGGCTGTTGACCTCGGCCACGCCCTGCTCGCGCAGACGCCCGTTCCACTGGCCCAGCTCCTGCTGCTTGCCGCGCAGGTAGTCGCCCAGCAGGGCGAACTGGCCAAGGAAGGCCAGGTCGTCCTCTTCCATGAAGCGCACGCTGTGCTGGTCCAGGTACAGCGCGCGCTTGATCCGGCGGCCCCCCGCTTCCTGCATGCCACGCCAGTTCTTGAACGACTCGGTCACCAGCTTCTTGGTCGGGATGGTGGTGATGGTCTTGTCGAAGTTCTGCACGGTGACGGTATGCAGGGCGATATCGATGACATCGCCGTCGGCGTTCTGGCTGGGCATCTCGATCCAGTCGCCGATGCGCACGCGGCCATCGCCACTGATCTGTACGCTGGCCACCAGTGACAGGATGGTGTCCTGGAAGATCAGCATCAGCACCGCGGTGGCCGCGCCCAGGCCGGTGACCAGTGGTCCCAGCGCGACCCCCAGCAGGGTGGCGACGATGGACAGGCCCGCGGCCACGAACACCACGATCTTGACCACCTGCAGGTAGCCCTTGATCGGCTTGTTGCGTGCATCGGGCTTGCGCTCGTACAGGCTGTTGGCCGCATCCAGCGCATGCGAGAACGCCATCGATACGGTCAGTACCGCCCACACGATGCACAGCTTGATGATGACGTTGACCAGGCCTGGCGGCAGGTCGGGAATGAGGGTGATGCCCGAGGCGATCACCTGGCTGGGCACCACGTTGGACAGGCGCGCGATGACCCGCATCAGGTGGCTGCCACGCCCGGACTCGGCGCCCGGCAGGCGCTGCAGCAGGCGTCGCAGGCCGCGCACCAGGATGCGCTTGGTCACCCAGTTGGCCAGGCCAGCTGCGATCAGCAGGGCCGAGATCATCAACGCCAGGTAGGCGCCAGGATAGGGTTCCAGTGTGTTCTGCAGCTGTTCCAGCCACTGTACCGCCACCACTGCGTCCACCATCGGTTGTCTCCTTCTTCATTGCTGTCGAGGTTGCCGGCCAGCGGCCGGCACTACCGGGAGTTGCCAGCCGGCGGCTGGCAGTAACGGGTCAGTCCCGCGAGCGTTCGATGATCACGCCGACCGCGCGCGCGCCGCGCACCGCACCGGGCTTGCTCAGCTTCAGGCGCAGCCACTTCACGTCGAACTCGTCCAGCACGATCTGCGCGCAGCGCTCGGCGAGCGTTTCCACCAGGCCGAACTCCGATTCACGCACGAACTGCTCCAGGCGCTTGCTGACCGCCTTGTAGTTCAGGGTATGGGCAATGTCATCGCTGGCCGCCGGACGACGGTTGTCGAAGCCCATCTCCAGATCGAACACGAGGTCCTGGCGGATCCGCCGCTCCCAGTCGTAGATCCCGATCAGGGCGTCGATCGTCAGCCCTTCGATGAAAACCTTGTCCATTGCGGTTACCAGCCGGAAAACAGGCGGTCATGGTAACGGGACGGCGGTGAGCCTGCCCGGAACGGGCGATGGGCCGCCGGGCATTCACAGGGGCTGGAAAAGACAAAGGGCCCTGCTAGCGGGGCCCTTTGGTACTACCGTTTGTCCCCGGGGGGAGCTTTCTCAAGCCGCAAGTCCCGGTGGCGCAGGTGATCAGATTAGGCAGCAACCAAACTGCGGGTCAAGGCCATGTGCGACAACGCAGACCTACGTCTTGTCCCCAGCTTGAGCGCGGGAAATCGGCCACGTACACAAAGGCGTTCCCTGATGGTGACCGACTCCGTCCCTGGCCAACATCGATCTTCCCCTCACCAGCGCACATCACGATGGCTGCATACGATGCATTGAGACGCGCGCTGTCAGCGGAGCGTCTGTCGACCTACGAGAGAATCGCATCGACCTGCAGCCCTGACGTCACTGCCGAATCCCTGTACCTCTGGAACATGCGGATGTGCGGTGCGTTGATGATGCCGGTCCACCTCTGCGAAGTGGTCATCCGCAATGCAGCGGCATCGGTACTGGCGCGGCAGCATGGTCCGCGATGGCCGTGGAATGATGCCTTCCGACGCAGGCTCCCGCATCATCATCCGCCTTTGCCAGGACGGCACTGGAACAGGCAACCTGTCGCGCGACCAGTACATCCGAGATCGTCGCCAACCTGCCAATGGTGTTCTGGCAACAGCTGTTCACCTGTCGCTTCGACTCCACGCTGTGGATTCCGGCGCTCAACGGCGTACTGCGCCATGCGCCTTCGGCTCATCCCAGTGTCATCAGAAAAGCCATGCACGTTGACATCGGACGCATCCGCCAGCTGCGCAACCGCATCGCCCACCACGAACCGATCCTTGAACGCGACATCGGTGCCGACCTGGCCGCGATCGGGCGGCTGATCCACGCCCGTTGCCCGCACACCCTGGGCTGGCTGCAGCGCCATGAACGGGCGACGACGGTGCTGGCGGCCTCGCCACTGGTTGGCAAACGCTCATGACGTTGCCGGCCAGTGGCCGGCATCACAGGAACAGGTCCGGCTCAGACGGCCGGCAGCGTCGCCATGTCCCAACGCGGGGTGACGTCCACCCTCGGCGGGCTGTGCTGGCCCGCCTGCAGGCGCAGTGCGCCAGCGAAGGCAATCATCGCGCCGTTGTCGGTGCACAGCGCCGGCCGCGGGAAACAGGCCCGCCCGCCGAGGCGCTCGGCCATCTGCTGCAAGCGTGCGCGCAGGCGCGTGTTGGCGCCGACGCCGCCGGCCACCACGATCACATTGGTGCCAGCCGCTTCCAGCGCGCGCTCGCACTTGATGGACAGGGTCTCGACCACGGCATCTTCAAAGCCGCGGGCGATGTCGGCGCGGGTCTGCTCGCTCTGGTCACTGTCGCGCCAGGCCATCAGGACCTGGGTCTTCAGGCCGGAGAAGCTGAAATCCAGGCCCGGGCGATCGGTCATCGGCCGCGTGAAGCGGTAGACGCCCGGCGTGCCCTGCTCGGCCAGCTTGGCCAACTGCGGCCCGCCGGGGTACGGCAGGCCCATCATCTTGGCGGTCTTGTCGAAGGCTTCACCGGCCGCGTCGTCCAGGGTTTCGCCCAGCAGCCGGTACTGGCCGATGGCATCGACGGCCACCAGCTGGGTATGGCCGCCGGACACCAGCAGGGCCACGAACGGGGCCTGCGGCGGGTCGTCTTCCATCAGCGGCGCCAGCAGGTGACCTTCCATGTGGTGCACGCCCACGGCGGGGACCTCAAGGGCCCAGGCCAGCGACCGGGCCACGCCGGCGCCCACCAGCAGCGCCCCGACAAGGCCGGGACCGGCGGTATAGGCCACCCCATCAATGTCATTCACGCCGAGCCCGGCCTCGGCCAGCGTCTGCCGCACCAGCGGCAACAGCTTGCGCACGTGGTCACGGCTGGCCAGCTCAGGCACTACACCGCCGTACTCGGCGTGCAGGGCGATCTGGCTGTAGACCGCATGGGCGCGCAGGGCCGCGCTGCCGGACAGGTCGGTGTCATACACCGCCACGCCGGTCTCATCACAGGAAGATTCGATGCCAAGGACTCGCATGCCTGCTATTATGACGCCCCTGCCAACCCCTCGGGGGAACTGGCAGGTCTCACTGCAATCCAACAACCTGCCCCTATTCAGGATTTGCGGCTTGCAGTTTGTTTATTCGCCACTATAATGTGCGGCTCGCCGGGCGTGACCCGGTTCTACTGTGTCCCGGAGATTCCATGCCCAGCGTCAAAGTCCGCGAGAACGAACCCTTTGAGTTTGCTCTTCGCCGCTTCAAGCGCACTTGCGAAAAGGCCGGTGTGCTGGCCGAAACCCGCAAGCGCGAGTTCTACGAAAAGCCGACCCAGGAGCGTAAGCGCAAGGCCGCCGCTGCTGTGAAGCGTCAGCTGCGCCGTTCCTCGCGCGACGTCACCAAGCGTCAGCGCCTGTACTGATCGGACGCATCTTCATTGCGGTGGGCATTCCCTGCCGCGGTGGAGTCGAAGCCGGCACGCGCGAGCGTCGCCGGCTTTTTGCGTTTCCGGGCCCGGGCATCCGCCCTGCCCCACCACCACCACGAGGTTCGCCATGAGCATGAAGCAGCAGCTCACCGAAGACATGAAGGCCGCCATGAAGGGCGGCGAGAAGCACAAGCTGGGCGTCATCCGCCTGATCAACGCGGCCATCAAGCAGAAGGAAGTCGACGAGCGCATCGAGCTCGACGACACCGCCGTGATCGCCGTGCTCGACAAGATGGTCAAGCAGCGCAAGGATTCGGTCAGCCAGTTTGAAGCGGCCAACCGCGAAGACCTGGCGGAAATCGAGCGCGCCGAGATCGTGGTGATCGAAGCCTACCTGCCGGCCAAGATGGGTGAAGCCGAGATCGTCGCGGCGATCCAGGCCGCCATCGCCGAGACCGGCGCCAGCAGCGCAGCCGACATGGGCAAGCTGATGGGCGCGCTGAAGCCCAAGCTCGCCGGCCAGGCCGACATGGGCCTGGTGTCCAAGCTGGTCAAGCAGCAGCTGGCGTAAGCCAGCGTTGATCCGGTAGCGCCGGGCCATGCCCGGCGTTTCGGTTGGTCGCCGGGCATGGCCCGGCGCTACCGATGCAGCACCCGCTTCACCACCTCTTCGACCTCCGGCTGCTACAACATCCCCATGGTCGAGCAATCAAACGCCCCCACCGACACGCGTCCCCACGGCATCCCCGCACGGCTTCGTCACTACGCTGATCGCCTGCAGGACAGTTTCCCGATGGCGGTGGCCAAGCGCTTCGTCGAGATCGACGTGCTGACCCAGGCCGCTTCGGTCTCCTTCTACGCCCTGCTGTCGATGGCCCCGCTGCTGGTGCTGTTGCTGTGGCTGACCGCCTCGTTGTATCCGCCGGCGCAGCAGGCACTGATCGGGCAGATCGGCTCGGTGGCCGGCAGCAGTGTGGCCAGCGTGGCCGACACCGTGCTGCACAACGCCAACAGCCAGCCCAGCGTCGGCTCGCTGGCCGGGGTCTGGAGCACATTGCTGTTGTTCGTCGGCGCCACCGCCGTGTTCGCGCAGCTGCAGAACGCGCTGAACCGGATCTTCCATACCAGCGGGCAGCGCCTGGACGGGGTCAAGGCCTGGCTGCGCAAGCGTGTGTTCTCCTTCGGCGTGGTGCTGGCACTGGGCTTCCTGCTGATCCTGTCGATGACCGCCACCACCGCGCTGCAGGTGGTGTTCGCGCAGCTGCCTTCGGTGCTGCCTGCCATCGGCTACCTGACATCGCTTCTGCTGTACACGCTGGCCTTCGCGTTCCTGTACCACTACCTGCCTGACCGGCGCGTGGCCTGGCGCCAAGCGTTCATCGGCGGCGCCATCACCTCGTTGCTGTTCACCCTCGGCCGTTATGGCATCGGCGTCTACATCAGCACTGTTGCCCCTGGCAGCGCCTACGGCTCGATGGGCGCACTGGTGATTTCGCTGGTCTGGATCTACTACGCCACTGCCGTGTTCTTCGTCGGTGCATTGATGACCGCGGTGATCGACGAACGCCAGTACGCACGTGCACGCCTGGCCAGCGCCGATGTGGCCCCACAGGAAACCGGCCCGGCCGCCGCCAGCGAGTAAACTAGGGGACCTGCCGCCCCCGCAGCGCGCCCTGGCGGCCGCGCCCTGTCCTGTTGCCCATGGCCCGTATCCCCGACGCTTTCATCGACGACCTGCTGGCCCGCTCCGACATCGTCGAGGTGGTGGGCAGCCGCGTGCCGCTGAAGCGCCAGGGCAAGGAGTACGCCGCACGCTGCCCGTTCCATGACGAACGCTCGGCCTCGTTCACCGTCTCGCCGACCAAGCAGTTCTATCACTGCTTCGGCTGCGGCGCGCACGGTACCGCGATCAGCTTCCTGATGAACTACGACCGCCTCGAGTTCCTCGACGCGGTGGATGAACTGGCCAAGCGTGCCGGCATGGAAGTGCCGCGCAGCGAGAACCCGCGCAGTGCGCAGCAGCAGGATGACAGCCGCGAGCTGTACTCCGCACTGGATGCGGCAACCAAGTTCTTCCAGAAAAACCTGGAAGGCAGCGAGAAGGCGCGCAGCTACCTCGACGGCCGCGGCGTGGACGAAGAGAACCGCGCGCGCTTCCAGATCGGCTATGCGCCCGATGGCTACAGCGGCCTGCGCGATGCGCTGGGCAAGGACGAGCGGCGGATGAAGCTGCTCGACCGCGCCGGCCTGTTCTCCAAGAACGACCGCGGCCACGTCTACGACAAGTTCCGCGACCGGGTGATGTTCCCGATCTTCGACCGCCGTGGCCGGGTGATCGCCTTCGGCGGGCGCGTGTTCGAGAAGGACGACGGCCCCAAATACCTCAACTCGCCCGAGACCGCGCTGTTCCACAAGGGCCGCGAACTGTACGGCCTGTGGCAGGTGCGCCAGACCAACCAGAAGATCGAGCGCTTGATCGTGGTCGAGGGCTACATGGACGTGGTCTCGCTGTTCCAGTTCGGCGTCACCCAGGCGGTGGCGACGCTGGGCACTGCGACCACGCCGGACCACGCCGAGCTGCTGTTCCGCAACGCGCCGGACGTGTTCTTCTGCTTCGACGGCGACGCCGCCGGCCGCCGCGCCGGCTGGAAGGCACTGGAATCGGTGCTGCCACGCATGAAGGACGGCCGCCAGGCCTTCTTCCTGTTCCTGCCCGATGGCGAAGACCCCGACAGCATCGTGCGCAAGGAAGGTGCAGAAGCTTTCGACGAGCGCCTGAAGCAGGCCACGCCCCTGTCGCAGTTCTTCTTCGACGAGCTGACCCGCGAGATCAACCTGGGCACGCTGGACGGCAAGGCACGGCTGGCCGAGCGCGCCAAGCCGATGCTCGCGCAGATTCCCGACGGCGCGTTTGGCGACCTGATGAAGCAACAGCTGGGACAGCTGACCGGCCTGGGCGGCAACGCGCAGGCGGGCCGCCCGCAGATGCCGCAACGCGCCGTCTCGCGCACGATCCAGCCGGTGGCCAAGCGCAGCCTGGTGCGCGGCGCAATCGCCGTGCTCCTGCAGCAGCCGACGCTGGCCCTGACCCTGGGCGGCAAGCACCACTTCCAGGGCCTGCGCCTGCCGGGCGTGGAGCTGCTGCTGGAACTGCTGGGGCTGGTCGAACAACGCCCGGACATCAGTACCGGCGCCCTGCTGGAGCATTTCGACGGCCGCGAGGAACAGGCCTCGCTGCACACCTTGGCCGCGCAGACGCTGGCGGGCGATGAAGCGATGTGGACGGTGGAGCTGCATGACGCGGTCGGGCAGCTGGAGAAGCAGCTGCTGTTCCAGCGGATCGACGACCTTAACGCCAAGCAGCGACAACAGGGTCTGGACGATACTGACAAGTACGAGATGCGCGAGCTGCTCAAGGCCCGCGCCAATCTGCGCCTGTAGCGGCAGAACACATCCCCGGAGAGACCATGCTGCTGCGCCTGACCTGCCTGCTGTTGTTGTCGCTCTGCCCCGCTCTGCCGGCCTGGGCTGCGGACCCCGCCCTTGCTGAAGTCCGCCCCGGCCTGTACGCCGGCGGCCAGCCCACGGCTGCGCAACTGCGCGAACTGGCTGCACAGGGCGTGCGCACGGTGATCGACCTGCGCCAACCCGATGAAGATCGCGGCTTCGATGAAACACGCGAGGCCGAAGCGCTGGGCCTGCGCTATGTACGCATTCCGGTGGCCGGTGCCGAAGGCCTGGATGCCGCCAACGTGCGCGCCGTGCACCAGGCCCTGCGGCAGAGCCAGGGGCCAGTGCTGCTGCACTGCGCCTCCGGCAACCGCGCCGGTGCCGTGCTCGGCCTGGTCAACGCACGCTACGAACACGCCAGCCCGGAACAGGCCCTGCAACTGGGCCAGCGTGCCGGCCTGAAGTCGCTGGAAGCAGCCACCCGCGAGCGTCTGGCGATTCCTTCTCCCACCCCCTGATTCCCAGCACCAAGGAGCCTATCCACCATGACCCGCTGGTGGTCGCGCCTGCGACCGGACAACTTCACCCTCGCCCTGCTGTGCACCGTCGGCCTGGCTTCGCTGCTGCCGATGAAAGGCGCCGCCGCCCTGGTGCTCGACGATGTCACCACCGTCGCCATCGCAGCGCTGTTCTTCCTGCACGGCGCGCGCCTGCCGCGCGAATCGATCATCGGCGGCATGCTGCACTGGCGCCTGCACCTGACGATCCTCGCCTGCACCTTCATCCTCTTCCCGCTGCTGGGGCTGTTGTTCAAGCCGTTGTCGGGCTGGCTGCTGACGCCCGAGTTGTACCTGGGCGTGCTGTTCCTGTGCACCCTGCCATCCACGGTGCAATCGTCCATCGCGTTCACCTCGATGGCGCGCGGCAACGTGCCGGCGGCCGTGTGCAGTGCCTCGCTGTCGAGCATCCTCGGTGTGTTCCTGACGCCACTGCTGCTGACCGCGCTGGCCGGTACCTCCGGCGGCGTGCACGACCCGCTGCATGCCATCGGCGGCATCATGCTGCAGTTGCTGGTGCCGTTCGTGGCCGGCCACCTGCTGCGCCCATGGATCGCCGGCTGGGTGGAGAAGCAGCGCGCGCTGCTGCGCTACACCGATCAGGCCACCATCCTGCTGGTGGTGTACTCCGCGTTCGGCGAAGCAGTCACTGAAGGGCTGTGGAGCAAGACACCGCTGCTCTCGCTGTTCGCGGTGGCTGTCGTGGCCGCGGTACTGCTCGGCATCGCCATGCCGCTGATCACCTTCATCGCCCGCCGCCTGCGCTTCAACCGCGAAGACGAGATCGCCATCGTGTTCTGCGGCTCGAAGAAGAGCCTGGCCACGGGCGTACCGATCGCCAAGGTGCTGTTCGCTGGCGGCAGCCTCGGCGCGATCGTGCTGCCGGTGATGATCTACCACCAGATCCAGCTGATCGTCTGCGGCGTGATCGCCCAGCGCTACGCCAAGCGCGCGCCCTGACCGGCAGAACAGCCATCCACGCATGGCGTGGATCTACTGTGGCGCTGAGCCTACAAAAGTAGATCCACGCCATGCGTGTATTCACCGATCCACCAACGTGCCGACGCTCAGCTGCGGCATCCACACCCACAGGTCGTACTGCCGCCCGGCATCGGTATCGACCTCCGGTGCACGCGCAGGTCGCTCGAGCAGAGCCAACGCCTTGCAACGGTCCATGCACCCCCAGAAATGGCCGCGCAGGGCTTCCAGCCGCACGCTGTAAATGTCCAGATCGCGCAGCGCCGACGCCATCGGTTGCGTCTGCATTTCCGGCGGCGCATCGGCCGGCCGCTGCAGCATGGCGTGGACATTGCCGGTCAGGACGACCATGCGTGCGTCATCCGGCAGGCGCCGGTACAGGCGCCGCAGCTCCGCCGCCATGCGATCGTCGCGCGCTTGGCTGCCGCCATCACCGTTGTTGACGTCATAGCCGACCACCTCGATGGCGCGACCCTGCGCCTTCAGCGCGCGCAGGCCTTCGATCAGCGCCAGCATGTCGCGACTGCGGCGGCCATCGTGCTGATCATCGCGCACGGTCCAGAACGCACGGCCGTGCACGTGTTGGCGTGCCATCGCCCCGCCATCGGAATCCAGATAGTCACGCAGTGTGGTGTTCTCACCGCGCGGCAGTTCCAACGCCAGCACGACCGGGCCGTTACGGCTGTAGTCGTCCACCAGTCGGCGCACCAGCAGCGGTATCTCGCGGGTACCATGGAATTCGCCCAGCACCAGAACGCGGTGGTCTCCGGCATGCTGGCGGATCTGCATGGCAGCGTCGTCGGCGCGCGCGCTCATCACCATGCCCAGCGCCAGCAGCAGGGTGGCGGTCCAGCGGAAGATCGAATGCATCCCTGCTCCTTCCTTTCCTTGGGGTCAGGAACAGCAATGGCGATGCGGCAACGGCAGTTCAAGTAGATCCACGCCATGCGTGGATGCCTCAGCCCATCACAACCAGGGCAGGATCCAGTGATCCACCAGCAGGAAGGCGAACAGCGCCATCAGGTAGACGATGGAGTAGCTGAACATCTTCATCGAGAACAGCTCATCCGGCGGGTTGAGCATGCGCCAGGCGTACCAGAGGAACACGGCGTTGAGCACGATCGCACCGCCCAGGTAGAACGCCCCGCTCATGCCGACCAGGTACGGCAGCAGGCAGACCAGTGCCAGCACCACCGAGTACGCCATGATCTGCTTGCGCGTGTGCACCACACCATGGGTGACCGGCAGCATCGGGATTTCCGCCTTGGCGTAGTCCTCGCGACGGAAGATCGCCAGTGCCCAGAAGTGCGGCGGCGTCCAGATGAAGATGATCAGCACCAGCAGCGACGAGTACGCCCAGTCCGACGAGCCCTGCATGCCGGTCACCGCCGCCCACCCCAGCATTGGCGGCATCGCGCCGGCCAGACCACCGATGACGATGTTCTGCGAGGTCGCTCGTTTCAGGTAGACGGTGTAGATCACCGCATAGCCGATCAGCGAAGCGAAGGTCAGCACCGCGGTGATCCAGTTCACCCACAGCACCAGGATCGCCATCGACAGCACGATCAGCACGCTGGCGAACACCAGCACCTGCCATGGCTTGACCTTGCCCACCACCAGCGGTCGCCACGAGGTACGCGCCATCTGCGCGTCGATGTGCGCATCCAGCAGCTGGTTGATGGCTGCAGCTGCCGACGCCGCAAGCCAGATACCGAGGAAGCCGAGCACGCCGGCGCGCACCTGCTCCCAGCTGGGCACACCCGGAATGGCCAGGACCATGCCGACCAGGGCGGTGAAGACGATGAGGGCGACGACCTTGGGTTTGGTCAGGTCCCAGTACTGGCGATAGTTGGAAAACATGGAATCAGTCCGGGGCACGCAGGCGGGCCAGCAGGCTGACCAATACAAACAACAGGGCAACGGCAACGCCGTTGTGCGCCACTGCCACTTCCAGCGGCAGTGCAAGCTTCACATTGAGGATGCCGAGGGTGACCTGCAGCACCAGCAGCGCGACCAGGGCCGAGGCCCAGCCACGCATGCTCGGCAGCCGGAACAGGCGCAGGCCCAGCCACAGCATGTAGACGGCAACGACAATCGCGAACAGGCGATGGGCCATCTGGATGGCGATGCGCGAGGCACCGTCGAGCACGCCGCCTTCGTAATCCACGCCAATGCCACGCCACAGGGTGAAGCCCTCGGCGAAGTTGTGCTGCGGCCACCACTGGTTGGCGCAGCGCGGGAAGTTGTCCAGCGAGGCACTGCCGCCGCCGCACGCCAATGCCGCGTAGTTGGCACTGACCCAGCCGCCGAGCGCGATCTGGGTGACCAGCACCGCCACACCGATGCGCAGCAGCCACTTCAGCTTCGGCGCCTCGGCCAGGGTGATCGGCATGTGCGTGGCACGCCACGCCATCCACACCAGCAGGCCGAACATCAGCATGCCGCCCAGCAGGTGGCCCATCACCACGATCGGCTTGAGCAGCAGGGTCACCGTCCACATGCCCAGCAGGGCCTGGAAGATCACCACCGCCAGCGTCAGCAGCGCCGCGCGCGCCAGGTCGATGTTGCTCCAGCGCAGTGCGGCGATCAGCAGGATGGCCTCGCCGATGAGTGCCAGCACGCTGGCGGTTCCATGCCAGCCCATCATGTACAGCGGTATGCCCGCGGCCACCAGCACGCAGGCGGTAACCACCGCCGTGCTTCCAAAACGACGCTTGCGCGTGGCCAACAGGGCCAGGGTCAGGATCTCGATGCCGAGCGCGCCGGCCAGGAAGCGGTGCACCTGCTCACGCCAGGCTTTGTGCGTTTCCAGCGGACGGATCTCCGCCGCCGGATGCCCGATGGTCTCTTCCACGTGCTGCGGCCAGGTCGCCTGCCCATAGCAGGTTGGCCAGTCCGGGCAGCTCAGGCCGGCATCGGACAGGCGCACGAAGGCGCCGAACATGATCGTGCTCGCGGTCATGATCATGGCGAACCACGCCAGGCGGTGGAAATTGCGGTGCAGCGCCGGACGCGCGGAAAGGCTCATCAAACGGGACTCACTTCAGTTTCAGCAACGTGGCCATGTCCTTGCGCAGGCCTCCGAGATCGCTCCCGGGGGCATGACGCATGATCACGAAGCCGTTCGGATCGATCACGTAGACCGGCAGACCCGCCGGATCATCGACGCCGGGCAGCGCCGCGCGCAGGGCTGGCGACGGGGCCAGCGGCCGCAGCGCGGGCAGCGAGGCGATCGACGCCGGTGGCGTTCCCAGCCACAGGATTTCGACATTATCGGCGTTATGGCCGAACAGCTGCCACACCTTGCCCAGTCCCTGCGACAAAGTGACGCACTGCGCGTCGCAGGCACCGGCCGGTGCCACCAGCAGACGCCAGGTGCGCGCGTCGGGGTTCCAGGGGTAGGCCGCGCCATTGGCCAGCGTCGGTGGTTGCTGGCGCAGATCCACAGGCGGCTTCAGCAATTGACCACTGTTGCAATGCGCGGTCGGCTGCCAACCCGAGAAACGCAGGATGGCGGCCAACGCCATCGCCCCGAAGAAAACGGCGAACAGCAGCACCAGGGTCCGGCGGCCGTTGCCGCGCGCCTGCGGGGAGGTAGCAGTGTTCATGCGGGGCATTTTCTCATGGTTGGGAAAGGGATGCCGGCCAGCGGCCGGTACTACCGGGCACCGGGCCGCCTCCTGCGCCATTCCAGTACCAACGCCACCACCAGCACGGTCAGCGCCAGCCCGAACCACTGCACGGCGTAACCCAGGTGGCGCTGCGGCGGCAGCGTGTTCGGCAGCAGGTCGAGATCGCGCTCATCGCCGAACGGCAACGCCGGATCCAGCCGCAGCACGCGCTCGGGCAACGACGGCAGGCCCAGCGCGGCGGCCAGGCCATCGGCGGGAAGGCGACTGGCCAGCCAGCGCCCTGCAACATCGGTGGTGGTGAACGCCGGCCCCAGCGCCAAGCCGGCCGAAGGGGGCGGTGCCAACAGGCCACGTACGTCCACCGGCGACGGCGGTGCCGCCACCTCCGGCAACATGCGGTCGGGCGGCAGCGCGCGCCAGCCCAGGTCCACCAGCAACACGCTGCCCGCGTCGCTGCGGAACGGACGATAGATCTTCACTCCGGCGCGGCCGTGGCGGGTCTGGTTGTCCAGCAGCACCACGCCCGGCAGGAAGCGACCGTGATCGGCCACGCCATGCAGCGCGCCCTGCGCCGCCAGTGCCTGTGCCAACGGCATCGCCTGCGCCACGGCCGGGGCCTGCGCGTCCAGCAACGCCTGTTTGGCATGCATCCGCTGCAGCTGCCACAGGCCGAGCGCGGTGAATCCGGCCATTGCCAGCAGCGCCATCAGCCATCCGATCAGGCGCGTGTGCTGGCGCATCATGACAAGTCCGCGCAAACGCGGTCAGATAGGCACATCCACCCTGCCCTCGAGCCGCGCATGAGTGATTCGCTGAAGACCCTGCTGGTAATCGCGTTTCTGATCGTCATCGTCTGGAATCTGGGCGCCGGCCTGTATTACCTGCTGGTGGACCGCGGCCAGACCAAGCGCACGGTCAATGCATTGACCCGCCGCATCGGAGTGTCGGTGGCGTTGATCGTACTGGTGATCGTGTGCATCTATATGGGATGGATCAAACCGCACGGCATCGGCAGCTGACCCCACGTCAGGCCAGGCAGCGCCGGCGGCTGAGGCTGCCGACGCCTGCGCGGTCAAAGCACGTAGACGAACAGGAACAGCATCAGCCACACCACGTCGACGAAGTGCCAGTACCACGCAGCCGCTTCGAAAGCGAAATGGTTGTCGCGGGTGAAGTGTCCCTTTGCCGACCGCAGCCACATCACGATCAGCATGATCGTGCCCAGCAGCACGTGTGCGCCGTGGAAGCCGGTCAGCATGAAGAAGGTGGAACCGTAGATGCCCGAGCCGAGCGTCAGGTTCAGTTCCTTGTAGGCGTGGATGTATTCCTCCGCCTGCAGTGTCAGGAAGCCGAGGCCGAGCAATACCGTCAGGCCCAGCCAGATCAGCAGCTGGCGGCGGTTGCCCGCCTTCAACGCATGATGGGCGATGGTCAGGGTCACGCCCGAGGTCAGCAGGATCAGCGTATTGATCAGCGGCAGGCCCCAGGCCGGAATGGTCTGGAACGCGCCACCGATCGCTGCCGGGCCATTGGTCGGCCAGCCGGCCGAGTAGCCCTGCCACAGCAGCTCGTTGGTCATCACCCCGCGCCCTTCGCCGCTCAACCACGACAGGCCGAGGTGGCGGGTGTAGAACAGCGCACCGAAGAAGGCACCGAAGAACATCACTTCGGAGAAGATGAACCAGACCATCCCCATCCGGAACGAACCGTCCACCTGCCGGTTGTAGTTGCCGGCCTGCGACTCGCGCACCACGTCGCTGAACCACCAGAACAGGGTCAGCACCAGCATCGCCACGCCGATGTAGAAGGTCCAGCGGCCCCAGCTGGCGTCGTTGAGCCAGCTGGCCACGCCGACCATGGTCACCATCATCGCGATGGAACCGACGAACGGCCATTTGCTCTGGGCCGGGACGAAGTACACGTTGGCGTCGGTAGGTGTCTGGGCCATGGTCGGTATCCGGGTCAGGGAGCAGCGTGGGCGCCTTCCGACGTGGCGGCCGGAGCCAGCCGATCGGACAACGCATCGTTGCGGTAGAAGGTGTAGGACAAGGTGATCGTCCGGATTTCCGGCGGCAGGTCCGGATCGACGATGAAGCGCACCGGCATGTCGCGCTTCTCGCCGGCCTGCAGGGTCTGCGCGGTGAAGCAGAAGCACTCGGTCTTGCTGAAGAATCCCGACGCGCGTGCCGGTGCCACCGAAGGCACCGCGCTGCCGACTACGGCCTGCTGGCTGTCGTTGCGGGCGAAATACAGCGCCTCGTTGAGCTCGCCAGGCACCACATCCATGGTCAGCTGCTCGGGATGGAACGACCACGGCAGCCGCGAATTGACGCCACCATCGAATTCCACCCGCACGGTGCGCTTGCCACTGGCGGCACCGGTACTGGCTTCGCTGCCCGGACCACGTTCCAGGCGCACGCCGAACACCTTCTCGCAGGCGATGCGATACAGCGGCACCAGCGAGAACGTCAGCAGGAACACCACCACCGCAACGCCGATCAGGCGCGGCAGGCCGGCGCTGCGTGACGGAGCGGTGGCCGGCGTTTCGCTCATCGACCGATCACGCCGCTGAGGATGAAGCCGACGTAGACCAGCACGGCGATCGCGCCCACCCACAGCGCGGTGCGCTTGGCGCGCTGACGCTGCTGCTCGATGCCGTGGATCTGGCTGTCGCTCTGATGGAGCCGACCGCTGGTCGGCTGCGCTTGACCGGACGACACGCTGTCAGCCGAACGCGGCTCGGCTCTGGCTGCAATGATCGGGCTCTCGTTATGCATGCACCACCTCAATGACCGATATCGTCGTGGGCCAGGTCACCCGGGCGGATGGTCGGCGGCGTGGTGAAGGTGTGCGCCGGTGCCGGCGACGGCAGCGTCCACTCCAGGCCACGCGCGCCTTCCCAGGAGCGCGCCTCGGCCTTCTCGCCATTGCGCAGCGAGGACAGCAGGATCGCGGCCATCATGAACGGCGTGGCGAACATGCCGAACGCACCGATCGAGCTGATCAGGTTCCAGTCGGCGAACGCCACCGAGTAATCGGGGATGCGCCGCGGCATGCCGGCCAGACCCAGGAAATGCTGCGGGAAGAACAGCAGGTTGACGAACACGATCGACCACCAGAAGTGCACCTTGGCCCACTTCTCGCTGTACATGCGCCCGGTCCACTTCGGCCACCAGTAGTACACCGCCGCGATCAGCGCGAACACCGCGCCGGTCACCAGCACGTAGTGGAAGTGGGCAACCACGAAGTAGGTGTCGTGATACTGGAAGTCGGCGGCCACGATCGCCAGCATCAGGCCGGAAAATCCGCCGATGGTGAACAGGATGACGAACGCCACCGACCACAGCATGGGAGCTTCGAAGGTGAGCGAACCACGCCACATCGTGCTGACCCAGTTGAACACCTTCACCCCGGTCGGGATCGAGATCAGCATGGTGGCGAACATGAAGTAGATCTCGCCACCCAGCGGCATGCCCACGGTGAACATGTGGTGGGCCCAGACGATGAACGACAGGAACGCGATCGCCGCGGTGGCGTAGACCATCGCCTGGTAGCCGAACAGCGGCTTGCGGCTGAAGGTCGGGATGATCTCGCTGACCACGCCGAAGGCGGGCAGGATCATGATGTAGACCTCGGGATGACCGAAGAACCAGAAGATGTGCTGGAACATCACCGGGTCACCACCACCGGCCGCATTGAAGAAGCTGGTGCCGAAGAACTTGTCGGTCAGCAGCATCGTCACCGCACCAGCCAGCACCGGCATCACCGCGATCAGCAGGAACGCAGTGATCAGCCAGGCCCAGCAGAAGATCGGCATCTTCAGCAGGTCGATACCGGGCGCGCGCATGTTCAGTACCGTGGCGATGATGTTGATCGCACCCATGATCGAACTGATGCCGGCCACGTGGATGGCGAACACGGTGAACGCGACGTTGTAGCCGCCCTGCAGCGACAGCGGCGGATACAGGGTCCAGCCACCGGCCGGCGCACCACCGGGTAGCAGGAAGGTCAGCAGCAGCAGGCTGAAGGCCACCGGCAACAGCCAGAACGACCAGTTGTTCATGCGCGGCAGCGCCATGTCCGGCGCACCGATCTGCAGCGGGATCATCCAGTTGGCCAGGCCGACGAAGGCCGGCATCACGCCGCCGAAGATCATCACCAGCGCGTGCACGGTGGTCAGCTGGTTGAAGATTTCCGGACGGATGTACTGGATGCCGGGCTGGGCCAGTTCCAGCCGGATCAGCACGCTCATGAACGCGCCGATGACGAACATGATGAAGCTGAAACCCAGGTACAGCGTGCCGATATCCTTGTGGTTGGTCGAGAAGAACCAACGCTCGAAGAAGCTCTGCGGGTGATGGTGATCGTCGTGCCCAACTGCCGAGTGCGCCATTGCAAAACACCTCTCAGGATCGGTTGTCGCCGCGGCCGCGACACGGCCGCGGACAGTTACATCAGGCTCCGCTGGCCGCCGCGGCAGGCGCGTTGCCGGCCTCGGCGGCGGCCGGTGCTGCCGGCTGTGCCGGCGATTCACTGGCAGGCGCGGTGGGTTCGGCGGGCGCGGCAGGCGTCGCGGGTACAGGCGCCGGTTTGCGCTGCGCCAGCCACTGCTTGAACTCTTCCTTGGACACCGCCTCGACCACGATCGGCATGAAGCCATGGTCCTTGCCGCACAGCTCCGCGCACTGGCCGCGGTAGACACCGGGCTGCTCGATGCTGGTCCAGGCTTCGTTGATGAAGCCGGGAATCGCGTCCTGCTTCCAGCCCAGCGCCGGCACCCACCAGGCGTGGATCACATCGTCGGAGGTGATGACGAAACGCACCTTGGTGTCCACCGGCAGTACCAGCCGGTTGTCGACATCCAGCAGGTAGTGCGGATGGCTCTCGCGGGTCGGCACCTTGCCACTCTGCCGCATGCGGTCGGACTCACGGTCCAGGCGGCTGGTGAAGGTCACGTTCTCGCCCAGGTACTCGTACTTCCACATCCACTGGTAGCCGGTGACCTTCACCGTCATCTCGGCATCGCGGGTGTCGTACATCTTGATCAGGTTGGCCGTGGCCGGCCACGCCATCACCACCAGGATGATCACCGGGATCACCGTCCAGATGACCTCGGCCTTGGTGTTGTGGCTGAAGGTGGCGGCGACCGCGCCCTTGGACTTGCGGAACTTGAACATCGCGTAGGCCATGGCGCCGAACACGATCACGCCGATCACCGTACAGACGATCAACGAGAGGTTGTTCGATTCCCAGGCCAGGCGCGAGGTCTGGGTCACCCCCTTGCCCATGTTCAACTGCCACGGCTTTGGATCGGCCGCCTGGGCCAGCGCCGTCCCCGGCATCGACAGCAGGGCCCCCATCGCGGCGGCCATTGCAACGCACTTCGTGCCCCACCCTCTGCTTTGCTTCATTGCCTAGACCCTTAGCGTCGTCGGTTGCCGCCATCGCTGGCGGCGAGCAAATCTTCAAGCGTTTCAACAAGCGTTTGACGTTCGGCCGGCGCGAGAAAACTCCCCACCTCCACCTGCCGGCCGCTGGATGCCAGCCGGACCCTCTGGTCGTCGGTGAGCAGGCGCACCCAATGCGGATGAGCCCGGAACACCGGCAATCCACCGGGCACGGGGATGACCTCCACGTACGCCGGCACTACCCGGATCTCCTCCTGCCGTTCACCGCTGCGCCACAACGCGCGCAACGCAGCTGCCAGCAACAGGCTGTACAGCAGCGCGAACAGGGGGGCGAATGCGTTGCCGGCCACCCACCCGAAGGCGGACACCAGCCACATCACTCCCGACAACACAGCAAACAACAGGACGAACTGCCGGGCATCGAGCGCCCGTGGGGGACGCAGTCGCAGCTGCGTACCTGACCCATCCGGAGCTGTAAGCACCTCGATCATGTCGCAACCGCGTTCCTGCCGCGGGAAACGTCTTGATGGTAGCCCTGCCCTCTCGCCGGTAGCAAGGGTGCATTCACACTTTTTCCGATGCTGCAACACAGCATGACCCCAACAGCACGAATGACGAATTCGGCACAAAACTACCCGACTTTGCTGAACACGCTGAATCCACCACCGCTAGGGGCTATCAGCATTCATGAAGGTGGCTGCGCGGGCCTTCCTGAAGTCGAAAAAATGATTAAAATCGCCAAGTTTTCCACTGGCCGGACCGGCATGAACGCACCTTCCTCTCCCATTGCCGCCAGCGACGCTCCGCGTCCCTCGGCGCTGCTGTCGCCGGAACTGCCGGCGTCCCCCAACCCGTTCCGCCAGGCCATCACCGATGCCTGGCTGAAGGACGAGGCCAGCCATGTGCGCGAACTGCTGGAGCAGGCACGCCTGCCGGCCGACGAGCAGGCCAAGGTGCAGGCGCTGGCCGCCGACCTGGTCGCCCGCGTGCGTGTGCGCGCCAAGGACCAGGGTGCGATCGAAGCCTTCATGCGCCAGTACGACCTGGGCAGCGAGGAAGGCGTGCTGCTGATGTGCGTGGCCGAAGCGCTGCTGCGCATTCCAGACCAGGAGACCGCCGACAAGCTGATCCGCGACAAGCTGGCCGATGCCGACTGGGAAAAGCACCTGGGCGGCAGCGACTCGGTGTTGGTCAACGCCTCCACCTGGGGCCTGATGCTGACCGGCAAGCTGGTGCAGATGAACGACGCCACCCGCGCCGATGCGCCCAGCGCGTTCAAGCGTCTGGTCGGCCGCGTCGGCGAGCCGGTGGTCCGCCTGGCCGTGCGCCAGGCGATGAAGATCATGGGCCACCAGTTCGTCATGGGCCGCACCATCAGCGAAGCGCTGGCACGCTCGCACAAGGGCGACAGCGCCAGCTACCGCTACTCGTTCGACATGCTCGGCGAAGGCGCGCTGACCATGAAGGATGCCCTGCGCTACCTGGAAGACTACCGTCGTGCGATCCACGCCATCGGTGGTGACCACAAGGCGCGTGGTGGCCGTGCCGATGGCGACGTCAACAACGCACCGGGCATCTCCATCAAGCTGTCGGCGCTGTACCCGCGCTACGAGCATGCCAAGCGCGCGCGCGTGTTGAAGGACCTGGTGCCGGGCGTGCTGGAACTGGCGCAGCTGGCCAAGAGCTACGGCATCGGCTGCACCGTCGACGCCGAAGAGTCCGATCGCCTGGAACTGTCGCTGGACATCATCGAGCAGGTGTTCGGCGATGCCTCGCTGGCCGGCTGGGATGGCTTCGGCGTGGTCGTGCAGGCCTACCAGAAGCGCACCCCGTACACGATCGACCATCTGGCCGACATGGCGCGCCGCGCCGGTCGTCGCCTGCAGGTACGCCTGGTCAAGGGGGCCTACTGGGACGCCGAGATCAAGCGCGCGCAGATCGAAGGCTATGCCGGCTACCCGGTGTTCACCCGCAAGCAGAACACCGACGTTTCCTACCTCGCGTGTGCCAAGCGCCTGTTTACCCATGCCGACGCGATCTACCCGATGTTCGCCACGCACAACGCGCACACCATCGCCGCGGTGCGCAGCATCGCCAACGGCGGCGTGTACGAGCACCAGAAGCTGCACGGCATGGGCGACGACCTGTACGCCGAAGTGGTGCCGGCCGACCGCCTCGGCCTGCCGTGCCGCGTGTATGCGCCGGTGGGCTCGCATGAAGACCTGCTGCCGTACCTGGTGCGCCGCCTGCTGGAAAACGGCGCCAACTCGAGCTTCGTCAACCGCATCACCGACGAGCGCGTGCCGATCGCCGACCTGGTCCGTGATCCGGTCGAGATGGTGTCCTCGTTCGAATCGATTCCGCATCCCAAGATCCCGCTGCCGGTTGACCTGCTGCGCAGCCAGAACCACGACAGGAAGAACTCCATGGGCGCCAACCTCGCCAACGACAACGAACTGCGCGCCCTGGCCGAGCAGCTCAACGCTGCAGTGAAGCCCTGGCAGGCCGCACCGCTGGTGCCGGGCGCGAACCCGACCGGCGCATCGCTGCCGGTGACCAACCCGGCCGACACCCGTGAAGTGGTCGGCCAGTGGCAGGCCGCCGATGCCGCCACCGTGCAGAAGGCGCTGGCCAACGCCGTGGCCGCGCAGCCGAGCTGGAACCGCACCCCGGCCGCCAGCCGCGCCGCCATCCTCGAGCACGCCGCCGACCAGCTGGAAGCGCGCATGCCCGAGTTCATGGCGCTGTGCGTGAAGGAAGCCGGCAAGAGCCTGCCCGACGGCATCGCCGAAGTGCGCGAAGCGGTGGACTTCCTGCGCTACTACGCCAAGCAGGCGCGCGAGCAGTTCAGCCACGCCGAGAAGCTGCCCAGCCCGACCGGTGAATCCAACGAACTGCAGCTGCACGGCCGCGGCGTGTTCGTCTGCATCAGCCCGTGGAACTTCCCGCTGGCCATCTTCCTGGGCCAGGTGGCTGCGGCACTGGCCGCCGGCAACAGCGTGATCGCCAAGCCGGCCGAGCAGACCAACCTGATCGGCTACTACGCGGTGAAGCTGCTGCACGATGCCGGCGTGCCGGCCGAGGTGGTGCAGTTCCTGCCGGGCGACGGTGCCACCGTCGGTGCCGCGCTGACCGCCGACCCGCGCGTGGCTGGCGTGGCCTTCACCGGCTCCACCGACACCGCCCGTGCGATCAACCGCGCGATGGCTGCACGCGATGCGGCCATCGGTGTGCTGATCGCCGAGACCGGCGGCCAGAACGCCTTCATCGCCGACTCCTCGGCGCTGCCGGAACAGCTGGTCAAGGACGCAATCGGTTCGGCCTTCACCTCCGCCGGCCAGCGCTGCTCGGCCGCACGCGTGCTGTTCGTGCAGGACGACATCGCCGACAAGGTGATGACCATGCTCGCCGGCGCAATGAAGGAACTGAAGGTCGGCAACCCCGGCCTGCTGTCCACCGACGTCGGCCCGGTGATCGATGCCGACGCACTGCAGATCCTGCAGGACCACGCCGTGCGCATGGATCGCGAGGCGCGCCTGATCGCGGCTGCCGAACTGTCCGCCGAAACGGCCAACGGCACCTTCTTCGCGCCGCGCGCGTATGAGCTGAAGGACCTGGGCCAGCTGCAGAAGGAGATCTTCGGGCCGGTGCTGCACGTGATCCGCTGGAAGGGCGACCAGCTCGATGCCGTGATCGATCAGATCAACGCCACCGGCTACGGCCTCACCCTGGGCGTGCATTCGCGCATCGACGAAACCGTCGACCGCATCAGCAATGGCGTCCACGTCGGCAACGTCTACGTCAACCGCAACCAGATCGGTGCGGTGGTCGGCGTGCAGCCGTTCGGCGGCCAGGGCCTGTCCGGCACCGGCCCGAAGGCTGGCGGCCCGCACTACCTGCTGCGCTTCGCCACCGAGAAGACGGTGACGGTGAACACCACCGCCGCCGGCGGCAACGCCTCGCTGCTGACCCTGGGCGACTGATCCCAGGCGTCATGCAGTAAACGAAAAACCCCGCGAAAGCGGGGTTTTTTTGTGCATTGCCGGTAGCGCCGGGCCATGCCCGGCGACGATCACGCCGCCACGCTGAACCGGTTGTCCGCACGCTCTGCCAGCTCCACCTGCACCCGCGCAATCCGCGTTTCCAGATCGCCTTCCAGCAGCACATGGGCCATCCCACGCGCCTGCAACTGCTGCAGATACCACGCGTGCTGCTGCATGCGGAATTCCTGCCCCGCCCGTGTCCCATCCTGCTCGAACGGGATATCCGGCGCACACAGGAACAGCAGGTCGTACGCACGCGCTGCGGCCCGCTGCAGCGGTTCGGGCGCTGTGCCGAACATCCAGCCACTGTAGCCCAGCGTCACCAATGGCGTGGTATCGCAGAACAACCAACGATGCGCGTGCTGCGCGACCTGGTCCTCGTGCTGCGGCTGGGTCACTGCGATGCGCAGCAGATCCGGCGCCTGCAGCTCGCCGCCCTGCTGCTCCCACAACGTACGTCCGAACTCCGGTACCCATGCCGTGCCCAGGCGTTCGGCCAGCACCCGCGCCAGCGTGCTCTTGCCAGTGGACTCACCGCCGATGAACGCCACCCGCTGCACATACCCCGCATACACCTCTGCTGCGAGGCCATGGCGATGCGCATGCGGATCGGCGCGCAACTGCGTACCGCAGGCCTGCCCGACATCCAGGGTGCGCTCCAGCCGCTCATGGCGTACCGGCGCGCCGAAGTGCGCAGCCAGCGCCTGCGCGAAGCCGTCGCCATAGTCCTCGCCGGTAAACACCGCCTGCACCGGTCCACCGAACAGCGTCATGCACAGCCAAGCGGTAAACGCGCGCTGCACCTGCTCGTCGTCCGTGTCCTGCGGCAGCTGGCGTATCGGTACCCCCTGCTGCTCGCACATCGCCGCCAGACGCGCATCATCGAGTACCGCGATGGTGGCCTGCGGAAAGCGCTCGCGCAGCCAGCGTTCGCGGCGCTCTGCGCTGTAGCCGGCAAAGCCCGGTTGCGACCAGCCGATCACCAGCAGTTGCGTGCAGCGGGTAAAGGCGAATTCGATCAGGTGCTCGTGGCCGAGGTGCAGTGGGCAGAACTTGCCGACCACCAGGCCCCGCGCAGCGTGCTCAGGCAACAACATCGGCCGCCCTGGCGTCATCCCGCATCAGGTGCCGCCAGTGACGCAGCGCCACCAGTGCGTTGATCCAGAAGCCGATGTACAGGATCGAGGTCAGGTGCAATCCACGGCTGTAGTACAGCGGCACCGCGATGGTGTTGACCAGCAGCCATACCCACCATGATTCCAGCTTGCGCCGCATCATCAGGATCTGCGCGATCACGCTCAGCACCAGCACCGCCGAATCGATGTACGGCGCATAGGCATTGGTCAGGCGGGTCAGCATCCAGCCGTAACCGAAGGTTGCCAGCACCGCCAACGGCAGCAGCCAGCTCCACGCGCGTGCAGGCAAGCGGGTGATCGGCAACGGCGCGCCATGGTCGCCACGCAGCCATTGCCACCAGCCGAACACGCTGATGACCACGAAGAAGAACTGCAGCACCATGTCCGCGTACAGGTGCGAGCGCTCGAACACGGCGGCGAACAGCGCACATCCAACGATGCCCAGCCACCACGTATGCACGTTGTTGCGACCGGCCAGCAGGATCGAACCGGCAACGGCGATGTTGGCGGCCAGCTCCAGCTGGAAGTTCGGGTCGGACAGGTTCATCGCGCCATTGTCGCGTAGATCCACGCCATGCGTCGTCGGCCCAGTAGATCCACGCCATCGTCGTCTGACCAGTAGATCCACGCCATGCGTGGATGCAGATCCCCGGCAAAAAAGAAGCCCCGCTTGCGCGGGGCCTCCTTCGTACTGCTTCAGGCGATTGCCCGAATCAGAACTTGTACTGCATCGAAGCAGCCAGCACGTCGCCGGTGACCTTGTACTTGCCGGTAACGGTGTTGGCCGTTGCCGAGGTCGAGTTGACGTTCGGATCCTTGGTGAACAGGTGGGTGTAGCCCACGCTGTATTCCATCTTCTCCGACGGCGCCCAGGTCAGGCCCAGCGACAGCCACTTGCGGGTGGTATCCGGCACGCGGACGTCACGGTGGGCGTCGGTGGTTGGGGTCTGGTCGTACGCCAGACCGCCACGCAGGGTCAGCTGCTCGTTCAGACGGTACTCGGTACCGATCGAAGCGAAGGTGGTGTCGCGGTAGTGGAATGGCAGCACGCTGTCCGGCTGGTTGGAGTCATAGTCGACGCGCACTTCGTCGAACTTGCTCCATGCGGTGCGCGACACGTCGGCCATGATCTTCCACTGGTCGTTCACGCGGTGCGTGAAGCTGACGGTGGCGCTGGCCGGCAGGGTGATGGTCGCCCGGCCGTTGCTGTCGATGAAGGTACCCGGTGCGGCGCTGGCCAGGAAGGCGGCGGCGTTCTGCGGGATGGTGAAGTCGGCCTTGCCGTCGGTGATCTTGTGTTCGACTTCCGAGCGGTAGCTGAAGGCGATGTTGGTGCCTTCCACCGGGCTGACGGTCATGCCCAGGGTGTAGCCGATGGAGACTTCGTCACCCTTGATGCGCAGGTAGCCATCAGCGGTACCCGGCGAGAAGCCGAGCTGTGCAGCCTGGCGTGCAGCCGCCTGTGCGGCAGCCTGGGCCTGGGCTGGGGTGCGGCCGGCCGCCAGTGCAGCGGCGGCGGCGCGCTGCTGGGCGCTGGCGTTGATGGCGGTACCGGTATCGACGGCGCTGGTCAGGTCGACATTCAGGCGCTCGGCGAACACCGACGCACCGAACGACAGGTACGGGTTGACGTCATACGAGAAGGCCGCACCCAGGTCGATGGCCTGCAGTTCGGTCTTGACGCCGTTGTAGCGGCCGACCCAGTCACGGTCGTATTCGGTCTTGAAGCCGAACGGCACGGTCAGCGACACGCCGAAGTGCATGTTGTCCTTCTCGCCGAACGGCACGTGGAAGTACGCGGCCGGAACCGGAGCGATCATGCCGGCGTCGCCGCCGTTGCCGCCGGAAATCGGAGCGCCGTTGGCGTAGCGGCCTTCGCCGCGGAACTTGGCGCCGAAGCTGATGGCGCTGACGTCACCCTGGATCTGGGTGCCTTCCAGCAGACGCATCGAAGCCGGGTTGGTGGCGACCACCGAGGCATCGCCCTCGGCGGAGGTCGAGCCGGCGAACGCGCGGCCCAGGCCCTTGGCGCTGTTTTCCTTCAGCTGGAAAGCGGCGGCGTTGGCGTCGGCGGCGGCCAGCGCACCGGCAACGCCGACGGCCAGCAGGGTCAGGCGGGCAATGGTGGAAGCAGTTTGCATCGTAGTTCTCTCTCCGGTAAGCGGTGATGGTGCTCTGAGTGCGCCTGCGCCCGTCAGGCCGGATGGCCCTTCGAAGCGCGCCGGATTCCCCTCCCGACATACGACGCCGTATGCGAGTATTACCCAGAGCCGTTAATGAAACAATAACAGCGGCGGCGCTTTTTTCGCCGCAAAAGCTGAACAGGACTTTCCCCGCCAAAAGCGCCCTCGCGCTAGGCTTACGCCATGTTCGTCTCCCTCCCCTCGCGCAAGAAGGCGACCCTGCGCTGGGCTACACCCGTGCTGTTTGCGGCACTGTGGCTGGCATTCCTGTGGTCGATCTCGCGCCCGGACGACGCCCGCGGAAGCCTGTGGCTGGACTGGGGCGCCCTGTCCACCGGCCTGACCCACCCGCTGGACTGGTGGGCGACCCTGCAGGACGGCAGCGTGCTGCGCCTGTTCACTGCCCTGTTCCTGCACGCCGACTGGTCGCACCTGCTGGGCAACCTGGTGTTCCTGCTGATCTTCGGCCTGCCGGCCGAGCGGGTGCTGGGTCCGTGGCGGTTGCTGCTGCTGTTCCTGGTGGGCGGGGCGATCTCGAACCTGGTTGCCATCTACACCATGGGCAGCCCGGACCAGATCATCATCGGCGCCAGTGGCGCGGTGTCGGCATTGATCGGCGCCTATCTGGCGCTGTTCCCCGGCGCGCGCCTGGGCGTGGTGATTCCGCTGGGGCTGTTCCTGGAATTCGTGCGCGCCCCGGCCTATCTGCTGATCGGCGTGTGGGCCGCGCTGCAGGTGGTGTTCGCCTACATCGGCCCGACCTTCGGCATGGTCGCCTGGTGGGCGCACATCGGCGGCTTCGTGTTCGGCGTGGTGTACGGCATGTACGTGCGCGCGGCGATCGCACGGCGCCTGCGCAAGCGGCACGGGTTCTAGCGTCCGCTAGCCGCGTTCTGCGAAACGCCCGAGACGTGCTCGGGCGGCGTTCGGACATCAGTCGAGCATGGCTCGAATCTACAGAATCAAGGCTTGGCCGGGATCTCTGCGGGCTTTGCTTCAGGCTTTGCCTCAGGCTTTGCCTCAGGCTTTGCTTCAGGTTTTGCTTCAGCCTTGGGCTCCGCCTTCGGCGCCGGCTTGGCGGCGGCCTTCGCTGCCTTGTCCGCTTCAGCCTTCGCGGCTTCTGCCTTCAAGCGTGCCGCCACCGAACCCGGGTTCTTCAGTTCGGCCAGCGCATCGTTGATCGGACCATCGCCCGGCAGCACGGCGCCTGCGTGGTAGCCCTCGGTGCCTTCCTCGTCACCGCGCAGGTGGCCCGGCAGAGTCGCTTCACTGTAATCACTCAGGCTGGCCGGCAGCGCCTCATCTTCCGGACGCGGGGCGGCCTTCAGTTCCACTTCCGGCACGATGCCGGTGGCCTGGATCGATTTGCCGCTGGGCGTGTAGTAGCGAGCCGTGGTCAGCTTCACCGAATCGCCGTTGTCCAGCGGCAGCACGGTCTGCACCGAGCCCTTGCCGAAGGTGCGGCTGCCGATCACGCGCGCGCGCTTGTTGTCGCGCAACGCACCGGCCAGCACTTCCGATGCACTGGCCGAACCGGCATCCACCAGCACCACCACCGGCGCACCCTTCAGCAGGTCGCCCGGAGTGGCGTCGAAGCGTGCATCACTGATGCTGATGCGGCCACGGGTGCTGACGATGTTGCCCTTGTCGAGCAGGTCATCGGCTACCTGTACGGCAGCGGTCAGCAGACCACCCGGATTGCTGCGCAGATCCAGCACCAGACCCTTGAGGTTGCCGCCGGACTGCTTCTGCAGCTGCTGCAGGTGCTTCTGGAAATCAGAGCCGGTATCGGCCTGGAACGTGCTCAGGCGGATGTAGCCGTAGCCCGGCTCCAGCAGGCGGCTGCGCACGCTGGTCACGCGGATCGTCTGCCGGGTCAGGCTGACGTCGAACGGCTTGGGCTTGCCGTCGCGGACGATGGTCAGCACCACCTTGCTGCCGGCCGGACCACGCAGCGGTTCGCTGGCATCGATCGCACTGATCGGCTTGCCATCGATGGCGATGATCAGGTCGCCGGCGAGGATGCCGGCCTTGGCCGCCGGGGTGTCGTCGATCGGCGAGATCACCTTCATGCTGGCGTTGTCCGGCTGCTGCTGCAGCTCGACGCCGATGCCTTCGTAAGCACCGTTGGCCTGCTCGTCGAACGCCTCTGCATCTTCCTTGTTGAAGTAGGTGCTGTGCGGATCGAGGTCGAGCAGCAGCCCGCGCACGGCCGACTGCATCAGCTTGTTGTCATCGACCGGATCGACATAGGCTGCGCGCACCGCGTTGTAGACGGCCACGAAGCGGCGGATATCGTCCAGCGGCACCTTCGAGGTCACCGCCTCCTCGCTGCTCGCCGCCTTCCCGGGAGTTTCCTTCAACGGGATGGGGGCGGTCTGCTGGGCCCAGGACAGGGCCGGCAACAGAGCCAGCAAGAGGGTGGCGGTACGGGCTGCGCGCATGGATCACTCCTGTCGACGATGGCATCGTGCCCAAGGCACATGCACCGATTATGCGCGAAGCGTGGCTAAATTCCCGTTGAATCCGGCCTCGTGCGGCCAGCCGGAATTCAGCGCCGCTGCAGCCAGCTGTCCGGATTGACCGGTTGCCCACCACGGCGCAGCTCGAAGTACAGCGCCGTCACGCCCTGGCCACCGGAGTTGCCGACCTTGGCCACCGCGTCGCCACGGCTGACCCGCGCGCCGGCATCCTTCAGCAGGGTGTCGTTGTGGGCGTACAGGCTCATGTAGCCATTGCCATGGTCGACGATCAGGATCATGCCGTAGCCGGTCATCCAATCGGAGAACACCACGGTGCCATCGGCCACAGCGGTGACGGTGCTTCCGGCAGGTGCGCCGATCAACACGCCGCTGCTGGTGCGGCCGTCCGGCAGCTTGCCGCCATAGCGGGCCAGCAGATTGCCCGACAGTGGCCAACCCAGGCCACCGACCTTCGGCGCTGGCGCCGAGGCAACCGCCGGGGGAACCTTGGTCGGTGGCGGCGGCGGGCGGCCAGCTGCGGCCGCCTGTCGGGCCGCGCGCTCGGCGGCGGCTTTCTCGGCGGCAGCCTTGCGGGCGGCGGCACGGCGCTCGGCTTCGGCACGGGCCGCGGCAGCGCGCAGGTTGGCCAACAGGGTTTCCAGCGCCTTGGCGTCCTGGCCCAGTGCCTGTTCCTTCTCGCGCTTGTCCTTGAAGCGTTCTTCCAGCGAAGCCACGGTCTGCGCGCGTTCGCGACGGTCCGACGCGAGCGTGGCGACCTGCTGCTTCTGCTCCCGCTGGGTACCCTGCAGGTGCTGCTGGCGTTGGGCGATCTGCGTCTGCAGTGTCTCCAGCTCCTTCAGATCGGCCGTCAGCGTGGTGATGCGCTGCGCACGCTCGCGCTGCAGGTAGCGGTGATAGGCCAGCGCACGGTTGGCATCGGCCACCGTGTCCTGCGAAAGCAGCAGCTTCAGCGGGGCGTGGTTGCCAAGCTGGTAGGCGGCGCGCAACAGGCCGGCCAGTTCGCGATTCTGTTTTTCCAGGTTGGACTGCAATGCATTGCGCCGCTGCTCGGCCTGGGCCAGCGCCTGGGCCTGCTCACGCAGTGCCGCCTCGGTCTGGGCCAACGTGCGGCCACTGCGCGCGACTTTTTCATCGGCCTCGCGCAACTGCTGCGACGCCTGTCCGCGCTGGCCCTCGATCTGCCGGCGCTCCTGCGCCACGCCCTTCAACTCGCTGCGCAGCTTCTGCAGCTTGCGCTCGGCCTCGCGGGTGGAAGCGGTCTGCGCAGCGCCCGGCAATGGCAGCGCCAGGGCAAGCGCCATTCCCAGCAACAGGCAACGTCCACCGCGCAGGGTGGCGATGTGATGCCGGCGTGAGGGGAAGGCGTTGTTGCGCAAGGGCTTTCCAGTGACTTCAGGCAGATGCGGAGACGTGCGGGGAATGGTGACATCTCCGCACGCGGCCTGCCAGCCGCACAACAACGAGGTTCCCATGAAAGCTCTCTCCATTCCGCTGCTGTTGGGCATTGCGCTGGCCACTGGCCCGGCCTGGGCCCAGGCGGATGTCAGCAAGGTCAACGGCAGCATCAGCGCGGATCCGGGCCAGCGCTACGGCAAGCTGGACACCGTCAATGGTGGCATCCGTGTCGGCGAAGGCGTGGAAACCGGCAGCATCGACACCGTCAACGGCGGCGTCAAGGTCGCCGATCGTGCCCGCACCGGCAGCATCGAGACCGTCAACGGCGGCATCCGCATGGGCCGCGAAGTGACGGCCCATGGCGATGTCAGCACGGTCAATGGCAGCATCTTCAGCGACCAGGGCAGCCAGATCGAGGGCGGCGTGGAAACCGTCAACGGTGGCATCGGCCTGGTCGGCAGCCGCGTGCGCAAGGACGTGGAGACCGTCAACGGCGACATCACCATCGGCATCGGCTCGCAGGTCGGCGGCGGTGTGCATGTGCGCAAGCCGAACTTCAGTGTCTCGCTGACGGCCAGTCGCAAGCCGCGGGTCATCATCGGCCCCAATGCGGTGGTCAGCGGCAGCCTGCTGTTCGAGCGCGAAGTGGTGCTGTATGTCCACCGCAGTGCACGCATCGGCGCGGTCACCGGCGCCGATCCGATCCCCTTCGATACCGATACCGCCCCGGCCGACTGAGCCTGCAGCTTGGGCGATACTCCAGATACCGGTCGCGCCTGCTGCGCGGCCGTCCCTTGTGTTTCCAGGAACCGATGATGCCCCGCAAACTCCTCCTGTGCCTGGCCGCTGCGGCCGCGCTCAGCGCCTGCAAAGGCGAAGACACCCCCGCGCCGGCGCCCAGCGCCGACAGCACCGCCAAGCCGGCCCCGCACACGTTCTCAGCCGCGATCAACGCCGCCGACTTTGCCGAGATGGTGAAGACCCTCGCCTCTGACGAGTTCGAAGGTCGCTCGCCGGGCAGCAAGGGTGAAGAACTGACGGTCAACTACATCCGCGACCAGATGCAGCGCATCGGCCTGCAGCCCGGAAACGGCGACAGCTGGTTCCAGGACGTGCCGATGACCGAGACCACGGCTGATGAATCGACCGTGCTCACGCTCAACCAGGGCGGCAAAACCACCGAACTGAAGTTCGGCACCGACATGGTGGTGGGCACCCGTACCGGCCAGACAGAAGTGAAGGTCGATGCCAGTGACCTCGTCTTCGTCGGCTACGGCGTGGATGCACCGGAGCAGAAGTGGAACGATTACGCCGGCCAGGACTGGAAGGGCAAGACGGTGGTGATGTTCGTCAACGACCCGGGCTTCCATGTCGATGACGAAAAGCTGTTCGACGGCAAGCGCATGACCTACTACGGCCGCTGGACCTACAAGTTCGAGGAAGCCGCGCGCAAGGGTGCCGCCGCCGCACTGATCGTGCATGACACCGCGGGCGCTTCCTACGGCTGGGACGTGGTGAAGAACTCATGGGCGGGCCCGCAGTACGACCTGCCGGCCAAGGACGACGCCGAACCGCGCCTGCCGGTGCAGGGCTGGTTGAGCGCCGACGCGGCCAAGGCGTTGTTTGCCGGCGCCGGACTGGATCTGGACCAGGCCTACAAGGATGCCAGCAAGCGTGGCTTCAAGCCGGTGCCGCTGAAGGCGACCGCGTCGGTGGACCTGAAGAGCAAGGTTGCGCAGAAGCAGTCGCGCAACGTGGTGGGCGTGCTGCCGGGCAGCAAGCGCGCCGATGAGGCCGTACTGTACATGGCGCACTGGGACCACCTCGGCAAGCACGAGGGCGAGCAGGGCGACAACATCTACAACGGTGCCGTCGACAACGCCACTGGCGTGGCCGGCATCCTTGAGGTGGCCGAAGCCATGACCCATCAGGAACCGAAGCCGGAGCGTTCGGTGGTGTTCCTGGCGGTGACTCTGGAAGAGTCCGGTCTGCTGGGTTCGAAGTACTACGTCGCCCACCCGACCTTCCCGCTGGACAAGATCGCCGGTGTCATCAACATCGATGCGATGTCGGTGGCCGGTCGTGCCAAGGACGTGACGGTGACCGGCTTCGGCAGTTCGGAGCTGGAAGACATCCTCAAGCCGCTGGCTGCAGCCCAGGATCGCACCCTGCACGGCGAGACCTCGGTGCAGAGTGGCTTCTATTTCCGTTCGGATCACTTCAACTTCGCCAAGGCGGGTGTGCCGGCGCTGTATGCCGACGGCGGCGAGGACCTGCGCGACGGTGGCGTCGAGGCGGGCCGCAAGGCGGCCGCCGATTACGGTTCCAACCGCTACCACGGCCCGAAGGACGAGTATGACGCGGCGACCTGGAAGCTGGATGGCACGGTCGAGGACCTGCAGCTGATGTACGGCGTCGGCAAGGAACTGGCCGGCGGCGATCGTTGGCCGAACTGGTACGAAGGCAATCCGTTCAAGGCCGCCCGCGACACGATGATGAAGGGCAAGGCACCGGCCGCTGCGGCGAAGTAAGTCCGCCTGCCGTTGAGCTGTACAAAAAGCGGCGCCCCTTGGGCGCCGCTTTTTCATGCGCGGCTGCCGGCCATCTGCGTGATGCTGGGCACCGGTAGTGCCGGCCGCTGGCCGGCAACCCCATGAACTTGACGCAGCTGCACGTGGTTGCCGGTCAGCGGCCGGCACTACCGTGGTTTACGACGGGCAAAGAAAAACCCCGCTGCGTGAGCAGCGGGGTTTTGGATGTAAACCCTGGCGATGACCTACTCTCGCATGGCTTAGGCCACACTACCATCGGCGCAGCTACGTTTCACTTCCGAGTTCGGGATGGGATCGGGTGGTTCCATAGCGCTAATTTCACCAGGGAGACGGTTGCAGCAGCGCTTGCAGCGCCAGCTCGCGTACTTGCCCTTGGGGCGGAAGGAACTCAAAAAAGCAGAGCCTTCACTTAATAGAGAAAAACCCCGCTGCATGAGCAGCGGGGTTTTTAGGTATAAACCCTGGCGATGACCTACTCTCGCATGGCTTAGGCCACACTACCATCGGCGCAGCTACGTTTCACTTCCGAGTTCGGGATGGGATCGGGTGGTTCCATAGCGCTAATTTCACCAGGGAGG
>NZ_PHQX01000002.1:300000-442018 GCF_002803515.1 Stenotrophomonas lactitubi | reverse complement strand
CTTGCTTTAAAACAATTAATAGTTGCTTGATCAAACGTCTGCAAGATGGACAATCATCCTTCCTGCAGGCGCCTTCACAAGATACCTGCGCATACTTTCAAAGATCCTGGGAAGTGGCCTCAGCGCCGTTCCCGTGTGCTGCGAAGTTTCCTTCGTAGCGAGCCGCCTATTATGCCGGACTTTTCGAGTCCGTCAACACCTTTCGTTCGATCATCTCGTTCGGCGGTGATGGCGTCCCTTGTGTCGCTGAAGCCCCTTGTTGGCGACCCCTGCGACGGGGGAGGGAAAGTATGTCCCTATTCGCGGCCTTTGTGAAGGGGGTGTGGCAACTTTTTTCATCGGATATTGCATCTGTTCATCCAGAAGGTCCTGGCAGGGACTGTTCCGCGGAGAGCAGAAGCAGCCGAGCGTGGGCTCGGCTGTACAAGAGCAGAAGCAGGGGCCGGCTGCGCCGGCCCCTGCGCCCGGTCAGGCAGCGACCAGGCGCACGCGGGCGAAGGTGCGCTTGCCGACCTGCAGCAGGCCCTCAAAGCCAGGCTGCAGCACCTGCTGGCCGTCTTCCACCACTTCGCCGTCCACCTTCACCGCACGCTCCTTGAGCTTGCGATTGGCCTCGGAGTTGCTCGGAGTCAGGCCGGCAGCGGTCAGCAGTGCGGCAATACGCAGCCCCTCGGCCGGGATCGCCACGTCCTGCAGCGGCAGCTGGGTGATATCGCCCTGCCCCGTAACAGCCGCTTCCCAGCCGGCAATCGCCTGTTCGGCCGCTGCGGCGTCATGGAAGCGGGTGGCCAGTTCACGCGCCAAGCGCAGCTTCACCACGCGCGGGTTCAGGCCAGCGGCGATCTGCTCGCGCAGGGAGGCCGCTTCGGCCTGGCTGATATTGAAGGACAGCAGCTCGATCCAACGCCACATCAGGGCGTCATCCACCTTCATGGTCTTGGTGACGATGTCGATGGCCGGTTCGCTGATGCCGATGTAGTTGCCCAGCGACTTGGACATCTTGTTGACGCCATCCAGGCCTTCCAGCAACGGCATGGTCAGCACCACCTGCGGCTTCTGGCCGTGGTGCTCCTGCAGGCCACGGCCCATCAGCAGGTTGAACTTCTGGTCGGTACCCCCCAGCTCGACGTCCGCTTCCAGGGCCACCGAGTCGTAGCCCTGCACCAGCGGGTACAGGAATTCGTGGATGGCGATGGACTGCTGGGCGGCGTAGCGCTTGGCGAAGTCGTCGCGCTCGAGCATGCGCGCCACGGTGTGCTGGCCGGCCAGGCGGATCATGTCGGCCGCGCTCATCTTGCCGAACCACTCCGAATTGAAGCGGACCTCGGTGCGGCTGCGGTCCAGCACCTTGAACACCTGCTCTTCATAGGTACGGGCGTTGGCCAGCACGTCGTCGCGGCTGAGCGGCTTGCGGGTCAGGCTCTTGCCGGAGGGGTCGCCGATCATGCCGGTGAAGTCGCCGATCAGGAAAATGACCTGGTGGCCGAGGTCCTGGAACTGACGCATCTTGTTCAGCAGCACCGTGTGGCCCAGGTGCAGGTCAGGCGCGGTGGGGTCGAAGCCGGCCTTGATGCGCAGCGGGCGGCCTTCCTGCAGGCGCGCGCGCAGATCCTCGAGCTTGAGGATCTCGTCGGCACCGCGGCCGATCAGGGCAAGGGCTTCTTCAATCGAGGACACGTGACTACTCCCGGCAACGCCGTTTCTTATGTGGGGTGTTAAAGCGAAGTTAACCCGATCGGCTTCACAAAAGCCAATAGGCACAAGGGTTTGACGCGAATTTGTTAGGTGTCTATGTTACCGGCGTTTGGGCCCGCGTTCCCGGGTCAGCCAGAGACCGACATCTGATGCTCAATTCCGATCAAGGCCGCGCACGCAAGCAGCGCTTCCAGGAACGACTCCATGTCCTGCACGACAACGCCCTGCACCGGAAGCTGAGGCAACACCTCCCCGCTGCGTTCAATGAGCGCTGGACGCGCCGTCATTGGATGCACGCCAGCCTGTTTGTGACCATCGGCGCACTGGTGGCCACGATCGTGCCGGGCTTCTCGCACACCATCGATGCCCCCTACGCCGACAGCCACACCAGCCTGGCCCTGCCGTTGCCCCCGCTGGCAATGGCCCGCCAGCAGCAGATCCCCGGTGACAGCTGGCAGGTGCTGCGGGTACAGCGCGGGCAGACCCTGAGCGACCTGTTCGACAAGGCCGGTATCTCCGCGACCACCCTGCACCGGGTGCTGGACCATCCAGGTGCGCGCGAATCGCTGACCAAGCTGCGCCCGGGCGCCGAGATCGCCTTCGACATGCCGCTGTCCGGTGACCTGCGCAGCATCCGCTTCGACCGCGATGCCGACAACCGGGTCGAGCTGAGCCTGAGCGGCGATGACATCAAGGAAACGGTGACCAAGCGCGAGACGTCCACGCGGACGGTGGTCACCAGTGGCGAGATCACCAGTTCGCTGTATGCGGCTGCACGTCGCGCAGGACTGTCGCCATCGGCAATCGCGACGATGACCGACGACATCTTCAAGTACGACATCGACTTCTCCAAGGACCTGCAGCCGGGCGACCGCTTCAGCGTGGTGATGGACGAGACCTGGCGCGAGGGCGAGAAGGTCGATACCAGCAAGATCCTGGCCGCGACCTTCACTACTGGCGGCAAGACCTATTCCGGCTTCCGCTTCGACCGCAACGGCAAGTCCGAGTACTACGACATCAGTGGCCGTTCGCTGAAGAAGAGCTTCATCCGCATGCCGATCCCGTTTGCGCGGCTGAGCTCGACCTTCGGCGCGCGCAAGCACCCGGTGCTGGGCAAGATGCGCATGCACAAGGGCGTGGACTATGCCGCGCGCACCGGTACCCCGATCATGGCCGCCGGCGACGCGCGGGTGCAGTTTGTCGGCGTGCAGCGCGGTTACGGCAACGTGGTGATCCTCGACCATGGCCGCGGCCACACCACCCTGTACGGCCACATGTCGCGCTTTGCCGGGATCAAGAACGGCCAGCGCGTGGCCCAGGGCACGGTGATCGGCTACGTCGGCTCGACCGGCCTGGCGACCGGCCCGCACCTGCACTACGAATTCCGGGTCAATGGCGAGCACCGCAACCCGCTGACGGTGACCATGCCGCCGCCGGAGCCGCTGAAGGGCGCCGAGCTGGTGGCGTTCCGGGCACAGACCGCGCCGGCAATGGCCCGCATCCAGGGCATGGAGAAGCTGATCTACGCCGACGCCAGCCCCGCACCGGCCGCCGAAAGCGCGACCACCGAGGTGGCCAGCACCAAGGACAAGGCGCCGGCAGGCCGCAAGCGCGGCTGAGCCCTGCGTTGACGAAGGAGGACACGGCAGCACAAGCTTGCCGTGTCCTTTTTTTATGCCCGCCATGAACACCACTGCCGATCCGTCCCTTCCCCTTTACTTGGGCCTGATGTCGGGCACCAGTGCTGACGGCATCGATGCCGCGCTGGTGCAGTTCCCAGCCGACGGAGGTTGCCGCTTCGTGCATGGGCTGACCGCCCGCTGGGAGCCGGTACTGCGGGCGCGGCTGGTAGCCCTCGGTGAAGGCGGTCCGCTGCAGTCGCTGGAGGAGCTGGGCGAGCTGGACGCGCGGATTGCGATCAGCTTCGCCGCCGCCGCCAACCAGCTGCTGGACGAAGCCGGTGTCGACCGTTCGCAGGTGCGGGCCATCGGCTCGCACGGGCAGACGGTGCGCCATCGACCGCTGGCCGATCCGGCGTTCACCCTGCAGCTGGGTGACGGCAACCGCATCGCCGAACTGACCGGCATCACCACGGTGTGCGATTTCCGCCGCCGCGACGTTGCCGCCGGCGGTCATGGTGCTCCGCTGATGCCGGCCTTCCACCTGGGCATGCTGGGTGCGGCCGATGAAGACCGCGCGGTGCTGAACCTGGGCGGGATCGCCAACCTGACCCTGATTCCGCGCGAAGGCGTCGTGCGTGGCTTCGATACCGGCCCGGCCAACGCGCTGATGGATGCCTGGTGCCAACGCCATACCGGGCGCAGCTTCGACGCTGACGGTGCCTACGCGGCCAGTGGTGCGGTGGATGACAGCCTGCTGGCCGGCTGGCGCGCCGACCCGTGGTTTGCGCTGCCACCGCCCAAGAGCACCGGGCGCGAGCAGTTCCACCTGCCGTGGGCCGAAGCGCACATGGAGGAAGGCCAGTTTGCCGCCGCCGATGTACAGGCGACGCTGCTGGAGCTGACCGCGGCGACGGTGGTGGATGCGCTGCTGGCCCAGCAGCCGGACACCCGCCGGGTACTGGTATGCGGCGGCGGTGTGCGCAACGCGCAGTTGATGCGGCGGCTGGCGGCGCGACTGCCGGGCGTGGTGGTCGAATCCACGGCACTGCACGGGCTGGACCCGGAGTATGTGGAGGCGATGGGGTTTGCGTGGCTGGCGCAGCGGACGATGGACGGGCTGGCGGGCAACCTGCCGAGCGTGACCGGGGCGAAGGGGCCGCGGATTCTCGGGGCGATCCATTTGGCGTAGAGGTTGGCGCCATCCACGCATGGCGTGGATCTACTGTTAGCCGGCCCTGCGGCAGCTAATCGAAGCCTTGGCCGGCAGGGAGGGCCTGCAGTGCGGCGATCGCATCGGACAGGGCGTCGACTTCGGGATCACCGAAGCCGGAGCGGACCTCCAGTTCACTGCTGAACAGGCCCTGCTCCAGCAGGACCGCGCAGGTCTGTTCATGGGTCCAGCCTCGGGCAACCGAGACCCGTTTGATGCGTTCCAGCAGCAGCGGGTCCAGGTCCCGCAGCACTACGTCGGCCATGCTCACTTCCCCGTTCGCAAGGCACCGCCCCCTCGGCGCGTCGGGGCGATCATCCCGCAGTAAGCGCGGACAGGCAATCAGGCGGCGGGTGACGGCCCACGATCAAGGATGCGTGGCCACAGCCAAGCCAGCAGCAGCATGGTCGGCACCACCGTGACAGCGCTGAGCATGAAGAAGGTGCTGTACGAGGTGGCCTCCACGATGTAGCCGGAGACGCCGCCGACGAACTTGCCCGGCAGATTGGCCAGTGATACCAGCAGGGCGTACTGGGTCGCGGTGAAGTTGCGATCGGTCAGCGAAGACATGAACGCCACCAGTACCGTGCCGGCGAAGCCCTGGAACAGGTTGTCGGCACTGAGCGCAGCGTAGAACGCCCACAACTGCCCCGGATTGTGCGCCATCAGCAGGAAGGCCAGGTTGGACAGGGCTACGCCCAGCGCCGCGACAAGCAGCATCCGGCGGAAACCGAAGGCGGCAACGGCGATACCGCCAATGAACGCCCCACCAATACCCATCCACACGCCGAACAGCTTGGAGACCGTAGCGATGTCGGCCTTGTCGAAGCCCGAGTCGAGATAGAAGGGTCCGGCCATCACGCCGATGACCTGGTCGGGAAACTTGAAGAACCCGACGAACGCCAGCAGCGCCAGTGCCAGCCCCATGCCGTTGCGGCTGAAGAAGCTGGTGATCGGCTGCACGAACGCTTCGGCAATGTCGATGCGGCGCTGGACGGCGTTGGCCGGACGCTCGGGCTCGCGGCAGAACAGGGTGGTGATGATCGGCAGGATCATCAGTGCAGCCATGGCCAGATAGGCAATGATCCAGCCTTCGAACTGTGCCAGGTACAAGGCGCCGGCACCGGCCAGGATCAGGCCGATGCGATAGCCCAGCGTATACGTGGCGGCCAACGCGGCCTGCGCGGTCTGCGGGGCGATCTCGATGCGGTAGGCGTCGACCACCGAATCCTGGGTGGCGCCTGCAAAGGACGCCACCAGTACCCAGGCCACCAGCGGCCACACACCCTGCTCTGGCCGAACGAACGCCAGTGCAACCAGGCCCACCAGCACCAGGATCTGCGAGACCAGCAGCCACGAGCGGCGGCGACCCAGGAAACCCAGCAACGGAAACGCGTAGCGATCCAGCAGGGGAGCCCAGACGAATTTGAGCAGGTAGAAGAAGCTGGCCAGGCTGATCAGGCCGATGCTGCCCAGATCGAGGCCGACATCGCGCAAGCGGGTGGACAGGGTCTGCGAGGCGATCAGCAGGAACGGCAGGCCGCTGCCGAAGCCCAGCAGGGCCATGGTGAGCGCCGAGGGCGTGCCGAACGCACGCTTGATGCCGGCCCAGCCCTTGTAGCCGGCCGGCTTGGCAGCCTCAGTCACAGGTCGTAGTCCACGATGAACGGTGCGTGGTCGGAGAAGCGCTGGTCGCGGTAGATCGAGCAGCTGCGCAGGCGGTCACGCAGGCCCGGGGTGATGAACTGGTAGTCGATGCGCCAACCCACGTTGTTGGCGCGGGCGGCACCACGGTTGCTCCACCAGGTGTAGTCCTCGCCGGTCGGATTGAGCAGGCGGTAGGCATCGGCCCAGCCGCGACCGGTGGCTACGTCGGTGGCCTGGCCGTGGTCGGCGCACAGGGCGTTGAGCCAGTCGCGCTCCTCGGGCAGGCAGCCGGAGTTCTTCTGGTTGGACTTCCAGTTCTTGATGTCCAGCGCCGAGCGGACGATGTTCCAGTCGCCACACAGCACGTAGTCGCGGCCGCTGCGCGCCCACTCCTCAAGGATCGGCCGCAGCCACTCCATCACTTCGAACTTGAAGCCCTGCCGCAGGTCACCCGAGCTGCCGGACGGAATATAGAAGGAGACCACGCTGAGGTTGCCGAAGCGTGCCTCGATGTAGCGGCCTTCGTCGTCGAACGGTGCCCAGCCCAGCGAGGTGATGACCTGGTCCGGTTCGCGCTTGCTGTAGATCGCCACGCCGCTGTAGCCCTTCTTGGTGATGGCATCGCGGTAGAAGCAATGGTGGCCATCCGGGCGGAACATCGGGTCGGTCAGCTGGTCTTCCTGGGCCTTGGTCTCCTGGATGCAGAGGACGTCGGCGTCCTGGCCACGGAACCAGTCGAGGAAGCCCTTGGTGGCGGCCGAACGGATGCCATTGGCATTGAAACTGATGATGCGCATGCGGAAGAACCTACGGCGGGAAACCGGGCAAGCATACCGGTTGCCTGCCGGGCTGAGCAGCCCGCGGGGGCCGCCCCGGATACCCGCGTGAAGGAGCCGGACGAGCGCGAAAAGCCCAGCTGGATTAGGATTTGCGCTCCAAATGAAGATGAATCGAGTTTTGATGAGCGACCACCGTCACCGTTTCCTGCAGCTGGCCCTGACCGCCGATGCCCTGCGCTTCGGCCAGTTCACCCTCAAGTCCGGCCGGCTGAGCCCCTATTTCTTCAACGCCGGCCGTTTCGACTCCGGTTCCCTGCTGTCGCAGCTGGGCGCGTGCTATTCCGACGCCATCGACGCCACCGGGATCAAGTACGACGTGGTGTTCGGCCCGGCCTACAAGGGCATTCCGCTGGCCACCGCGATGGCATGCGAGCTGGCCCAGCGCGGCCGCGATCTGCCGCTGTCGTTCAACCGCAAGGAAGTGAAGGACCATGGTGAAGGCGGCCAGCTGATCGGCGCCGACATGACCGGCAAGCGCGTGCTGATCGTCGACGACGTGATCACCGCCGGCACTGCCATCCGCGAGGCGCTGGCGATCATCCGCGCTGCGGGCGGCATTCCGGCCGGCATCGTGGTGGCCCTGGACCGCCAGGAGATCGCCTCGGACAGCGACCATCGCTCCGCCGCACAGGCCGTGGCCGAAGAAGCCGGCATCCCGGTGATCGCCGTAGCGACGCTGGCCGACCTGCTTGATTTCGCGTCCGGAAATCCGGAACTTGTAGGCTACCGGCAGCCGCTGGAGGCCTATCGCGCCCAGTACGGCGTCCGTTCCACGCGCTGACCACCAGGGGGAAGGTCGCATGTTCCGAGTTCCTGCCATCGTCGCCGCCAGCCTGCTGCTGGTGATGCCGCAGACGCTGCTGGCACAGTCCGGCGGCAAGGCTGCAGACAAGAAGCTGTACTGCTGGAACGAGGGCAAGGAGCGGATCTGCAGCGATGCGCTGCCAGCCGATGCGGTCAACCACGCCCGCGATGAGTTCAGCGCCAACAGCGGCCTGCGCAATGCGCAGGTGCAGCGCGCGTTGAGCGATGAGGAACGCGCTGCCGCCAGCACGGCGGCGGCGCAGGCCCAGCTGGACCAGATGGCCGAGCAGACCCGCCAGCGCACCGAACAGGCGATGCTGACCACCTACGGTGATGAGAACGCGCTGCGGCGCGTGTTCGCCGAGCGCCAGGAGGTGCTCGACAACAACCTCAAGACCGCCCAGTACAACGTGGCCAGCCTGCGCGATTCGCTGGTGGCCCTGCTTGCTGCCGCCGGTGACCGCGAACTGGCCGGCGGCAAGGTGGCCGACAAGCAGGCCCAGGCGATCGCCCAGCGCCATGCGCAGCTGAAGTCGCAGCAGCGGCTGCTGGCCAGCTTCGAACAGCAGCAGCAGGCATTGAAGGTCGAGATCGAAAGCAGCCTGCAGCGCTATCGGCAACTGAAGGGATTGGCGCCGGCGAGCCAAGCCCCGTGACTGCCGGTAGAGCCGAGCCCACGCTCGGCTCCGCTTGACCTCGGGAAAGAGCAGCCGAGCGTAGGCTCGGCTCAGCAGGGGGGCTGGTTACGGGTTGGCCCACGGAATTTATGCACTCTTTACGCGTCGGCCCGGTCCGGCGCGTAGTGCGTTTATGGGGGTGGGGACGACGATGACGGCCTGAGGTGGAGGGGTTCCACCAGGTCTCAATTCCATGTCCCCCTGGCTGTCGTTGCTGTGTGGCGTGCTGGTGCTGGTTGCCGCCGCCTATCTTCTTTATGTCGTGCTGCGGCCCGAGTCGTTCTGAGCGGAGCCTGCCATGACTGAAATTCTTGCCATTCTTGCCGCCAGCCTGCTGTTGGCCTGGCCCCTGGGCCTCTATCTTGCCCGGGTGATGCGCGGCACGCCGATGAAGGTCGACGTGCTGTTCCACTGGATCGAAAAGCCGCTGTACAAGGTGCTCGGCGTCGATCCCTCACGTTCGATGTCCTGGCGGGGCTACGTGCTGGCGTTCGTGCTCAGCAACGTGGTGATCGCGGTGCTGACCCAGGCCGTGTTCATGACCCAGGCGTGGTTGCCGTTGAATCCGGACCAGATCCCGAACATGCGCTGGGACACGGCGCTGCACACGATGATCTCGTTCCTGACCAACACCAACCAGCAGCACTACTCCGGCCAGGCGCAGCTGTCCTACTTCTCGCAGATGACCGGCATCACCGGCCTGCAGGTGGTGACGCCGATGATGGGCCTGGCGCTGGCCGTGGCGACGCTGCGTGCGTTGTTCTCGCGTGCGCCGAAATCGGTCACCGCGCCCGTCGCGGGCGATGACCGCCAGGTGGCGGTGGGCAATTACTACGCGGACGTCGTGCGCTTGTGCGTGCGCTTCCTGTTGCCGCTGTGCCTGGTATGGACGCTGCTGCTGACCAGCCAGGGCGTGCCCTCCACGATGGCCGGTGGCCCGCAGGCCACGCCGATCGACGCCAGTGCCGGCATGGCGCAGCAGAAGCTGCCGCTGGGTCCGGTTGCGGCGATGGTCGCGGCCAAACAACTGGGTGCCAATGGTGGCGGCTGGTATGGCCCGAACAGCAGCTTCCCGCTGGAGAACCCGACCCCGGTGTCGAACATGCTGGAGGTGATCGGCATCCTGCTGGTGCCGATGGCGGTGATCTTCATGATCGGCGCGTTCACCGGGCGCCGTCGTTTCGGCGCGCTGGTGTTCAGCTGCATGCTCGGCATGTCGCTGCTGTCCACCGGCGCGATGGTGTGGAGCGAGGGCCATAGCGCCAGCGCGGCCACGCCGCTGCTGATGGAAGGCAAGGAAGTGCGCTTCGGCGCCGATGGCACCGCGCTATGGGCGGCGGTGACCACCCAGGTCTCCAACGGTTCGGTCAACGGCATGCACGATTCGCTGAGCCCGCTCTCTGGCGGCCTGGCGATGGTCAACATGCTGGTCAGCGCGATCTGGGGCGGCATCGGCTGCGGCCTGCAGCAATTCATCGTGTACCTGCTGCTGGGTGTGTTCCTGGCAGGGCTGATGACCGGCCGTACGCCGGAGCTGTTCGGTCGCAAGCTGGAAACGCCACAGGTGCGCCTGCTGGCCCTGCTGGTGCTGCTGCAGCCGATCACCCTGCTGCTGTTCACCGCGATCACGCTGGCCGTGCCCGGTCTGGCCGGTACCTCCAATCCCGGTTTCCACGGCATCAGCCAGGTGTTCTACGAGTATGTCTCGGCCTACGCCAACAACGGCTCGGGCTTCGAGGGCCTGGGCGACGCCACGCCGTGGTGGAACCTGAGCTGCTCGCTGGTGTTGCTGCTGGGCCGCTTCCCGCTGCTGATCATCCCGCTGGTGGTGGCCGCGCAGCTGGCCGCCAAGCGGCAGGCCCCTGAATCGGCTGGCAGCCTGCAGATCGAAACCCCGACCTTCGCCCTGACTCTGGTCTCGGTGATCGTCATCCTGACCGTGCTGCAGTTCATGCCGGCGCTGGTACTCGGCCCTATCGCCGACCACCTGAGCCTGGGACTGCACTGAGGACACCCCATGAGTAGTCACGCAACCGCAAACCATTCCTCCTCCGTGGCGTCCCGCCCGGCCCTGCTCGATGCCGCCGGCCTGCGCCGCGCGCTCATCGAGGCCGTACGCAAGCTGTCGCCGATGCACCTGGTGCGCAGCCCGGTGATGGCGGTGGTGATGGCCGGCACGGTCGTCGCCGCGATCATCACCCTGACCGGCAACGCGCCACTGGGCTTCGGCCTGGCGGTGACGGCGATCCTGCTGGTCACCGTGCTGTTCGGCAATTTCGCCGAGGCCGTGGCCGAAGCACGCGGCCGTGGCCAGGCCGCCTCGCTGCGCCGCGCCCGCCAGGACCTGGTGGCGCGCCGTCTGGCGTCGGCGCAGGCCGGTGCAAGTGAAACCCAGGTGCCCGCCGCCGAGCTGCGCCCCGGCGACCACGTGATCGTCAGTGCCGGCGAGCTGGTGCCGGCCGACGGCGAGATCGTGCAGGGCCTGGCCACCATCAACGAAGCGGCGGTGACCGGCGAGTCGGCACCGGTGCTGCGCGAGGCGGGTACTGATCGCTCCGGCGTGATCGGCGGCACCAAGGTGCTGTCCGACCAGATCGTCGTGCGCATCACCGCCGAGCCGGGGCACAGCTTCCTGGACCGGATGATCGCGCTGGTGGAAGGTGCCAACCGACAGAAGACGCCGAATGAAATCGCGCTGACCCTGCTGCTGGCGGCGATGACGCTGACCTTCCTGGTGGTGGTGGCGACGCTGCCGGCGATCGGTGCCTCGGTGGGCGTCAAGGTCGATCCGCTGCTGCTGATCGCGCTGCTGGTGTGCCTGATCCCGACCACCATCGGTGGCCTGCTGCCGGCCATCGGCATCGCCGGCATGAACCGTGCGCTGGCCGCCAACGTGCTGGCCAAGTCCGGCAAGGCGGTGGAAGTGGCCGGTGACGTCGACGTGCTGCTGCTCGACAAGACCGGCACCATCACCTACGGCGACCGCCAGGCGAGCCACTTCCATGCACTGGCCGGGATCGACGCCGACCAGCTTCGTGAGGCGGCACTGCTGTCTTCGCTGGCCGACCCGACCCCGGAAGGCAAATCGATCGTGCGCCTGGCCCGCGAACAGGGCTGCACCACCGCCGAGCCGGACCAGGCCGACTACCTGGCTTTCAGTGCGCAGACCCGCATGTCCGGTGTCGACCTGATGCACGGCCGGCAGATCCGCAAGGGCGCTGCCGATGCGATCCGCGCCCATGTGCTGGCGCTCGGCGGCACCGTGCCGGCGGAACTGGCCGGGCGCGTGGACCAGGTCGCACGCAATGGTGCCACGCCGCTGGTGGTGGCCGAGGGTCGCCATGTGCTGGGCGTGATCGAGCTGTCGGACGTGGTCAAGCACGGCATGCGCGAGAAGTTCGCACAGCTGCGGGCGATGGGTATCCGCACGGTGATGATCACCGGCGACAACCCGCTGACGGCCGCCGCGATCGCTGCCGAAGCCGGTGTGGACGACTACATCGCCGAGGCGCGGCCGGAGGACAAGCTGGCACGCATCCGTGCCGAGCAGGCCGGTGGCCGCCTGGTGGCGATGGTCGGCGACGGTACCAACGATGCGCCGGCGCTGGCCCAGGCCGACATCGGCCTGGCGATGAACTCGGGCACGCAGGCGGCCAAGGAAGCCGGCAACATGGTCGACCTGGATTCGGATCCGGCCAAGCTGCTGGCGGTGGTGGAGGTGGGCAAGCAGCAGCTGATCACCCGCGGCGCGCTGACCACGTTCTCGCTGGCCAACGATGTATCCAAGTACTTCGCGATCCTGCCGGCGTTGTTTGCCGCCACCGTGCCTGCGATGGCCGCGTTGAACGTGATGCAGCTGTCGAGCCCGCGCAATGCGGTGCTGGCGGCGCTGATCTTCAATGCGCTGGTGATTCCCGCCCTGATTCCGCTGGCGTTGCGCGGTGTGCGCTTCCGCCCGGCCACCGCAACGGCGCTGCTGCGCCGGAACATGCTGGTGTACGGCCTGGGTGGCGTGCTGCTGCCGTTCGCGGCAATCAAGTTGATCGACCTTCTTCTTGTCCTGGTATTCGGCGCATGAACCGTTCTGACTCCCCTTCCCTTTCCCGCGAGCTGAAAAGCGAGGCGCGCGTGGCCACGTTGCAGGATGGCGCCAGCTGGCGCCCGGCCATCGGCCTGGGCGTGGCCACCCTGCTGCTGGCCGGTGCGGTCTACGCCGGCATCGCCACCGGTTTCGCCGGCCTGTCCTTCCCGGCGCAGGCCGAAGGCAGCCTGCTGCGTGATGGCAGCGGCCAGGTGCGTGCTTCGGCATGGCTGTCGCAGCCGTTCACTGGCGATGGCTACTTCCAGGCACGACCGTCAGCGGCCAACTACGACCCGATGGCAGCGGCCGGTTCCAACCTGGCACGCAGCAACCCGGCGCTGGCCGAACGCGTGGCGGCGAGCACTGCGGCAGTGGCCGCGCGCGAAGGCGTAGCGCCTGCGCAGGTTCCTGCCGATCTGGTCACCCAGTCCGGCGGCGGCCTGGATCCGCAGTTGTCGCCGGCGGCAGCACAGCTGCAGGTGGCACGCGTGGCCCGTGCGCGTGGCCTGCCGGTCGAGCGCGTGCAGGCGCTGGTGAAGGCCAACACGCAAGGGCGGCAATGGGGTGTGTTCGGCCAGCCACGGGTGAACGTGGTGACGCTGAACTTCGCCCTTGACCACGCAGCACGCGCACCGTGATGCAGGCCTGCACCCGCTGCGCGCACAATGGCGGCCATGACAGCGGCCCCCATGACTGATCTGCGGACCCGCCAGGCCAACGCCCTGGTGGAAGGCCTGCAACGCGAAGCCGGTGGCAAGCTCACTGTGTTCCTGGGCGCTGCGCCGGGCGTCGGCAAGACCTACGCCATGCTGACCCGTGCGCAGGAACAGCTGCGCCGTGGCGTGGACCTGGTGGTGGGCCTGGTGGAGACCCACGGCCGCGCCGATACCCAGGCCCTGCTGGAAGGCCTGCCACGGCTGCCGCTGAAGGACGTGGCCTACCATGGCCACGACCTGCAGGAGATGGACCTGGACGCCGTGCTGGCACGCAGGCCGGCGCTGGTGCTGGTGGACGAGCTGGCCCATCGCAATGCGCCGGGCAGCCGCCATGAACGTCGCTGGCAGGACGTGATGGAACTGCTGGACGCCGGCATCGACGTCTGGACCACGGTCAACATCCAGCATCTGGAAAGCCTCAACGATGTGGTGATGCGCATCACCGGCGTGCGCGTCAGCGAGACCGTGCCCGACGGCGTGCTCGACCGCCTGCACGACATCGTGCTGGTCGATCTGCCGCCGCGCGAACTGATCGCGCGCCTGCAGCAGGGCAAGGTGTACGTGCCCGAGCAGGCCGCGCAGGCACTGCAGGCGTTCTTCTCGCCGGCCAACCTGACCGCATTGCGCGAACTGGCGATGCAGGAAGCGGCCGACCGCGTTGACAGCAGCCTGCGCGAAGCGCGCGCCGCCCGCGGCGAGAGCAATCTGCCCCTGCGACGCGGCGTGCTGGTGGCGATCGATGGCGGCGGCCAGAGTGAATACCTGGTGCGGGTGGCGCGACGCATCGCCGAACGCCGCGATGCACCGTGGACGGTAGTGACAGTGCAGGGACGCCGCCAGGACGAGGCGACCCGGCGCGAGATCGATGCTGCGTTCGCGCTGGCCCGCCGCCTCGGCGGCGACGCCGAGCTGCTGCACGGCTCCAGCATCGCCGACGCATTGCTCGACCACGCCGCGCACAACGGCGTGTCCACGCTGGTCCTGGGCCGCACCCGCGAGCGACCACTGGCGCGGATGTTCAACCGCACCCTGACCCAGCAGCTGATCCAGCGCGGCGCGCACTACGAGATCACCATCATCAGCACGCCGCAGGCGCGGGCGCGTTCCCGTCGTGAAGGCCTGCTGCCACCAATGCGTGGGATCAGCCACGAACCATTGCAGGCGCTGATCGCCACCGGCCTGGCCTGCGCGGTCGCTTGGCTGGTGGAACGCTGGGTGGGCATGGCCGATCTGTCGATGGTGTTCATCGTGGCCGTTGTGCTGGTAGCCGCGCGTACCCGCGCCAGCGTCGCGGTGATGGCGGCGATCCTGTGTTTCCTCGCCTACAACTTCCTGTTCATCGCGCCACGCTTCACCTTCGCCATCGGCGCACGGCAGGGCGTAATCACCGTGTTCCTGTTCCTGGCGGCGGCATTGGTTGCCGGACGCCTGGCGTCGCGCCTGCGCATGCAGGTGATCGCCCTGCGCGCGGCCAACCGCCATGCGCGCGCGCGCCAGCAGCTGGGCCGGCAGCTGGCCAGCGCGGCCGGCAACGGTGAAGTGGCACAGGCCGGCCGGCATGCGCTGGAACAGGCCATGGACGTGCCCGCCTGGCTGCGGATCGGCGCCGATATCGCCGCCGGTGGCCGTCACCTGCCCGGTGATACCGACCTGGCGGCAGCCGACTGGGCCCTGCGCCATGGCCAGCCCAGTGGCCGCTTCACCGATACCCTCGCTGGCGCGCAATGGTGGTTCCTGCCGCTGTTGGACGGCGAGGACCGTGCGATCGGTGTGGCCGGCCTGTACCTGCCAGGTGCGCAGGCGCGGCTGCTGCCCGAACAGCGCCAACTGGCCGAAGCGATGGTCGATGACATCGCCCAGGCGGCGTTGCGCACGCGCCTGGTGGCGGAGCTGGAACAGGCGCACGTCAGCAACGAGACCGAGCGGCTGCGCTCTGCCCTGCTCTCCTCGGTGTCGCACGACCTGCGTTCGCCGCTGGCGGCGATGATCGGCTCGGCCGACAGCCTGGCCAGCTACGGCGCGGCGATGGATCTGGCCGACCGCCGCGCCTTGCTGGACACCATCCTGGTCGAAGGCGAGCGCCTGGACCGCTACATCCAGAACCTGCTGGACATGACCCGGTTGGGCCACGAGGGCCTGAAGATCAACCGCGACTGGATAGGCGTGGATGAGCTGATTGGTTCGGCCGCCCGGCGCCTGCAGCGCTACCAGCCGACGGTGCGGCTGGAGCTGGATATTCCGGCGACGCTGGCACCGATCTGGGTGCATCCGGCACTGGTCGAGCAGGCGGTGTTCAATGTGATGGAGAACGCTGCCAAGTTCTCGCCGGCCGATGCCGCCGTGCAGGTACTGGCGCGCGAACTGGACGGTCAGCTGCGTATCGACGTGATCGATGCCGGCCCCGGCATTCCCGACGACGAGCGCGCGCGCATCTTCGACATGTTCTACAGCGTCGAGCGCGGCGACCGCGGCCGCCACGGCACCGGCCTCGGCCTGACCATCTGCCAGGGCATGATCGGCGCGCATGGCGGCAGCGTGCAGGCGCTGCCCGGGCGCGACGGTCGCGGTACCCTGATCCGCATCACCCTGCCCCTGCTCAAGCCAGCCTCCCACGATGAGTCCGACCCCGACTGATGCCAGCGCACCGGCCCCGCGCGTGCTGGTGATCGACGATGAAACCCAGATCCGCCGGTTCCTGGACATCAGCCTGCGCGCGCAGGGCTATCAGGTGCGCCAGGCTGCGACCGGCCAGGAAGGCCTGCAGATGGCCGCCAGCGAGGACATGGACCTGGTGATCCTGGACATCGGCCTGCCGGACATGGAAGGCCACGAGGTGCTGGAACAGCTGCGGCAGTGGAGCCAGGTGCCGGTGATCATGCTGACCGTGCGTGCCGGTGAAACCGAGAAGGTGCGTGCACTGGACAACGGCGCCAACGACTACGTGACCAAACCCTTCGGGACCCAGGAGCTGATGGCACGGGTGCGGGCGCTGCTGCGCACACGCAGCGTACCGACCGATGGCACGCCGCCGGTGTTCGACGATGGCCACCTGCACGTGGACCTGGTGCGCCGCGAAGTGGCGATTGATGGCGAACTGGTGGCATTGACCCGCAAGGAGTACGCGCTGTTGTCGCTGCTGCTGCGCAATGCCGGGCGGGTGGTGACCCAGCCGCAGATCCTGCAGGAAATCTGGGGACCCACCCACCAGCACGACACCCACTACCTGCGCATCCTGGTCGGCAAGCTGCGGCACAAGCTGGGCGACTCGGCGCTGGATTCACGCTACCTGTTCACCGAGCCCGGTGTGGGGTTGCGGTTCAAGGGGTGAGGTGTGCCGACCAACGGTCGGCACCCACCAGACAAGTAGATCCACGCCATGCGTGGATGGACATCCATTGAAGAGCATCCACGCATGGCGTGGATCTACCGTGTCGACCAAGGTCGACACCTACCAAGAGCAGCCGAGCAGGGTGTGCCGGGCAGCACCTCAGAAGCCCAGCGGGGTGTCGCCCAGCACCGGCTGCAGCTGGCTGCGGAACAATGCCTGGATGCGTTCCAGTGCCGCTTCGTCGTTGCCTTCGAAGCGCAGCACCAGCACCGGCGTGGTATTGGACGCGCGCACCAAGCCCCAGCCGTCGGCGAAGTCCACCCGCAGGCCGTCGATGGTCGACAGGCGACCGCCGACATACGGGTTGTCCGGCGACTGCGCAGCAGCCACCAGCATCGCCACCAACGCATGCGGGGTTCCCTCGGCCACTGGCACCTTCAGCTCCGGCGTCGCCACCATTTCCGGCAGTTCGGCCAGCACTTCGTCCGGCGTTTCTTCGCGCTGGGCCAGGATCTCCAGCAGGCGTGCAGCGGCGTACAGGCCATCGTCGAAGCCGAACCAGCGCTCCTTGAAGAAGAAGTGGCCGCTCATCTCGCCCGCCAGTTCGGCGTCGGTCTCGCGCATCTTCGCCTTCATCAGCGAGTGCCCGGTCTTCCACATCAACGGGCTGCCACCATTGCGCAGCACGTGATCGGACAACTTGCCGGTGCACTTCACGTCGTAGATCACCATCGCGCCCGGATTGCGCATCAGCACGTCGGCGGCGAACAGCATCAGCAGACGGTCGGCGTAGATGATCTTGCCTTCACCGGTGACCACGCCAAGGCGATCGCCATCACCATCGAACGCCACGCCGAGGTCGGCGCCGAAGCGCTTGACCGTCTGCACCAGGTCTTCCAGGTTGGCCGGTTCGCTGGGATCGGGGTGGTGGTTGGGGAAGGTGCCGTCGACATCGCAGTACAACGGAATGACTTCGGCGCCGATCGCTTCCAGCAGCTGCGGCGCGAAGGCACCGGCCACGCCGTTGCCCGCATCGGTAACCACCTTCAGCGGGCGGTCCAGCTGCACGTCATCGGCAATACGCTGGATGTAGTCGGCGCTGACCTCGCGCTGCTGGTAGTCACCCGGTTCCGCCGCCTGCACCAGGCGGCCTTCGACAATGCGCTGGTAAAGGTCGGTGATCGCATCGCCGGACAGGGTTTCACCACCGATGACGATCTTGAAACCGTTGTAGTCCGGCGGGTTGTGGCTGCCGGTGACCGCAACACAGGTACCGGTGCGCAGGTGGAAGGCGGCGAAATACACGACCGGGGTCGGAGCCAGGCCGATATCGATCACCGCACAGCCGGCACGCCGCAGGCCTTCGGCCAGCCCCGCCGACAGTTCCGGACCGGACAGGCGGCCATCGCGGCCGATCACCACCTCGCGCAGGCCCTGCTCGAGGGCGACGGTGCCGATGGCCTGGCCGATCAGCGCGGCGGTGCGCGCCGTCAGTTCGCTGCCGACCACGCCGCGGATGTCGTAGGCGCGGAAGATGCCCGCAGCCAGTTCCTCGGCGGGAACCGGTGGCGGCGGAGGCGGCGCAGCCTCGGCCACCGCCTGGCCGGGTACCGTCGGCGGCACCATCTGCAGGCTTTCACGCAGGGTCGGGCCGTGATCGGCGTCGGCCACCGCGCTGCGCCGGCTGGGCAGCGGCAGTGACTTCGGCAGTCGGCCACGGCCTACCACCAGCAGTACCGCGATGAAGGCCAGCAGCAGGGCGACAATCGCGCTGGCCAGGGCTCCCAGTCCCAGTGGGCCGGGTTCCACATTGGGTACCCCGGCGGCCAGTCGCAGCGTGGTTCCGGCCACCGGGCGCGCCATTGCCTCGGCGCTCTCGGACAGGCCGGTATCGCCCTGCACCACGATGTTGTGCGTTCCCTGGCGCAGCGCCAGGAAGCCGTTGCCGGGGGCGCGCACCTGGTCCAGCGGCGCGGTCAACCGCAGCAGCGGCTGGCGCACATACACCACCGCCGGTCCCACACCGGCCAGCTGTACCGGCGCGGCCAGACCCAGGCGGTTGCCGCCGCCATCGCGGACCACGCGCAGGGTTGCCTTGCCATCGGCCAGCGCCGATTCCAGCAGGGCCAGGCGTGCATATCCAAAGGTGGCCGCATCTGCGTAGCCCGCGGCCAGGTCAGCGCCCAGCACCTCCACCTGCTCGACGCCGGTCCAGCTTTCCCGCAGCGCCAGCGCGGCGCCGGCGGCATCACCCGCCTGCAGCGCCTGCTGGACGCGGTCGCCCTTCAACTGCTGCTGCAGCTGCTGCAACTGGCCGGAGGCGGCCTGCTGCAGCCCTTGCACGGCCTGGTCGCGCGCCTGTTCCAGCGCGTCCCCGCTGGCTGCCTGCCGCCACTGCTGTACCGCGCTCCAGCCGAACCACGCGGCCAGCAGTACCAGCAGCACACCCAGCAATGGCGCGCTCCGTCCCAACGACTTTCCCCGCTGTGCTTCCCCGATGCCGCTCATCGATGTCCCCTGTCAACGCACCCCGGTATGGCCGAATCCACCCGTTCCCCGCACGCTGTCGGTGAAAGTATCCACCACCTGCAGGCTGACGCGGGCAATCGGCACGACCACCAGCTGCGCGATGCGATCGCCCGGCTCGATGGTGAAGGCCTCGCGGCCACGGTTCCAGACACTGATCAGCAGCGGCCCCTGGTAGTCGGCGTCGATCAGGCCGGTGCCGTTGCCGAGCACGATGCCATGGCGGTGGCCCAGGCCCGAACGCGGCAGGATCACCGCACACAGATGCGGGTCGGCGATATGGATGGCCAGCCCGCTGGGGACCAGTGCGGTATCGCCCGGCTGCAGGGTCAGCGCGGTTTCCAGCGCCGCGCGCAGATCCATGCCGGCGCTGGCTTCGGTGGCATAGGCCGGCAGCGGCCAGCTGTCACCGAAGCGCGGGTCGAGCAGCTTGACCTGCAACGGTTGTGGGGTGAATCCGTGGGTGTTGCTTGCCTGGGTCATGCCTGGAGTCTCCGCGCGATCAGCGCCAGCAGTTGTTCGGCCAGCTCACGCTTGGAAGTAGCCGGGAATACCTGTTCGCCATCCTGCCAGAAGGCCGTGGCGGCATTGTTGTCGCTTTCGAAACCACCGCCGCTGATACCCACCTGGTTGGCGATCACCAGGTCCAGGCGCTTGTCGACCAGCTTGCCGCGCGCATATTTCTCCACATCGTGGGTCTCGGCGGCAAAGCCGACCACCAGCTTCAACGACTGCGTCTGCGCGGCAACCTCGGCCAGGATGTCCGGGGTGCGCATCAGCTCGATCACCAGCGACTGGCTGTCGGCAGTCTTCTTCAGCTTCTGCGCGGCCACCTGGCGCGGGGTGTAATCGGAAACGGCAGCAGCGCCGATGTAGATGTCGGCCGGCAGCGCATTCAGTACCGCCTCGCGCATCTGCGCCGCAGAGCGCACATCGATGCGCTGCACGCCGGGCGGCGTCGGCAGCTGCACCGGGCCACTGACCAGCACCACCTGGGCACCGAGCCCGGCGGCAGCGGCGGCCAGCGCGTACCCCATCTTGCCGCTGCTGCGGTTGCCCACGTAACGCACCGGATCGATGTCTTCATAGGTCGGGCCGGCGCTGATCAGCAGGCGCAGACCCTGCAGCGCATGCGTTTCCGGCGCCGCAGCGGCTGCGGCAGCAGTGCCGTTGGCGGCCAGGGCGGCGACGATGTCGCCCGGCTCGGCCAGACGGCCGGGGCCGGATTCGCCTTCGGCCAGCGGCCCATCGACCGGACCGATCACCTGCGCGCCACGCTGGCGCAGCAGGGCGATATTGGCCTGGGTGGCCGGATGCAGCCACATCCGATGGTTCATCGCCGGGCACACGGTCAGCGGCGCGGTGCTGGCCAGGCACAGGGTGCTGACCAGGTCGTCGGCGTGGCCCTGGGCCAGGCGTGCCAGCAGGTCGGCGGTGCCCGGCGCGATCACGATGCGATCGGCCCAGCGTGCCAGTTCAATGTGGCCCATGGCCTGTTCGGCCGCGCTGTCCCACAACGTGGTGCGGGTCGGCTGGCCGGAAAGGGCCTGGAAGCTGAGTGGTGTGACGAACTGCTGGGCGCCGGCCGTCATCGCCACCTGTACCAGCGCACCGGCATCACGCAGGCGTCGAACCAGTTCCAGGGCCTTGTAGGCCGCGATCCCGCCGCCGACACACAAGAGCAGTTTCTGGCCTTCCAGCGCGCGGATCCGCGTCGGGGAAGCGTTGGGAGAATCAGCCACCTGGAATTCCTGTGCAAACGAGGGCGTTAGCTTACCCGAAGGCCAGCAACCTCCCGGTGCACGCGGCACATAGCGGGCGGCTATCAGCACATGGACAGCCCCCAGGGAGTTTTCCGGGTTTGCTGCATGCCGATTCGGAACTTTCCTATACCTCTTCGCGTCCCCGCTTTGCAGAATCATCGCTGGCCACCCAGGTGTGCCGTTCGATTTCCCAGGAGTTCCCCGTGCAACCGCGCATCATCATTGCCGACGACCATCCGGTCGTCCTGCACGGCATCCGAATCGTGCTCGAGCGTCACCAGATGGACGTGGCCGGTGCCGCTGCCGACGGTGCTGGACTGCTGCAGCTGCTGATACAGCAGCCCTGCCATGCCGTACTCACCGACCTGTCCATGCCCGGCCCGGGCCCGGACGGTCCCGCACTGCTGGCCGTGCTGCGCCAACGCCATCCCGAACTTCCCGTGGTGGTGCTGACCGGGGCCAGGCACCCGGGGTTGCTCGATGGCCTGCTACGCGATGGCGTACACGGCCTGGTCGACAAGAGCGCCGACTTCGCCGAGTTGCCGCAGGCCCTGCATGCCGCCATGGCAGGGCAGATATTCGTTTCCGATCAGCTGCGGCGCCACCTGCAGGCCCGCGATCTGCTGTTCCCGCATCCACCGGCCGCGTTGTCGACACGCGAACTGGAAGTGCTGCAACTGCTGACCGACGGCCTGAACATCAATGCCATCGCCGACCGCAGCGGGCGCAGCCCGAAGACGATCAGCCGGCAGAAGGCCGAAGCCATGCGCAAGCTGGGCCTGCAGAACAACCAGGAGCTGTACGACTACCTGCAGACCCGGCGCGATTGAGGACTTGGCCGACCCACGGGTACGGCAAGCGCTTATGGGAGCGGTCGGCGATGATCGCCATGATGGGCACCATGCCCATCCATGAATGGCCCGAAGAAGAGCGCCCCCGCGAGAAGCTGCTGGCCCGGGGGCCCACGTCACTGTCCGACGCCGAACTGCTGGCCCTGTTCCTGGGTTCCGGCATTGGCGGCCGGGACGCCGTACAGACCGCGCGCGACCTGTTGCTCGCCCACGGTCCATTGCGGGTGCTGCTGGACCGCCCCGCCCGCGAACTGTCGAAACTGCCTGGGTTGGGGCCGGCGCGCAGCTGCACGCTGGCCGCAGGGCTGGAACTGGCCCACCGCTACCTGGCCGCTGAACTGCAGCAGGGCGAAGCGGTCGGCAACAATCCCGTGACCGTCGGCCGCTACCTGCAGCACCGTCTGCGCGGGCAGGCCCGGGAGCTGTTCGTGGTCCTGTTCCTGGACAACCGCCACCGCCTGATCGCCTGCGAGGAACTGTTCGCCGGCACCATCAACGCAGCCCCGGTCTACCCCCGCGAAGTGGTCCGCAGAGCCCTGCTGCACAACGCCGCCGCGGTCATCCTCAGCCATAACCACCCCTCCGGCGACCCGGAACCCTCGGCCGCCGACGCACAGATCACCGAAGAGCTGCATCGGGCCCTCGCCCTGGTCGACATCCGCCTGCTGGACCACTTCGTGGTGGGCGAGGGGCGTCCCGTTTCGTTTGCTGAACGGGGTCTCCTACCGCCGCTTCAGGCCCGTCTGGTCGGATGATCCCCGCGGCAGCAGGCGGCCACGCCTGCCTTGGCAGGCAGGCCCCGGTCAGCGTTGGGGCCGGCATCTGCGCTAAAATGGGCGATTCCGCCGCTCATTCTCACAGCAGGCCTCGTGAAAAATCTCCTCCGCGCCCTGATCAGCCAAGGCATCGAAGCCTTGCGCGCCAATGGCACCCTGCCCGTCGACTCCCTGCCGCCGGACTTCGTGGTCGAGCGCCCGAAGACCCGCGACCATGGCGACTTCGCCACCAACGCCGCGATGCTGCTGGCCAAAGCCGCGCGCAGCAATCCGCGCGCAGTGGCGCAGGCGCTGGTCGAGGCGCTGCCGCGCAGCGAAGACGTCAGCAAGGTCGAGATCGCCGGCCCCGGTTTCATCAATTTCCACCTGGCACCGGCCGCGTACCAGCGTGAAGCCGTCACCGTGATCAAGGAAGGCGCCGATTACGGCCGCAACCTGTCCGGCAATGGCCGCACGGTGGGCGTGGAGTATGTGTCGGCCAACCCGACCGGTCCCCTGCATGTCGGCCACGGCCGCGCTGCGGCCATCGGCGACTGCGTGGCACGCGTGCTCGATGCCAACGGCTGGAACGCCAAGCGCGAGTTCTACTACAACGATGCCGGCGTGCAGATCGAGAACCTGGCGCTGTCGACCCAGGCCCGGGTGAAAGGCATCGTTCCGGACCAGGAAGGCTGGCCGGAAGGCGGCTATCGCGGCGACTACATCGCCGACGTGGCGCGCGCCTACATGTCCGGCGCCAGCGTCGACCTGGAAGGCACCCTCGTGGTTGGCGCCAAGGACCCGGACGACATGCAGGCGATCCGTCGCTTCGCCGTGGCCTACCTGCGCAACGAGCAGAACCTGGACCTGGCCGCGTTCGGCGTGGATTTCGACATCTACTTCCTGGAAAGCTCGCTGTACGCCGACGGCAAGGTGGCCGAGGCGGTGGCCAAGCTGCAGGCGTCCGGCCATACCTATGAAGAAGGCGGCGCGCTGTGGCTGCGCAGCACCGACTTCGGTGACGACAAGGACCGCGTGATGCGCAAGTCCGACGGCACCTTCACCTACTTCGTGCCGGACGTGGCCTACCACCTGTCGAAGTGGCAGCGCGGCTACGAGCGCGCGATCACCGAGCTGGGCGCTGACCACCACGGTTCGCTGGCGCGCGTGCGTGCCGGCCTGCAGGCCATGGAAGTGGGCATCCCGCAGGGCTGGCCGGAATACGTGCTGCACCAGATGGTGACCGTCATGCGCGGCGGCGAGGAAGTGAAGCTGTCCAAGCGTGCCGGCAGCTACTTCACCCTGCGCGACCTGATCGAAGAAGCCGGCCGCGATGCCACCCGCTGGTTCCTGATCGCGCGCAAGCCCGATTCGCAGCTGACCTTCGACATCGACCTGGCCCGCCAGCAGAGCAACGACAACCCGGTGTTCTACGTGCAGTACGCCCATGCCCGCGTGTGCAGCCTGCTGCGCCAGGCGCAGGAGAAGGGTCTGGTCTACGAACAGGGTACTGGCCTGTCCAACCTGGGCCGTCTGGACGATGACGCATCGCTGGCCCTGATGAACGAGATCTCGCGTTATCCGGAAGTGGTGGAAGCGGCCGGCGTGGCGCTGGAGCCGCACCTGGTCGCGCAGTACCTGCGCGAATTGGCACACGCCTTCCACACGTGGTATCACGGGACGCCGGTGCTGGTGGACGACGCGACCGATCGCAATGCCAAGTTGACCCTGGCCTGCGCAGCGCGCCAGGTACTGGCCAACGGCCTCGACCTCCTGGGCGTTTCCGCCCCGGAAAAAATGTAAGTCTCAGGAGACGCAGTAGACATGGCAGCACGACGCGGCAAGACACAGGCTCGGCGCAACAGCAGCCAAGGCACGCCCGGATGGGTGTGGCTGGTTGCCGGCGTGGCGATCGCCGCCGTGGTGTTCCTGGCGGCGCCGAACCTGTTCAAGGGCGAGGGCGATGGCTTCCTGCGCGCCGGTCCGCAGCCGAACCCGAACGCGCAGCCGGCGCCGGTGGCCGATGGCGAAAGCGATGTCGGCACCCAGCCGGCCGCACAGCCGGCCACGCCGAAACCGGCCGAACCGGAAAAGCCGGCCGCCACCCAGTACGACTTCTACACCCTGCTGCCGGGCAAGGAAGTTGAAATGTCCGACGCCGAACTGGCCGCCAGCGCGCGTGCCGAAGACCAGCGCCGGGCCAAGGCCGAAGCGCAGCGCGCGCAGGCCGCACTGGAAGGCAAGCCGGTGCCGGCGGTTGCGGCCGCCGCACCTGCGGCGACGGCGAGCGTTGCCAGCACCGCACCGGTGACCGCCACCAGCCGTCCGCTGCCGACCCCGGTAAGTGAACGCCCGACAGCAGCGACGCCGGCAGCCGGCACCACCGCGCCGGCCAGCACCGTTGCCGCCGCTCCTGCGGCACGCAGCGAAGCCGCGCCGGCCGCCGCCAGCGCTGCGGCAGCCCCGGCACCGGCCGACAATGCCCGCTACATCCTGCAGGCAGGTGCATTCGGCGCTTCCGGTGATGCTGAAGCGACCAAGGCCAAGCTGGCGATGATGGGCCTGGCTGCACGCGTGGAATCGGCGCAGATCAACGGCAAGACCGTGTACCGCGTACGCATGGGGCCCTATGGCAGCGCCGGTGAGCTTTCCGAAGCCAAGCAGAAGCTGGATGGCACCGGCCTGCAGGCGATGGCGATCAAGGCGCAGTAAGTCTGCGGGCATGAATGAAAAGCCGGGCGTTGCCCGGCTTTTTTTTGCCTGTACGCATCCAGGGCGCAGATCAGCCCTCGCGGGCAACCTGGAAGCCGGCGAACGACTGGCTGACCGGCATCAGCTCCAGGCGATTGATGTTCAGGTGCGGCGGCAGGCTCGCTACCCAGAAGATCTGCTCGGCGATGTCCTCGGCGGTCATCGGGTTGGCGCCGGTATACAGCTTGTCCGACGCGACCTGGTCGCCATGGGTGCGGACCACGGTGAACTCGGTTTCGGCCATGCCCGGCTCGATGGTGGTCACCCGCACGCCGGTACCGTGCAGGTCCGAACGCAGGCCCAGCGAGAACTGGCTGACGAAGGCCTTGGTGCCGCCATAGGCATTGCCGCCCGGATACGGATAGACACCGGCCACCGACGAAATGTTGATGATGGCGCCCTTGCGCTCCACCAGCTGCGGCAACAGGCGATGGGTCAGGGTGACCAGCGCGGTGATGTTGGTGTCGATCATCGTCGTCCAGTCCTTCAGGCTGGCGCTCTGCGCCGGCGCGGTGCCCTGGGCGAGACCCGCATTGTTGACCAGCAGGTCGATGTCGCCGAAGGCCGGCGGCAGGGCCAGCAGCGCCGCTTCCATCGCGACCGGATCACGCACGTCGAACACGGCCGCGTGCACCACCTCCTTGCCGTAACGCTCGACCAGCGGCTGCAGGCGTTCGCTGCGACGGCCGGTGGCGATCACTTTCCAGCCCGCCTGGGCGAAGCGGTGGACGGCAGCGGCGCCGAAGCCGGACGTGGCGCCGGTAATCAGGACGGTTCGGGTCATCAGACAACTCCGTGGGAAACCAGACCGCCATTCTGGCACCCTCGGTCCACGGCTGCGTTGCCTGATCGGCCCGCTGCGGTGCGCGCGGTCAGCGCAGGCGGAACACGCGTGCCTTCGGCAGGTCTTCGTCGACCTGCAGGAACCAGCGCCCGGCGATACCCGGGATCACCTCGATCTGCGGCGCCTGCAGGGTCCTGCGCAGCTTCATCTGGCCCTTCATCACCTGCCACTGCTGGCCGTTGTCGAGGCTGAACACCGTGCCCGGTTCCCAGCCCGCAACGTCGCCGACCACGCGGGCGCTGACCGGGCCCTCTTCCAGGCCCAGGTGCATCGCCGCCGGGGCGGGAACGTTGGCCGGCAGCGGCGCGCCGGTGCTGGCGGTAACCGGCGCCCGGGCGGCGGCGGGCGTAGATGCTTCGGCCTCGCGCAGCACGCGGTTCAGGGTCTGCAGCTGGGTCGCGTCCAGGCCCACTTCGGCCAGCTGGGCCGCGCTGAGACGCTGCTCCACGGGTACGTAGCGGTCCTGGGCGGTCGCGGCGAAGCTGCTGGCGACCAGCAGAAGGGAGAGGAGGTACCGGCGCATCGAAGGGAATCCCTGCAGAACAGCGCTCACGATGCTGCAATCCGGTGACAGTCCGGTTACAGCCGCCGGGCCGGTACAATGGGCCATGATCAATAACGATGTGCTGCGCAGCGTGCGCTACTCCCTGGACCTCGGCGACCACCACGTGGTGACCCTGTGCCAGATGGCCGATCCGGCGTTCGAGGTGGATGTCGAGCAGGCCAAGGCCTGGCTGCTGCGTGAAGACGAGCCGGGCTTCCAGCCGATGAGCGACAGTGCGCTGGCGCACTTCCTCGATGGCCTGATCCTGCACCTGCGCGGCCAGGATGAGGGCCAGGCGCCGCGCACGGTGGAAACCCGCATCGACAACAACCTGGTGCTGAAGAAGCTGCGTGTGGCCTTCCAGCTGCGCGATGTCGACATGATGGAGATCTTCACCAGCATCGGCTTCACTGTCTCCAAATCCGAACTCGGCGCGCTGTTCCGCCAGCCCGGCCACAAGAACTATCGGCGCTGCCTGGACCAGATGCTGCGCAACTTCCTCAAGGGCCTGAGCCTGCGCCTGCGCGGCTGAGCACGGCATCGACGAAGGCGCGTGCGGCCGGTACCGCGGTGACGGTACTGGCCCTTCTGGTGCGACTGCCCACTGCCTGGCGCCCCCGCCAGGCAGTATCGGCCGACTAGAAGCTGCCCTGCAGCGCCAGCTCCCAGCGTCCACCGGCATTGCCCGGGAACAGCCGCTTGGCGGCGCTGTCGGTGTCATGCACGGTGGCGCGCAGTTCCCAGGCCGGCGTCAACGTGGCGATGGCACTGAGCTGGCCATGCAGGTAGTCCGGCCCCTGCGCGGTGGCCAGCCAGTACTGCCCCACCGCTGCTTCCAGGCGCACGCGCTCGTTCAACGGCACCCGCACGCCCAGCTGCGCGTAGGTGCCGCGACGGCCGCCGGCCAGCGCATCGTTGGAGTGGGCGACCTGCAGCCAGGCGCGTTGCTTCCAGGTGGTGGTGACATTGAGTTCGGTCCAGTCCAGTGCGCGACCGGTACCCGGATAGACATAACGGGTGAGGTTCGCATCCAGGCTCCAGTCCGGCGACAGCGCGCCGGACCAGCCGGCGACGAGATCGAACTCGCTGCGTGCACCGTTGTCCGGCGTGAACGAGACATTCGAGCCCCACGCGCTGGCATACCAGCCCGACCCCACCGTCACCTTTGCCCCCACCTGCGCGGCTGGATCGCCGTCGCTCTGCGAGCTGCCGCGCCACACATAGTCGCTGGTCACTGCCGCCGTGCCACTCACCTGTACCTGCGCCTGCACGCTGCCGGCGCACAGCAGCCCCGCCAGTGCGGTCGCGCTGGCCACGATCATCCCCTTGCTCTTCACTGCACTCACTTCCTCGTCGAAGGCGGTCTGTCCGCCCGGGACGGCAGTGTCGACGGCATGGCCGTAACGGTTCGATGGCGATGCCGTCGCGCCAGCGCAAATTCAGCGTAAATCCGCGCCGCAACGAGCGCGGTATCATGCAGGCCTATTTCCAGGAACCAACCACGTGGACGCCATCCTGACCCCGGTATCGATCGGCGAGCTGATCGACAAGATCACCATTCTCGAGATCAAGGCCGAGCGCATCGACGATGCGACCAAGCTGGCCAACGTGCACACCGAACTTGACGGCCTGCTGCCGCTGCTGCAGCAGCAGCTTGAGGCACAGCCGGCACTGGCCGCGCTGAAGACGCAGCTGAAGGCCATCAACGAGCGCATGTGGGAGATCCAGGACCAGCTGCGCGACAAGGAAGCGGCGCAGGTGTTCGACGCGGCGTTCATCCAGCTGGCGCGCGGCGTGTACGGCACCAATGGCGAACGCGTGCAGGTGAAGAACGAGATCAACCGTGTCGCCGGTTCGGCGCTGGTCGAGGAAAAGCAGTACCAGGGCGAGTAAGCGCGCCCGTCAGCCGCACTCCAGCAGGTGGCGGATGCGGAACAATTCGACATCGCTGCGGATGCCAAGCTTCTGGTAGGCCGCTTTCTTCTGCGTGCTGATGGTGCTGGCCGAGCGCTGGAAGCGCCGGGCGACTTCGCCGGTGCTGCAGCCTTGCAGCAGCAGCCGCAGCACTTCGCGCTCACGCCTGCTCAAGGGCGCCAGGGTGGGCGCCGACATGCGCCGCGAGCGTGATCGATTCAGCTGCGTGCGCAGATCCGGGGGCACGAAACGCCCACCGCGGGCAACCACGTCCACCGCACGCAGCAGCATTTCCGGCGTAGTCGCCTTGGACAGGAAGCCGCGTGCACCGGCCTGCATCGTCGTGGCCACGGTGCTGGCATTGCAGTGCGCGGACAGCACCAGTATCGGCACGCTGGGCCAGCGTCGGGACAACCCGCGCAGCAGCTGCAGGCCATCGCCAAGATCGCCCAGCGGCAGTGCATCGATCACCAGCAGGTCAACGCAGCCCGGTTCGCTTTCCAGCAGTTGCAGCAGGTCACGTTCGTTGGCATAGCTGCCCCGCACGTGCACACCGCTCTGCTGGCGCAGCAATACTTCCACCCCCAGCCGCAGCACCGGATGCGGATCCAGCAGTGCCAGACGGCGCGGCCGATCGGGGAGCAGCGGTGGGAGTACGGGCGGCATCGCGGTGTATCCGGCAGCACGGGATATCCACCGTAGGCGGCCACCGGCGGTGGCGGAATCCAATTCATTGCAATGCAACATGACGCCGCGTATCGCAGTCAGGCTCTGTTTTGATTCCCCACAACGCAACAGGCCCGGCAATGCCGGGCCTGTTGCAGCACGAACAGCGCGCGGGCGCGCCGTAGATGCAATTACCAGCTGAAGCGCGGGCCGACGGTGTATTCCTTGTCGCCGTGACGGTTCATCTTCAGCTCGCCGTTCAGGCCCCAGTTCTGGTTCAGCTTGACCTGACCACCCAGGCGGCCGTACCACTGGCTGTCGATGTCGACGCCGTGCTTCTTCGAATAGTCTTCGTAACCGACCAGGCCGTAGACCTCAGCGTGGGCACCGAACGCGGTACGGATACCGGCTTCAGCGCTGTAGCCGTTGAAATCCAGGCCGTGCTTGCGGTCGAACTTCTGGTAGGCAACGCGGGCAACGAAGTCGGTCGACGGAGCGATTTCGACGTTGTAGCCGGCACCGACCTTCCACTGGTCAACCTTGATGTTGGTGTGGTCGACTTCCTGACGGCTGTATTCGCCGAAAGCGTGGAAGTTCGGCAGGAAGCCGTAGGAACCCTTCACGCCCCAGCCATCAGCCTTGATGCCGTCAACGTCGGTCTTGGCGTAATCAGCCTCAGCGTAGTTGTAGGACAGGTTCTCGGCGGCCGAAGCGGTGAACGGCAGGGCAGCGGCCAGAGCCAGAGCAATCAGCGAATTCTTCATGGGGGTACACCTTTACTTTCTTATGGTGTGCAGCAGCGCCAGGGCGCCATCGCATCGGGAATGTAAATTCTCCGTTATTCGCCACAACGCTCCCTGAAAACAGCGGTCTTCGCATTGCTGAATTTTTTGCATTGATTCAGCAAGGCTCAGGCATACGCGCGCGGTACGCGCACGCGCTTCGATTCAACGGTGCGGCAATCGATGTCGATTTCCTGCGCCCTGAAGCGTCGACTCAATGAAGGCCGTGCACCTGGCATGGTCCATTCCGGAGGCAAGCGATGAGTTACATCGATGGTTTCGTACTGGCGGTGCCGACCGCCAACAAGGAGAAATTCCTCGCCCACGCCCGCAGCGCCGATGTGGTGTTCCTGGAATACGGAGCGCTGCGGGTAGTCGAAGGCTGGGGCGATGACGTGCCACATGGCAAGACCACCGACTTCTTCGGCGCGGTGAAAGCCACGACGGAGGAAACGGTGGTGTTTTCCTGGATCGAGTGGCCGGACAAGGCCACCCGCGATGCAGGCATGCAGAAGATGATGGAAGACCCGCGGTTGGACCCGACGAAGAATCCCATGCCGTTCGACGGTGCGCGGATGATCTACGGCGGATTCGAGCCGATCTTCGAACTCAAGCGCTGACCCCGGCGGGCGTCCTCAGCGGGCGCCCGCTTCATCCTCGCCGGCCGCATGGCCGGCACCCAGCGCAGCACCCGCGCCAACACCCAGCCCGCCCATGCCGGCGCCCATGCCACCTCCGCCGCCGCCACCACCGGTGCGACCGCCCTTGGCTTCGCCCTCGTTGCGGCCCTTGCCACTTCCGCCACCGCTGCCCGCAGGGCGGGTAGGCCCTTGGCGCGGGATCTCCAGGTCGGCCGGCACCGGCGCAAGGTCCAGCGCCTCGCGGACGAAGTCGCGCAGCGAGATCACCAGTTCGTGTGTGTGCACCGGGCGCCCATGCGCCAGTTCACTGGCAGCGCGGGCAGCCAGTCGTACCTGCTCGTCGGTGCCCAGCAGCAGGATGTCCGACAACGCCGCTTCGACCGCATCGCGGATGCGCCTGGCCCGATCCGAGCCCGGCTCGGCAATGCCTTCTTCGTGGGCCCGCTGGCGCAGATCGCGCAGATGGGCCGGGTCGACTCCCAGCTCACCGGTGAAGGAACCACCCAGCGTCTTGTAGGCCGCCATCAAGGTACGCAGCCGCTCGTTGATCTGGCGGTTCTCGCGTTCGCGGCGCTGCTGCAGGGTCTGCATCACCAGCAGGCGGATGCCCACGCCGAGCAGGGTGATCAGGACCAACCCGGCCAGGGTGGACAGCACGCCCTGCCAGGAACTGAAATCGATACCGCGCATGGCCAGGACTCCTGCGGAAGACCTTCATCTTGCCCCAGCCTGCTGCCGCAGATCCACGTCAGGCGCGGATGAGCGCCCCCGAAAACGCAGAAGGCCCTCCCGCCCGATGAGCGGAAGGGCCTTCGAACCACGCGCGATTACTTGCGCTTGGCAGCCTTGCGCACGGCCTTCTTGGCCGGAGCCTTCTTGGCCACGGCCTTCTTCAGCGGTGCAGCCTTCTTGGCCACGGCCTTCTTCAGCGGTGCAGCCTTCTTGGCCACGGTCTTGCGGGTAGCGGCGACCTTCTTGCCGACAACCTTCTTGGCGACGGCGGTCTTCTTGCCGACGACCTTCTTGGCAGCAGCGGTCTTCTTGCCGACAACCTTCTTGGCAGCGGCGGTCTTCTTGCCGACGACCTTCTTGGCAGCGACGGTCTTCTTGCCGACAACCTTCTTGGCGGCGACGGTCTTCTTGCCGGCGACCTTCTTGGCAGCGACGGTCTTCTTGGCCACAGCCTTCTTGGCGGTCGCGACCTTCTTGCCGACAACCTTCTTGGCGGCCACGGTCTTCTTGGCTACAGCCTTCTTGGCGGTAGCGACCTTCTTGCCGACAACCTTCTTGGCAGCAGCGGTCTTCTTGGCCACAGCCTTCTTGGCGGTCGCAACCTTCTTGGTGGCGGCCTTCTTCACGGTGGCGACCTTCTTGCCGGCAGCCTTGGTGGTCTTCTTGGCAGCAGCAGCCTTCTTGGTCACGGTCTTGCCGGCAGCCGCCTTCTTCTTGGCCACTTCCTTCTTCAGGGCAGCCGCTTCGGCCTTGGCGTTCTTCTTGGCCGCTTCCAGCTTCTTCTTGGCGTTGGCAACGGTCTTGCCGACCGACTTGGCGGCCTTCTCGGCCTTCTTGGCAACGGTCTTCTCGACCTTGGCCACGACCTTCTTGGCCTTGGCGACGCGGGTGGTGGCAGCCTTGCGGGCGCGCTTGACGGTCTTCTTGACCGACTTCACTGCGTCTTCGGCGGCGTGGGCGATGGTCTCGCCGACGTTGGTGGCGGTTTCTTTCACGTTCTCGACGGCGTCGGTCACGACCGACACACCATTACCGTTGCTCATGTTGCCCTCCTAGGGGCCTGGATTGTCAAAACGGGGCGATGCTATACCGACAATGGCTATCGTGGAACGGGCACGGCCGCTCAATCGCATCCGGTGCGACGCAACTGGTGTAAGTGATGGCGGCGACTGACGCGCCCCGCAGTCAGGAAATCCCTTTTTTTAAGCAGTGTGCTGCGCAGCCCGCCTGCTGCCGGCATGCCGATGCAGGCACTGGCAGCAGCAACGCATCCGCGCAGCAATGAGCGTCATCGCAAGGTCAGGATGCGCGGAACTGCGCAAGTGTCGCGGTGTATCACGGCGCTGTCGGCCTGCCTTGCGGCGCTCGCACGCGGCTGTCGCGAACAGCGGTATGACGCGCGCGCCACCTTTCCGGCGCCCTCGGCACGGGTCGGATTTTCATGGGGCATTTATCCAGATCGCGACACACTCATTCAGCTTGTTCTACCGTATGCGTCAACGGCCCCCATCCCAGCCTGCGAACCGACTCCCATGCGACCGCTTCCCACCCTGCTTACGCTCGCAATCGCTGCTGCCTTCGGCGGCTTCGTTGCCACCGGCCTCAACGCGCATCTGGACAACCGTGCCGATGCCGCACCGCTGCCAGCGGTGCTGCCCACCACTGCGGCACTGCCGGCATCGGTCGCCGGGCAGGCGGTGCCATCGCTTGCACCGATGCTGGAAAAGGCGATGCCGGCGGTGGTCAGCGTCAACACCAAGCAGGTGGTGCGGGTGCGCAACCCGTTCTTCAACGACCCGTTCTTCCGCCGCCTGTTCCCGGACATTCCGCAGGAGCGGATCAACGAATCGCTCGGTTCGGGTGTCATCATCGATGCCACCGAAGGCCTGGTGCTGACCAACCACCACGTCATCGACAACGCCGATGACGTGCAGGTGACACTGGCCGATGGGCGCACGGTCAAGGCCGAATTCCTCGGCTCGGACCGCGACACCGACATCGCGCTGATCCGCATTCCGGCGCAGAACCTGACCGACATCAAGCTGGGCAACAGCGACCAGCTGCGGGTGGGCGACTTCGTGGTCGCCATCGGCAATCCGTTCGGTTTCAGCCAGACGGTCACCTCGGGCATCGTCTCGGCGGTGGGCCGCAGTGGCATCCGCGGGCTGGGCTACCAGAACTTCATCCAGACCGATGCGTCGATCAACCCGGGCAATTCCGGTGGCGCGCTGGTCAACCTGCAGGGCCAGCTGGTGGGCATCAACACCGCCAGCTTCAACCCGCAGGGCAGCATGGCCGGCAACATCGGCCTGGGCCTGGCGATTCCGTCGAACCTGGCCCGCAGCGTGGTCGACCAGCTGGTCAAGCATGGCGTGGTGGTGCGCGGTACGCTGGGCATCGAAAGCCAGAACCTGAGCGCGCAGATCGCGCAGGGCCTGGGCCTGGGCGAAACCCGTGGCGCACTGGTGACCCGCGTGCTGGCAGGCTCGGCCGGTGCCGCTGCAGGGCTGAAGCCGGGCGACGTGGTGGTCTCGGCCAACGGCCAGCGTGTGGACAGTGCCGAAGCACTGCACAACGTGGAAGGCCTGGCGGCGGTGGGCAGCGTGCTGACTCTGGACGTTCGCCGCGAAGGCAAGCCGCTGCAGATCAAGGCAACGCTGAAGGAACAGGCGCGCGTGGTCAGCGGCGAGAGCCTGGACCCGCGCCTGACCGGTGCCAGCTTCGTCGACCTGCCCGAATCGCTGCGCCAGTCCGGCGTGGGCGGCGTGCTGGTCAGCGAGGTCAAGCGCGGCAGCCGCGCGGCGACCAATGGCCTGCAGCAGGGCGACATCATCACCGATGCCACGGTTGGCGAATTCGCCGACCTGGCCAGCTGGCGCGCCAATTTCCAGCAGCGCCCGCCAACCCTGGTGCTGCGCGTGCTGCGCAACAATGGCCAGCAGCAGGGCCAGTTGGTGATGCGGTGATCGCCTGGCCGTAACGCCCCCTATACCCCCGTGATGCTATTGCTGTATGTCCAGGTCGGCTGAGCCGATCGCCCGTTCCCCCATCGCAACAGGAGTGATTCGATGAGCCCCACCAATACCGAAAACCTGAAGGACCACCTGGGTGAAGCCGGTTCCCACCTGAAGCAGGCCGCCAGCGCTGCCGGCGGTGCGATCAAGGGCGCTACCGGTGCCGCGACTGACGAACTGCGCATCGGCAAGGCCAACGTCAAGGCTGAACTGTCCGACAGCGCGCTGTCGGGCCTGGCTGCTGCAGAGTTCGGTGGTGCCGCCGCCAAGGAACAGGTCGACGCACTGATGGACAAGGGCAAGGACCTGATCGACAGCGCCGCTGAACTGATCCGCGAACGTCCGCTGGCCTCGTTCGGCGTGGCCTTCGCTACCGGCTGGATCATCGCCAAGCTGGCCCGCGGCAGCGACAAGTAAGCTGCGGCGTGAGCGAAGACACCACGCAACGTCCCGATCCGGCGGCCACGCCGCCGTTGGACGAGAGCATCCGCCAGGTCGGCGCTGCCGGCCGGGCGACCGTCGATTCGGCCAAGCACTCGCTGCGTTCGCTGCGCCGGTTGGCGTCGGCGGACTTCGCGCTTGCTCGCAGCGCGTTCGGGCGTGCGTTGGCTTGGGCCGGCGTCGCCATCGTGTTCGGCGCCTCGGCGTGGCTGCTGATGGCCGCCACCCTGATCGCCCTGCTGCAGAGCTTCGGCCTGAGCTGGCTGCAGGCGCTGCTGATCACCTCGTTGCTGAGCCTGGCCGTCACCGGCTATGCGATCTGGCGGGTTTCGTACTTCTTCCACCACACCGGCATGCACGCCACCCGGCGCCAGTTGTCCCGGTTGGGCCTGTTCGATGAGCCCACCGATGATGATCCCGATGCCGGCGTGCAGATTCCGGAGGGCAAGCCATGAAGTTCGGTGCACTGCAGCGGCGGGTGAAGCGCTGCGAACAGGTGATGGCCGTACGCATCGGCGAAACCCAGGGCAACTGGGGCGTGCTCAGCCAGGTCTGGCGACAGGGCTGGTCGCCACTGCGCATCGTGGTGGTCGGTCTGGCCGGCGGTTTCATCGCCGGCAAGCTGGAGGTTCCGGGCGAGGTCAACGGTGCGCGTTGGCTGCAGATGGTGGGCTCTGTTTCCAGCCTGTTCGCCAGCGCGCAGGCCGCGTTTGCCACCGTGGTGGCGGCGCAGGCGGCAGAAACCGCAGACGATGCCGCCGAGCAGGCGGATGAAGCCACCGGGCAGCCGCCTCCCGCAGCGGCACGACCGGCAGCGCAGCCGGCACCTGCGCCCGAGCCCGACTCGGAGCTGCGTGGGCCGCGTCCGGCCGAAGCGGCCACCGAATTGTCCGAACGTTGACGATCCTTACCCGCCGCGTTGATCGCGGCGGGCCGATAATGGGCTTCTCTTCCCGGTCGGTGCGTCGATGAGCGAGTCCCTGTTGTCCCCGTCGTCGCCTGCGCCGGACGCCCCCGCACCGCTGCCCCCCGCCCCGCGCCCACGTGGCCCGATGTCGCTGGTGATACTGGCGACCCTGGCCGTGGCGTTCACCCTGTGGGCGGCGCAGGACATCATCCTGCCCGTCCTGCTGGCGATGTTCTTCGCCCTGGTCGGCAACCCGATCCTGCGGCTGCTGCAGAAGCTGTGGATTCCGCGCGCGCTCGGCGCCCTGCTGGTGCTGGGTGCCGGACTGGGCGTGACCGGTGCATTGGCGGTGCAGCTGATCGGCCCGGCGATGGACTGGGCACAGGAAGCACCGCAGCAGCTGCGCAAGGTCGCGCGCCAGGTGCAGGACCTGACCAAGCCGGTGCAGCAGGCCAACCAGGCGGCGGAGAATTTCGCGCGCGTGGCCGGCGGCGACGGCAACCGCAAGGTGCAGGTGATCCGCACCCAGCTGGACGATCCGTACCGCATGCTCACGCGCGCGCCGCGGCTGGCCGCCTCGGTGCTGGCCGTGGTGCTGCTGACATTGTTCTTCATGATCTACGGCCAGAGCCTGCAGCGCGCGGCGATCGCCCTGTTCCCGAACCGGCAGCAGCAGCGATTTACCAGCGATATCCTGCGCTCGATCGAGCATGAGGTATCGCGCTACGTGTTGACCATCAGCGTGATCAACACCGTGGTCGGCCTGCTGTTGGCCGGCGTGCTGATGCTGCTGGGCATCGGCCTGCAGGAGGCCCTGCTGTGGGGCACCGTCGCGGCGCTGCTGAATTTCGCGCCCTATGTCGGCCCGCTGCTCGGCGTGGCATTGATGCTGCTGATGGGCTTCGTCGAGTTCCGCGACCCGCTGCAGGCGCTGCTGCCTGCGGCCGCCTACCTGACCCTGCATACCCTGGAAGGGCAGATGGTGACGCCGATCGTGCTTGGCCGGCAGATGAAACTGTCACCGCTGGTGCTGATCCTGGCGCTGATGGTGTTCGGCTGGGCCTGGGGCATGATCGGCCTGCTGCTGGCGGTGCCGCTGCTGGTCTGCATCAAGCTGGTGTTGGCACGACTGGAGGGCATGCAGGGCTGGGCGCGCTTGCTGGAGTGAGCGGGCCAGGGCCGGAAACAAGGGCAGAGCTGGCAGAATACTCCCCCTTTTTTCGGATGGATCCGTTCGGATGACCTCGTTCGCCACACGTTGCCTCGCCCTCGCCTGCCTTGCCACCCCTGCTTTCGCCGCGACGCCGCCGGCAATCGAGCAGGCGCGTGCCCAGCTGGTCGAAGCGGTCACCTGCCAGCGCCACCTCAGCCCCAAGCAGTTCGAAACGATCGCCCAGCTGCTGGCGCCGCCGCCGCTGCGGGCGGAAGACGGGGAGTCCAGCGGTGAGTTCCTGTTGACCACGCCGCTGATGGTGCTGGGCCAGCCAGTGAACCGCCTGCAGGCGTACGACGGCGACAGCGGCGAGGATGGCGTCGACAGTTTCACCGCGTACTTCAGCACCGCCAGCGTCGAACAGATCGCGGCACTGGCGAAGCTGTCCGACCCAGTGGCAGGCAGCTACACGCGGGAAGTGGGCCGGCACAACCTGGATGTGCAGCGGTTCGACGGCCAGACCACCATCGGCTGCTCCTACGACCTGCGCTGACGCACCCTGCAGCGCCCCCTGCCCGTCGCGCGCATGAAAGCGCGCGCGGGCAGGCGTAGAATGGCGGGGTGAAATTTCCTGTCCTTGCCATTACCCTCGACCTCGACGATACGCTGTGGCCGTTCGCTCCGATCGGCGCCCGCATCGACCAGGTCCTGTTCGACTGGATGCGTGAACACAGCCCCGCCACCGCCGCAATGTATCCGGTGGCGGCCATGCGCGAACTGCGCGAGCGCTCGTTCCGCGACAACCCCCACCTGCATTTCGACCTGAGCGCGCTGCGCCGGCTGACGATCCAGGAGGCGCTGGAAAACAGTGGCGCCAGCCTGGATCTTCTGGAACCGGCGTATGAAGTGTTCTACGCCGCGCGCAACCAGGTGGAGTGCTACCCCGATGCGCTCGACGCCCTGGCGCGGATCGCCGCGCGGGTGCCGGTGGCCGCGTTGAGCAACGGCAACGCCGACCTGGAACGGATCGGCCTGGCCCATCACTTCAGTTTCCAGCTGGGCGCGCGCGAGCATGGCGCGGCCAAGCCCGAAGCGAGCATTTTCCACGCCGCCTGCGACCGCCTGGGCGTCGCCCCGGCGCAGGTGCTGCACGTGGGCGACCACGTCGAGATGGACGTGGCCGGCGCGATGGCTGCCGGCCTGCGCGGCTGCTGGATCAACCGCGAAGCGGCCACCTGGAACCATCCGCAGCTGCAGCCTGACCTGCAGTTCGACACTCTCACCGGCCTGGCCGATTGGCTCGATGCCAACCTCGACGCCGCCGACGCTGACGAATCCCGGAGTACCTGACGCATGAGCGAGATCACTGGTTTCACCGCCGACACCACCGCCGCGCTGCCGTTGCACGTGCTGGACCGCAGCCAGTTCGAGGCGTGGAAGAACAGCCAGTCCGCTGCAACCCAGGCGTGGTTGAAGTCGCAGGGGTTCACTGCCGGCGCGCATTCGGTTGCGCTGCTGCCCGGCGCCGATGGCCTGGCGGGCGCGGTGATCGGCGTCGGCGATCGCGCCGATGCCTACAGCTACGCCCATGCACCGCATGCCCTGCCGGAAGGCAGCGTGTGGCAGCTGGCCAGCGAACTGCCGGCCGCCGAACAGGCGCTGCTGCAGCTGGGCTGGGGCCTGGGCAGCTACCGCTTCGACCGCTACCGCAAGCGCAACCGCACGCCGGCCCAGCTGGTTGCCGCACCGACCGGCGAGGTGGCCGACCTGATCGCCGCCAGCCTGCGCGTGCGTGACTGGGTCAACACGCCGACCGAAGACATGGGCCCGCAGCAGCTGGAAGACGCCGCGCGTGCCCTGGCTGAAGCGCACGGCGCGCAGGTTGAAGCCATCACCGGCGACGAACTGCTGGCGCAGAACTTCCCCGCCATCCATGCCGTGGGCCGCGCCTCGCACCGCGCGCCGCGGCTGATCGTGCTGCGCTGGGGCAAGGCGTCCGACCCGGCGCTGGCGCTGGTCGGCAAGGGCGTGTGCTTCGATACCGGCGGCCTGGATATCAAGCCGGCCGATGGCATGCGCAACATGAAGAAGGACATGGGCGGCGCCGCACACGCGCTGGCACTGGCCGGGCTGGTGATGGCCCAGCAGTTGCCGGTGCGCCTGACGCTGCTGGTTCCGGCGGTGGAAAATGCGATCGGCCCGGATGCCTTCCGTCCGGGCGAAGTGATCGCCACCCGCAAGGGCCTGAGCGTGGAAATCGACAACACCGACGCCGAAGGCCGAGTGATCCTGTGCGACGCGCTGACCTTCGCCGGTGAGCAGAAGCCGGACCTTGTGCTGGACTTCGCCACCCTGACCGGCGCGGCACGCATCGCGCTGGGTCCTGATCTGCCGGCGCTGTTCAGCAACGATGACACGGTTGCCCAGCAGTGGCTGCAGGCTGGCGACGCCACCCGCGACCCGGTGTGGCGCATGCCGCTGTGGCGCCCGTACCTGCGTTACCTGAGCAGCGGCATCGCCGACCTGGCCAACGCCGGTTCGCGCATGGCCGGCTCGGTGACCGCCGCGCTGTACCTGGAACGCTTCCTGGAAGATGGCCAGCGCTGGGCACATCTGGACGTGTATGCCTGGAACGATGGCGAGCGCCCGGGCCGCCCGGCCGGTGGCGAAGCCCTCGCCCTGCGTTCGGCCTGGGCGATGCTGAAAGCGCGTTACGCCTGATGCAGCCGCCGGGCATGGCCCGGCGCTGCCGATGCCGGGGCGGGTGCTGATCCGCAATTCCGGTGGGTGCCGGCCTTGGTCGGCACCGCATCACCCGGCAAATCTGACGAAAAATTGAATTTCGGCTCCGGCCGGGTTCTGCGAGGATGTGGTGGTCGCCCACCCACACGTCCGTGAAGGCAGGACTCCGACCATGTCGCTCTTCCGCTACACCCGCGCCGGCCAAGGGCCGCAGTCACCGCGCAGGCATTCACCGCTGCCCTGGATCGCCCTGATCGCGCTGATCCTGGGCATCGTCGCCCTCGCTTTCGCCTGGCTGGCCGGCTGGATCGGCCGCGACCGGCTGACCGCTCAGCGCTTCACCGACACCATCGAGGCCACCGGCCCTGCGCATCCCGGCTTCCGCCGCGCGCACAGCAAGGGCGTGTGCGTGAGCGGTTGGTTCGAACCCAGCGCGCAGGCACCCACGCTGTCCAGTGCGAGGGTGTTCTCGCAGGCGCGCGTGCCGGTGATGGGCCGCCTGTCGATCGGCGGCGGTGACCCCTACGGCGCCGACAACACCGCACGGGTACGCAGCATCGCGGTGCAGATGGTCAGCGATGATGGCCAGGAATGGCGGATGGCGATGAACAGCTTCCCGTTCTTCGCCGTGCCCACTGCCGAGGCCTTCTACGAGCAGACCCGCGCGCAGATTCCGGACCCCGCCACCGGCAAGCCCGACCCGCAGAAGATGGCTGCCGTGCTGGCGAAATACCCCAGCGCGCAGGCGTTCCAGCAGTGGGCCAAGAGCGCACCGTGGACCAGCAGCTGGGCCAACACCACCTTCAACAGCGTCAACAGCTTCTGGTTCACCAACGCGCAGGGACAGAAGCGCGCGGTGCGCTGGCGCTGGCAGCCGCAGGCAGCGGTGGTGGAGATGGATGCGGACGCACGCAAGCAGGCCAACGTCGATTTCCTCAGCCAGGAACTGCAGCAACGCCTGGCCACCGGCCCGGTGCGCTGGAACCTGGTGGTCAGCCTGGCTGCGCCCGGCGATGCCATCGATGACCCCTCGGTGCCGTGGCCGGAATCGCGCGATCAGGTGGTGGCCGGTGTGCTCAGCCTCGACCGCATGCAGTCGCAGGAAGAAGGTGCCTGCGGCCAGCTCAACTTCGATCCGCTGATCGTGCCCAGCGGCGTGCGCGGCAGTGACGACCCGATCCTGGCTGCACGCTCGGCGGTGTATTCGCAATCCTTCAACCGCCGCGAACGCGAGCGCGCCAGCGGCAACGTCGAGCAACCGAAGGAGGCTGCGCAATGAACACCGGCAACGGCCACTTCAACCTGCTCGCCCGGGTGCTGCACTGGTCCATGGCGCTGATGATCATCGCGATGCTGTTCGTCGGCGTGACCATGGTCGCCTCGCTGCACCTGCGGCCGATGCTGATCGACCTGCACCGGCCGCTGGGCATCGCCATCCTGCTGCTGGTGGTGCTGCGCCTGTACAACCGCCTGCGCCACCGTCCACCACCGCTGCCGGCGGATCTTCCCGCATGGCAGGTGCTGGCGGCGAAGGCTTCGCACTGGATGCTGTACGCGTTGATGCTGGCGATGCCGCTGATCGGCTGGGCGATGCTGTCGGCCGGCGGCTACCCGATCGTGCTGGGCGGTGGCCTGCACCTGCCACCGATCGTGCCGCACACCCCGGCGCTGTACGCCGCGCTGCGCAATGCGCACAGTCTGCTGGCCTATGTGTTGTTCGCCACGGTGCTGATGCACGTGGGTGCGGCGCTGTTCCACCTGTGGGTGCGCCGCGATGGCGTGTTCCAGGCGATGGCACGCGGGAAGGATTGACTGGGTTCGCCGGTTGTTCCCGGCGGGTCATTTCCGCGACTGCGGGGAGGTGTCACTTTCTTTGCTCGTGCACCGCGCTGCAGGAGCAGCGCGGAACGGCGTAGCCGGCCCGTAGGGTGGCGCACATGGATGTGCGCCATCAAGAAAGTAACCAAAGAAACGCTCCGCCGACCGCGAGCCGACGTGCTTCGCACGCCGGTGCCCTGCGCTCCTCGGTCCGTCGAGGGACGGCGCGGGAACTCGCTGCGCTCAGACACCCGCGCCTCTGCGCCCTCGCCGGACCTGCGGTGCTCGGCTCGCTTGAAGGCGGACGGGAGGGGCAAGGGCAACAGCAACAGCAACAGCAACAGCAACAGCATCCACGCATGGCGTGGATCTACTGGGTGCAACATCGGCTTTTGACGTTGGGTCCGCCTTCTAGCGAGCCGAGCATCGCAGGGGAATCAGGGGCGTAGAGGCGCCGATGTCTGAGCGCAGCGAGTTCGGCGCCGTCCCCTGATTCACCGAGAAGCGCAGGGCACCGGCGTGCGAAGCACGCCGGCTCGCGGCCGGCGGAGCGTTTCTTTGGTTACTTTCTTTGCGCGCAAAGAAAGTGACACCCCCCCGCGGTCGCGGAAATGACATCACCGGGAAAAGCAGGCCGCCGCTACAACCACCCCTTCTGCCGCGCCAGCCGATACGCCTCGATCCTGTTGGCCACGCCCAGCTTGCCGATGCATTCGGACAGGTAATTGCGCACTGTGCCGTGTGACAGCCCCAGCTGCTCGGCGATCTCGCTGGCGGTGCGGCCCTCGCCCGCCAGGCGCAGCACGCGGCGCTCGCGGTCGGTCAGCGGATCGGCCTGCGACCACGCATCCAGCGCCAACTGCGGGTCGATCGCGCGGATGCCCTGCTTCACCTTGCGCAGCGCCTCGGCCAGGTTCTCGGCCGGTGCATCCTTCAACAGATAGCCCAGCACGCCTGCTTCCAATGCACGGCGCAGGAAACCGGCGCGGGCGAAGGTGGTCACGATCACCACTTTGATCGGCAGTTCATGGCGGGCGATGCGCTGGGCCAGCTCCAGCCCGCTCAGCCCGGGCATTTCAATGTCGGTGACCAGGATGTCCGGCTGCAGCTGCTGCAGCATGCGCCACGCGGCTTCGCCGTCGGCTGCACTGCCCAGTACCTCGATATCCGGTTCCAAGCCCAGCAGCGCCGACAGCGCGCCACGCACCATCGCCTGATCCTCGGCCAGCAGGATGCGGATCATGCCGCGCCTCCCTGTGCCAGCGATGCCGGCGACAGCGGCGTAGTCGCGGCCACCAGGGGCACGCGCACGGTCAGCACCGTGCCTTCCCCGCGCGGCGACTGCAGCGTCAACTGGCCACCCAGCGCCGCTGCCCGCTCACGCATGCCACACAATCCATTGCCTTCGGCCTGCACGCCGCCACGGCCGTCATCGCGTATCTGCATCGCCAACTGTCGGTCCTCAAGCATGAAATCCACCTGCACCCGGGTCGCCTGCGCGTGGCGCACGATGTTGGTCGCCGCCTCGCGCAGCACCAGTGCCAGCCCACGCTCTACCTCCACCGGCATCGGCGGCGGCGGCATGTACTGCAGGTGTACCTGTTGGCATTCCAGCAGCAGGCGTGCCGAGGCCAGTTCGCCGGCCAGGTCGCTGGCGCGGATGCCGGTGACCGCACTGCGTACCTGTGCCAGCGCCTCGCGGGCAATGTCCTCGGCCTCGCCGATTTCCTGCCGGGCACGCGCGTCATCGCGGTCGTACAGCTTGCGCGCCAGTTCCAGCTTCAGCGTGATCAATGACAGCGTATGCCCCAGCAGGTCATGCAGATCACGGCCGATGCGCTCGCGCTCGGCGGTGGTCGCCAGGCGCCGCACCTCATCCTGGGACAGCTGAAGGGCGACGTCGCGCTGATGGCTCAAGGCCTCCACGTTCACCACCAGCCCGACAATGAACGACACCGCCGGCATCCACACCATGGCCTGCCACGGATAACCGAAGTAGAGCGCGGTGCTGCAGAACAGGAGATTCAGGCCAGTGAGCTGCAACAGGTACACCCACCAACCGCCGCGGCTGCTCATGCGGATCATCACGCAGCCGAACACGAAGTAGCTCAGTCCCGACGGATACCACGGCAGCAGTACAAGGGCCATCGCAATCATGGCCAGCGCGTAGCGCCAGGCGTGGTGCCGTGGCGCCAGCATCACCTTGGCATAGAACAGCAGGAACAACGGATAGCTGGCCAGCGTCAGCAACAACCAGCGCAGCGTGAAGCCATTGCCGAGCACCGGGGTGAGGAAGATCCAGACCGACCACAGCAGATGGATCGCACCACTCCAGGGCGACTTGCCCCGCCGCAGCAGTTCGGCCACCGCCGAATCCGGTGCGGGGCGCAGCAGGGACGCAAGCCAGCTCGGTGGCACGGAAGATTCCAGGCGGGGACGATCGCTGCCGATCATGCCAGTTCAGCCGACCCGGCGCAGGCGGCGACGCGCCAGCAGCAGTGCGACCGCACTCACACCCAGCAACACCAGCAGATGGCCAACGGTGCCGCCACGTGCCGGCTGGCCAAGAATGGGCAGGGCCAGCTGCGCCAAGTGCCAGGTCGGCCACAGCGGCGCCATCGTCGAAAACACCGTCGGCAACGCCGACAACGGTAGCCACAGCCCCGACAACAGTGCCAGCGGCAGGTAGACCAGGTTGACGATGGCCGGTGCCGCGCTGGCGCCGACATGGCTGCCGATCAGCAGGCCGATCGACCCCAGCGGCAATGCCGCAAACGCCGCCACGACCAGCAGCTGCAGTACCTGCACCGCCTGCAGCTGCACGCCGCCGAAGAGGCACGCCACCGCCATCAGCATCGCGGCGATCAGCACCGCGAACAGCAGGGCCATTGCCAGCCGCGCCAGCAGCGGCGCTGCGGCAGGCAGCGGCAGTGCGCGCTTGAGGGTCAGCAGACCACCTTCGCGGTCCAGCGCCAGCTGCACGCCGAAGCCAAACAGCGAGGGCGCCATCGCGCCGAACACGCAATAAGTCGCCAGCAGATAAACCGGCGCGTGGCCACGGCCCAGCAGTACGCCGAACAACAGGTAGAACAGCACCGGGAACAACAACGAGGGCAGCACGAACGACGGCGAGCGCCAGGCGCGACGCAGCTCGGCCAGCAGTTCGGCGCGATACGGACGCAGGGCACGCCAGACCGAGGGCGCGGCACCGGCGGCGGTGAGACGGGTCAAGGTGTTCATGCGGCCTCCCGGGTCAGGTCGAGGAAGGCGTCGGCCAGTGCCGCGCCCTGTACTTCCAGTTCTCGCAGCTGCGCATCGGCGGCCAGCAGGCGCGCCACCACCGGCTCGGCCGGGCTGGCCAGCACCTGCAGATGTTCGCCATCGCGCTGCACCTGCTGGACGCCGGGCCAGTGCTGCACCTCATCGGCGGCCAGCGTGCTGCGGCAGCGGATGCGTCGCGGGCGGTCGGCCAGGCGCAGTTCGGACAGCGGCGCATCGGCCACTACCCTGCCCTGCTCCAGCACCACCACCCGTTGCGCCAGCGCCTCGGCTTCTTCCAGGTAGTGGGTGGTCAGCAGCACACCGCAGCCTTCGGCCACCAGCTGCCGGATCGCCTGCCACATCGCCTGCCGCGCCTGGATGTCCAGGCCGGTGGTGGGCTCATCGAGGAACAGCACGCGCGGGCGGCCGCAGATGGCAATGGCGAACTGCACGCAGCGCTGCTGCCCGCCGGACAGCTGGCCATAGCGACGCCGGGCAAGGTCCTGCAGGCCCACACGCTGCAGTACGTCGCCCAGCGGCAGCGGATCCGGATAGCAGGCACTGGCCTGCGCCACCAGTTCATCCACCTGCAGCATCGGCGGCAGGCTGGTGCTCTGCAGCATCACGCCGAGGCCGAGCCGATGATCGCGTTGCTGCGGATCACCGCCCAGCAGCTCGACCTGGCCGGCGTCGGCGCGACGCAGGCCCAACAACACGCTGATCGCGGTACTCTTGCCGGCACCGTTGCGGCCCAGCAGGGCCAGTACCTGGCCAGCGCGGACCTGCAGGTCGATGCCGTGCAGGGCGGTATGGTCGCGGTAACGCACCTGCACCTGCTGCAGGCGGGCCAGCGACGGAGCGATCGGATCCATGGGCAGTACCGGTAGCGGGGACGTTGCCATCCTGTGCCGCCGTGGTCACATTTCGCAGTTGCCGCCGTCAATGACATCGGATGACAGCTGTCACTGCCATCGCCGATGCACCTGCCTTCATGCTGTGCCGCACGCTCCACCGCCGGAACCGCCGCTGCCTGCCCTTCCGGTCACACCCGCCCGAACGCCTGTGATGGAACGAATGAACGCTTCTGCCGAGCTGTTGAAGGAACTCCGTATTGACCGCAAATCGCCGCCGCCGGCCTCCAGTGGCGGCAGTGGTGGCCGCCGCTGGCTGTGGATCGCCGTGGTCGTGATCATCGTGCTGCTGGCCGGCGGTGCGTTCGCACTGTTCGGCCGCGCGCCCACCGTGGAAGTGGACACCGCGCCGGCCGTGGCCATCCAGCAGGGCAGCGCCAGCAGCTCGGTACTCGATGCCAGCGGCTACGTTGTCGCCCGGCGCATGGCCACGGTGTCGGCCAAGATCACCGGCAAGGTGCGCGAGGTGATGATCGAAGAAGGCATGCGGGTGGAACAGGGGCAGATCATGGCCACCCTGGACCCGATCGATGCCGACGCGCAGCGCAGCCTGTATGCCTCGCAGCTGCAGTCCGCGCGCAGCCAGGTGGCCGGCCTGGAAGCCCAGCAGAAGCAGGCCGCCGCCGAGGCCAGCCGCCTGCAGGCACTGGTCGGCCAGCAGCTGGTCTCGCGCTCACAGTACGACCAGGCTGTGGCCCAACGTGACAGCCTGCGTGCGCAGCTGGAAACCGCACGACGCAACGTCAAGGTTGCCAACGACCAGCTGTCCATCGCCGACCTCGGCGTGGACAACAACATCGTACGCGCGCCGTTCTCCGGCGTGGTCACCGCCAAGGCCGCGCAGCCCGGTGAGATCGTCTCGCCGCTGTCGGCCGGCGGTGGCTTCACCCGTACCGGCATCGGCACCATCGTCGACATGGAATCGCTGGAGATCGAAGTCGAGGTCGGTGAAGCCTTCATCGGCCGCGTGCAACCGAAGATGCCGGTGGAAGCCACGCTCAACGCGTACCCGGACTGGAAGATCCCGGCCGAGGTGATCGCCATCATTCCCACCGCTGATCGCGGCAAGGCCACGGTGAAGGTGCGGGTGGCACTGAAAGTGAAAGACCCGCGCATCGTGCCGGAGATGGGCGTGCGGGTCAGCTTCCTGGAACAGGCGCAGCCACAGGCGGCGACCAAGCCGCAGGGTGTTCGCGTGCCGGGCGGTGCCGTGGTCCAGCGCGAGGGCGCGTCGGTGGCCTTCGTGCTGGGCGACGAGAACCGCGTCCAGCAGCGCACGGTCGAAGCCGGCCAAGCGATGGGCAAGGACCGCCAGATCCTCAAGGGCGTGAGCGCGGGAGAGTCAGTGGTGGTCAACCCGCCGGACACCCTGCGCGATGGCGCCAAGGTGCAACAGAAACAAGCGCAGTAACGGCCTGGCGCCGACGGGCGCCGCCGGCAATACCGCTCGACGCACGCCCGCGGCCTCCGCCGGTGCGCTTCCCCGTTTCCCGCCTTTCGTGGAGAACCACCCATGTCGACCCTGGTTTCACTGCGCAACATCACCAAGACCTACCAGCGTGGCCCCGAGAAGGTGCAGGTGCTGCACGGCATCGACCTGGATATCGCCAGCGGCGATTTCGTCGCGCTGATGGGCCCGTCCGGTTCCGGCAAGACCACCCTGCTCAACCTGATCGGCGGCCTGGACAACCCCACGGGCGGCGAGATCAGCATCGAAGGCGAGCGCATCGACCAGATGAGCGGCGGCCAGCTGTCGACGTGGCGCAGCCATCACGTCGGCTTCGTGTTCCAGTTCTACAACCTGATGCCGATGCTGACCGCGCAGAAGAACGTGGAACTGCCGTTGCTGCTGACCCACCTCAGCGCGGCGCAGCGCAAGCGCAATGCCGAGATCGCGCTGACTCTGGTCGGCCTGGCCGACCGCCGCAGCCATCGCCCCAACGAACTGTCCGGCGGCCAGCAGCAGCGCGTGGCGATCGCCCGCGCGATCGTCTCCGACCCGACCTTCCTGATCTGCGACGAACCGACCGGCGATCTCGACCGCCAGTCCGCCGAGGAGATCCTGGGCCTGCTGCAGCAGCTCAACCGCGAACACGGCAAGACCATCATCATGGTCACCCATGACCCGAAGGCCGCCGAGTACGCCACCCACACGGTGCACCTGGACAAGGGCGAGCTGGCTGACGCCCCGCTGGCCCACTGACGGAGGCCACAGCGATGAAATACTTCTCGTTGGTCTGGGCGCAGCTGTTCCGCAGCCGCACCCGCACCCTGTTGACCCTGTTGTCGGTGGTGGCCGCGTTCCTGCTGTTCGGCATGCTCGACTCGGTACGCGTGGCGTTCTCTTCCGGCGGCAGTGTGGAAGGCGCCAACCGGTTGGTGACAGCCTCGCGCTTGTCGATCACCCAATCGCTGCCGATCCGCCTGGAAACGCAGATCCGCCAGGTCAGCGGCGTGCGCGATGTCACCTACGGCATGTGGTTCGGCGGCATCTACCAGGACCCGAAGAACTTCTTCCCCAACTTCTCGGTGGCGCCGAACTACTTCGATGTCTACCGCGAACTGCAGATCGATCCGGCGCAGCTGCAGGACTGGCAGCAGACCCGCACCGGCGCGATCGTCGGCGAGACGCTGGCCAAGCAGTTCGGCTGGAAGGTCGGCGACACCATCCCGCTGCAGGCCACCATCTTCCCGCGCGGCGGCAGCAACGACTGGCCGCTGGAACTGAAGGGCATCTACCGCTCGAAGGATCGCGCGTTGGCAGCCAACGAAGAACGCCAGTTGATGATGAACTGGAAATACTTCGATGAGTCCAACGACTACATCAAGAACCAGGTGAGCTGGTACACGGTGACGCTGGACAACCCGGATCAGTCTTCGCGGGTGGCGCAGGCCATCGATGCGATCTCGGCCAACTCCGACCACGAAACCAAGACCCAGACCGAGTCGGCGTTCCAGCAGGCGTTCGTCAAGCAGTTCGCCGACATCGGCATGATCGTCACCTCGATCATGGGTGCGGTGTTCTTCACACTGCTGCTGTTGACCGGCAACACCATGGCGCAGGCGGTGCGCGAGCGCGTTCCGGAACTGGCGACACTGAAGACGCTGGGCTTCAAGGACAGCACGGTGCTGACCCTGGTGATGGTCGAATCGGTGCTGCTGATCGGCCTCGGTGGACTGCTCGGCATGGGCCTGGCGGCGCTGATCCTGCCGGCCATCAGCCCGAAGAGCATGGGCATGCTGCCGCCGCACGTACCGACGCCGACCTGGCTGGTGGGCATCGTCCTGATCGTGGTGATCGGCATCGTGGTCGGGCTGCTGCCTGCACTGCGTGCCAAGCGCCTGAAGATCGTCGACGCGCTCGCCGGCCGCTGAAGAGGACACCGACATGAACAAGCTCAAGAAGTGGCTGGGAAACGCGGTGACCGTGCTGTTGCTGGCCGTCGGCCTGGCCGTGTGGATCGGCCTGCCGTGGATCGGCGTGCTGGCCATCGCGGTGCTGGTGGGGTTGTGGCTGGCGCTCACCCGCAGTGGACGGCTGGCGCTGGCCGCCACCCGCATCGGCATTGCCAGCCTGCCGCAACGCTGGGGTGCGTCCTCGGTGATCGTGGTCGGCATCGCCGGCGTGGTCGGCGTGCTGGTGGCGATGCTGGCGATGGGTGAAGGCTTCCAGGCCACGCTCAACAACACCGGCGATGACACCACCGCGATCGTGCTGCGCGGCGGTTCGCAGGCCGAGACCAACTCGGTCATCACCCGCGAACAGGTCCCTACGCTGTCCACCCTGCCCGGCATCACCCGCGATGCGCAGGGACGGCCGCTGCTGTCGCCGGAGCTGTCGCAGGTGGTCAACCTGGTGTCCAAGGCCGATGGTACCGACGTCAACGCGCAATTCCGCGGCGTCGGCCCGCAGGCGTGGGCCGTGCATGACAAGGTCAAGATCGTCGAAGGCCGCCGGTTCGCCGCCGGCCTGCGCGAGATCGTGGTCGGCCAGGGCGCGAAGAGCCAGTTCCGCGACATGGACGTTGGCAAGACGCTCACCCTGGGCAACCAGACCTGGACGGTGGTGGGCGTGTTCGCTACCGGCGATGCGCATGATTCGGAACTGTGGACCGACGCCGACACGCTGGCCACCACCTACCAGCGCAGTGCCTGGCAGTCGATCAGCGTGCGCACCGATGGCAAGGCCGGCTTCGAGCAGTTCAAGGCCGCCGTCGCCGCCGATCCGCGCCTGAAGCTGGACGTGGAAACCACCCGCGTCTACTACAGCAAGCAGGGTGGCGGGCTGACCAAGCTGATCGATATTCTCGGCAAGGTGATCGGCACCATCATGGCAGTGGGTGCGGTGTTCGGCGCGCTCAACACCATGTATGCCGCCGTGGCCACGCGCGCGAGAGAGATCGCCACGATGCGTGCGATCGGCTTTCGTGGCCTGCCGGTGGTGACTGCGGTGATGCTGGAAACCATGCTGCTGGCCCTGCTCGGTGGCCTGCTGGGGTGTGCGGTGGCGTGGCTGCTGTTCAACGGCTACAGCGTGTCCACCATCGGCAGCAACTTCAGCGCGGTGGTGTTCAAGTTCCATGTATCGCCGGAACTGCTGTGGAGTGGACTGAAGTGGGCGCTGGGTATCGGCCTGGTGGGCGGATTGTTCCCGGCGCTGCGCGCGGCACGGCTGCCGATCACCACGGCGCTGCGCGAGACCTGAGCACCAGGCATTGATTGAATGAGCGTTGCGCAGGGGACGGAGCGAAGGCTCCGTCCCTTTTTGTTTGCGCGCCATCCACGCATGGCGTGGATCTACTGCGGGCTATCCACGCATGGCGTGGATCTACTGCGGGCTATCCACGCATGGCGTGGATCTACTGTGCGGCTATCCACGCATGGCGTGGATCTACTGTGCGGCTATCCACGCATGGCGTGGATCTACTGTGGGGCCATCCACGCATGGCGTGGATCTACCGATGTGGCGCGTGCGGGATCCAGTAGATCCACGCCATGCGTGGATGGATGCATGCGCACTCGCATCGCTACAGATTGCGCGAACACCGCCGCTATCGATGCCTCTGCCCATCGCAGACACAACGCGCGTGACGTTGCGCACAGTGCACCTGTGGATTGTTGGTTGCGATTCATTTTCGCGGCGTTACAGCGCGCGCGGACAAACAGTTACCAATGAAAACACTCTAGAATCCGGCCCCCACGTTGGTTTGCAGCACCCCACGCGTCCATAGAACGGACGCATGTTTTTTCTGAAACACGAGATTTCACGGATGTCCCTGAAGACCACCCCGCTGCGCAACGCGATCGTCATCGCGCTGGCCGCCAGCTGCACCACGCCCGCCTTCGCACAGGAAGCCGGCGATACCCCCACCAACCTCGACCGCATCGAGATCACCGGCTCGCGCATCCGCCAGGCCAGTGTCGAGACCGCGCAGCCGGTGGTGGCAATCAACCGCGCCGACATCGAGAAGAAGGGCTACGTCAACGTCGCCGACATCCTGCAGGACGTCACGGCAGCCGGTGCACCGAGCCTGAGCCGTTCGTCCTCGCTGAGCTCCTCGCGCGATTTCGGCGGCATGTATGTCAGCCTGCGCAACCTCGGCCCGGAACGCAGCCTGGTGCTGATCGACGGCCGCCGCATGGGCGTCAGCGCCGGCGGCTATTCCGACCTGGCCTCGATTCCGTCCGCCATCGTCGAGCGCGTGGAAGTGCTGACCGACGGCGCTTCGGCGCTGTACGGCTCGGACGCCATCGCCGGCGTGGTCAACATCATCACCCGCAAGAACTTCGACGGTGGCGAAGCCAGCGTCTATGTCGGCCAGTACGGTGAAGGCGACGGCCAGAAGCGCTCCTACAGCGCCACCTTCGGCAAGACCTTCGACCGCGGCTGGTTCAGCGTCGGCGCCGAGCGCACCAAGGAAGACGAGATCCTCGGCGATGCGCGCGAGTTCAGCCGCTATCCGGGCGGCCCGCGCCACGCCGACGACGTCGACGCGCTGAGCCCGACCACCCAGTGGGGCACCGTCACCGTCGGTGGCAAGCCGCTGACCGTCGGCCCGGGCGGCGACCCAAGCAGCGCCGGCAACTTCCACACGCCGAACCCGGCCGACGGCGCCAACGCCAAGACCAACATGAGCCTGCTGAGCGGCCTGGAGCGCACCTCGGTGTTCGCCAACGGCGGCTTCTCGATCACCGACAACCTGCGCATCGTCGCCGACGCGCTGTACAGCAAGCGCGAGTCGACCAAGCACCTGGCCGGCTACCCGTACTCGGTCTCGGCTGCGCAGTCGCGCAACGGCACCCGCGCTGCCCTGTCCAAGGACAGCACCTTCAACAAGTGGGGCCAGGACGTGCTGTTCTCGCACCGCACCGAAGAGCTGCCGCGCGGTACCGAGAACACGCTGGAAACCAAGCGTGCCAGCCTCGGCCTGGAAGGCAGCTTCGAAACCGGTTCGCGTTACTGGGACTGGAACGTCAGCTACATGTACAACCGCAATGAAGGCGAGCGCGTTGGCACCGGCAGCATGTACCAGCCGCACGTCAACCTGGCCGTCGGCCCGTCCTTCATGGACGGCGGCGTTGCCCGCTGCGGTACGCCGGGTGCGGTGATCGCCGGCTGCGTGCCGTGGAATCCCGCTGCACCGATGGGCTACACCGGCCCGGGCTCGCTGGGCAACCAGGACGTGCAGGACTACCTGTTCACCCGCTTCGTCGACAAGATGCGCAGCACCACCAAGGTCGCCAGCGCCAACATCTCCGGCTCGCTGTTCACCCTGCCGGCCGGTGACATCATGGGTGCGATGGGCTTCGAGCACCGCAGCGAAGAAGCCAGCTACACCCCGGACCTGATGGTGCAGAAGGGCCAGATCGCCGGTACCACCGGCCAGCCGACCCGTGGCGATTACTCGCTCAACGAGGTCTACCTGGAAATGCAGGTGCCGCTGCTGGCCGACATGGCCTTCGCCCGCGAGCTGTCGCTGGACCTGGCCGGTCGCTACACCGACTACAACACCTTCGGTTCGACCACCAACAGCAAGTTCGGCCTGAAGTGGAAGCCGATCGACAGCCTGCTGGTGCGCGCCACCTACGGCACCGGCTTCCGTGCACCCACCGTGGACGATCTCTACGGCGGCGCGGTTTCCAGCCGCGATTCGTTCACCGACCCGTGCGATACGAAGTTCGGCATCGCCGCCAGCAGCCCGACCGTGGCAGCACGCTGCCAGGCGCTGAACGTGCCCGCCAACTTCCGTCAGCAGACCGGTTCGGACGGTAACCTTGCCAACCGCCCGGGCCAGCAGGCCACCTCCGATTTCAACTCAGGTTCCAACCCGGAACTGAAGCCGGAAACCGCCAAGACCTGGACCGTCGGCCTGGTCTACAGCCCGGAATTCGTGCAGGGCCTGGACGTCAGCCTGGACTGGTGGAAGATCCGCATCGACAACGCCATCGTCGGCGAGTCGGCCACCGACATCCTCAACCAGTGCTACGTGCAGGGCGTGGATTCGGCCTGCGGTCGCTTCACCCGTTCCACCGCTGCGGCCACCCGTGGCCAGGTCTCGGCGCTGGATCGCTCGCTGGTCAACGCCGGCTACCGCGAAACCGCCGGCTATGACATCGGCGTGCGTTACCGCCTGCCGGAAACCGCGTACGGCAAGTTCGCCATCAACTGGAACACCACCTACACCGACTACCTGGAGCAGCGCAACGACAGCGCCGCCACCACCCCGGTGGAGCAGCGCGTGGGCTGGGCGGGTGACTTCCGCGTGCGTTCGACCGTCAACCTGGATTGGCAGTACGGCAACCTGGGCATCGGCTGGACCGCCCGTTATTACTCGGGCATGAAGGAAGCCTGCTCGTACGATCTGGGCGGTGGCCCGGACTGCAACATGGCCGACTTCGTTTCGCCGTATACCGATGCACAGCCGAGCCGCAAGGTGGGTTCCAACACCTTCCACGACCTGCAGGTGCGTTACAGCCTGCCGTGGGATGGCACCGTGTCGCTGGGCCTGAACAACGTGTTCGACCACCAGGGTCCGATCATGTACAGCCAGCCGAACAGCAGCTTCACCTACTACGGTGGCTTCGATATCGGTCGTTTCATGTACATGAAGTACCAGCAGCGCTTCTAAGCCTGCAACCGCGTTCCCGCCCCGGCCAACTCTCTCCTGGCCGTGGATGGAAGCAGAACGGCGCCCCTCGGGGCGCCGTTCTTTTTTTGCGGGGTCGGACCCCTTCGCTCCGCGAAGGGCTCTGACCCATAGGTTCGCCGGGCATGGCCCGGCGCTACCGCTACCGCTTGGCGGCGCGCATCGCACGCACGTTGTCTGCGACGAACAGGATCAACCCGGCCCAGATCGCCGCAAAACCAATCGCCTTGCCGGTGTCGAAGGCCTCGTGGAAGAAGAACACGCCCAGCAGCAGCTGCAGGCTCGGTGCGATGTACTGCAGGATGCCAACCAGCGACAGCGGAATCCGCTTCACCCCGTAGGCGAAACCGATCAGCGGCACCGCCGTGACCACGCCACCGAAGATCAACAGCAGATCGTTGCCCCAGCCCCAGCCACCGAAGAAGCCGCCGCCATGGCCGTTCTCGGCCCACAGCGCAAAGCCCAGCGCCGGCAGGAACAGATACAGGCTTTCCACCCCCAGCCCCGCCACCGGATCGACTGACACCAGCTTGCGCAGCAGGCCGTACAGGCCGAACGAGCAGGCCAGGCCCAGCGCGATCCACGGCGGCGTACCCGCATCGATGGTCAACCAGGCCACGCCCACCGCAGCGATGGCCACCGCCACCCACTGCACGCGGCGCAGGCGCTCTTTCAGCACCAGCACGCCCAGCAGCACGTTCACCAGCGGGTTGATGAAGTAACCCAGGCTGGTCTCGATCACGTGACCGGCGTTGACCGCCCAGATGTACAGGCCCCAGTTGAAGGCGATGGTCAGGCTCGATACCGCCAGGATCGGCAGCGCGCGCGGTTGCGCGGCGATCTTCTTCCACCAGCCCAGCCGCGAGGCGATCAGCAGCCAGGCCACCACCAGCACCGTGCTCCAGATGATGCGGTGGGCGATGATCTGGAACGACGGCACCTCGTTCAGCAGGTGCCAGTAGACCGGCACCAGCCCCCACAGCACGAAGGTGGACGCGGTGACCAGCAGGCCGCGGCGTTGTTCTTTCTCGTCCATGCTCATCGCTTGCGTGTCCTTGCCATCGTCAGTACCACCACACCCAGAAGTATCACTGCCATGGCCAGGAAGTCGCGCCAGCCGAAACGTTCGCCGTTCAACGCCGCACCCAGCAGCACCGCGATCACCGGATTGACGTAGGCATAGCTGCCGGCCAGCGCCGGGCGTACGTTCTGCAGCAGCCAGACGTAGGCGGTGAACGCCACGATCGAACCGAACACGCACAGGTAGGCCATCGCCAGCAGGCCACCGGTATCGGGCAGCGTGGTTGGGCGCTCGCCGACGACCAGGCCGATCAGCACCAGCAGCACACCACCGCAGATCATCTGCCCGGCGGCCGTCATGAACGGGCCCGGCAGGTCCTGCCCGCGTGCCCACACCGAGCCGAACGCCCACCCGACCGGTGCGATCAGCAGCAGCACCAGCCCGGTGGGCGAGGCAGTCAGGCTGCTGCCCGCGTTGAGCCAGACCACGCCGACGAAGCCGACGGCGATGCCCAGCCATTCACCCTTGCTGGCGTGCTGGCCACGCAGGGCCGAGAACAACGCCATCCACAGCGGCACCGAGGCCACCGCCGTGGCGGCCAGGCCGGATGACACCTCGCGCTCGGCCAGCACCACCATGCCGTTGCCCAGCACCAGCATGGTCACGCCCATGATGGCCAGGTTGCGCCACTGCCGCAGGCTCGGCCGCGGCATCTTCCAGAACAGGCGCAGTGCCAGGTACATCACGCCGCCGGCAATGATGAACCGGCTGCCGGAGACCATCGTCAGCGGCAGCGCGCCGCCATGCAGGGCCTTGGCGATACCCAGGTAGGTCGAGCCCCAGACCACGTAGACCAGCAGCAGCGCCAACGCGACAAGGCCACCCCGGGGGGCAGCCGCAGACGGAACGGGGGGAGCCGACATGACACACCAGGGAGCCGGGGGAAAACGGATTTTAGGACGTTTTGGTTATGGTCCGGCAGCCCATGTGGTGGCACGCTGTCATCCATCCATGTCCCGCCCGCCCTTCCGGCACCCGGCGTTGACGTGGGACGCAGTACCCAGGAGGCTGGCCGGCAGCGCACTGCGCGCCCCTGGCACCGATCTTTCCCGCATGGACGCACCGCATCGAGGATTCCCACCCAGATGAGCACCACGTCCCAACCCGCCGTACCCGCCAGCGATGGCGCCGCCCTGCGGCGTTCCATCTCCAACACCCTCAAAGGCTCCGCCGGCAACCTGGTGGAGTGGTACGACGTCTACGTGTACTCGGTGTTCGCCGTGTACTTCGAATCGCAGTTCTTCTCGCCTGAAGACAAGAACTCCACCATGTACGTGTGGGCGATCTTCGCCGCGACGTTCCTGATGCGCCCGATCGGCGCGTGGTTCTTCGGCCGCTTCGCCGACCGTCATGGCCGTCGCCTGGCGTTGACCGTGTCGGTCACGCTGATGGCCTTCTGCTCGTTCATCATCGCCATCACCCCCACCGCTGCCAGCATCGGCATCTGGGCGGCGATCATCCTGCTGTTCGCGCGTCTGCTGCAGGGCTTCGCCACCGGTGGCGAGTACGGTGCCAGCGCCACGTACATGTCCGAGGCCGCCATTCCCGGCCGCCGCGGCTTCCTGTCCTCGTTCCACTACGTCACCCTGGTGGGCGGCCATGTGCTGGCCCAGCTGACCCTGTTCGTGATGCTGACGTTCTGGGCCAAGCCGGAAATCTCAGAGTGGGGCTGGCGCATCGCCTTCGGCATCGGTGGCATCGCCGCCGTGGTGGTGTTCTGGCTGCGCCGTGGCATGGACGAATCGCTGTCGGAATCCTCCATCGAAGCCGCGCGCGAGGGCAAGGACAAGAAGTCCGGCTCGATGTACGAACTGTTCGTGCACCAGTGGCGTCCGCTGCTGCTGTGCTTCCTGATCACCGCCGGTGGCACCATCGCCTTCTACACCTACTCGGTGAACGGCCCGAAGATGATCCAGAGTGCGTTCGCCGGCAACGATCCGATGACCGGCACGCTGATCAACCTGGGTGTGCTGGCCTTCCTGATGGTGTTGCAGCCGGTGGGCGGCTGGCTGTCTGACATCATCGGCCGCAAGAGCCTGCTGGTGTTCTTCGGCGTGGGCGGCGTGCTGTACAGCTGGTACCTGATCACCCAGCTGCCGCACCAGCACGATGCCACCCTCGCCTTCCTCACCCTGGCACTGGGCTTTGTCATCCTCACCGGCTACACCTCCATCAATGCCGTGGTGAAGGCAGAGCTGTTCCCCACCCACATCCGTGCGCTGGGCGTGGGCTTCGGCTATGCATTGGCCAACTCGCTGTTCGGCGGCACCGCGCCGCTGCTGTACCAGGGCGCGTTGAAGACCGGCCACGTGGACTGGTTCGCCATCTACGTCACCGCGACGATCGCGGTATCGTTGGTGGTCTATGTATTCTTCCTCACCAACAAGGGCCCCAACTGGCTCGACGGCACCCGCAAGTAAGCGCGCCGTAGTGATCGCGGCCACCGGTGCAATGCCGGTGGCCGCCGCTTCTCCTGCCACGCCGCTGGTGTGGCTTGCACTGGGTCTGGGCGCAGCAACCCTGCTGGCATGGCTGATCCGCCGGCCCGGCGCCCAGGCGAGTTGGCCACGTATCGGCTTCGGCATTGCCCTGCTGGCGTTCTGCGCTGCGCTGGTGCTGCAGCTGGCAGCGGATCTGGGCAGCGGTGCCAGCTCCCTGCATCTGCGTCTGAGCCGGGGTAGCAATCCTGCACCGGTGGCCGGCCTGCGCATGATGGTGGCCTGCTATCTGGCCGCGCTTGTGGCCGCCGGCTGGGGCGCCTGGAAGCTGCTGCGGAAGACGTGGTAATGCCGGCCGCTGGCCGGCACCTGCGCATCCCTTCGGAAGGTTCATGAGCTTGCCGGCCAGCGGCCGGCACTACCCGTGCGTTCAGAGGTTGTCGGCCAGCGGCCTGCATTGCCTTGCGTTCAGAGGTTGCCGGCCAGCAGAGGCCGGCATTGCCGTGCGCTTACCGGCGGGCGGCTTCGCTCTTCTCGCGGGCACCGTGGAATTCCGATTCCTTTTCCCACTGCGGCCAGCGACGGCTGTTGGCGAGCTCGACGCCCAGATCGTAGACCAGCAGGGTATCGGCTGCGTGACCCGCCGGATCCCAGCTCGGCGTCCACGCATCGCAGGCCTGGTGGTAGCAGTCGGCGAAGTACTTTTCGCGCAGCGCGCGGCCAGCGTCGACACCGCCGTCCAGCTTGTCCAGGCCCGGGCCGATGGTGATCGCCGGCACGCCCAGGCGGGCGAAGGCGAAGTGGTCGGCACGGTAGAAGAAGCCGGCTTCCAGGTTCGGATCCGGGCTGTAGCTGCGGCCACGGGCCTTGGCCACGCGTTCCAGGTCGCCTTCCAGCGACACCCGGCCCTTGCCCCACGACGCGATGTCACGGGTGGCACCATCCGGGCTGAACATCTCGATGTTCAGTACCGCAGCGGTCTTGTCCAGCGGCGCCAGCGGGTGCGCGGCGTAGTAGCTGGCGCCCAGCAGGCCCTTCTCTTCGGCCGTCAGGGCGACGAAGTACAGGGTGCGCTGCGGCTGCGGGCCAGCGGCGAACACACGGCCCAGTTCCAGCACGGTGGCCACACCGGTGGCGTTGTCGATCGCACCGCGGCGGATGCGGTCGCCCTTGGCATCGGCCTGGCCGATACCGAAGGCATCCCAATGTGCGGAGAAGATCACCGCCTCATCGGCGTGCTCGCCGCCGGGCAGCTTGGCCACCACGTTGCGGGTAACCACCTGCTCGCGCTTGAGCGCGAAATCGACGCTCAGCTTGGCGTTGTCCAGCGCGACCGGACGGAAGTCCGCGCTCATCGCCTTGCGCTTCTCGGCATCGAAATCCAGGCCGGCGTCGGCGAAGATCTGTTCGGCCAGCTCACGCTGCATCCAGCCACGCAGCGGCGTGTGCTGGGCCATCGCTTCGGCCTGGCCGCGCTCGATATCGAACAGCGGCGAGGTGCCCGAACTCTTCACCGTGGCCCAGCCGTAGGCGGCCGGTGCGGTTTCGTGCACGATCAGCACGCCTTCGGCACCACGGCGTGCGGCTTCCTCGAACTTGTAGGTCCAGCGGCCGTAGTAGGTCACCGCCTTGCCATCGAACGCACCCGGCGCATCGGCCTCGAAATCGGCGTCGTTGATCAGCATCACGGCGATCTTGCCGTGCAGGTCCACGTCCTTGTAGTCGTTCCAGTGGCGCTCGGGCGCGTCGATGCCGTAGCCGACGAACACCAACGGCGCATCCTTGATCTGCACGCGCTTGCGCGGCTGCAGGCTCTGCAGGGTCACGTCCACGCCATTGGCCAGCGCACGCTTGCCGCCCTTCAGGGCGAGACTGGCCTTGGCCGGGCCATCCAGCTGCGCGCGCACCAGCGGCACCGGCTGCACCCAGCTGCCATCCACACCACCCGGCTGCAGCCCGTAGCCGCGGAACTGCTCGATCAGGTACTGCACGGTGCGTTCTTCGCCTTCGGTGGCCGGTGCCCGGCCTTCGAATTCGTCCGATGCCAGCACGCGCACATGACGCGACAGCGCCTGCGGATCGATGCCGCCGCCGGGCAGGTCATTGGCCGCATGGGCCAGGCCACCGACGAACAGGCAGGACGACAGCAGCAACACGCGCATCGGGTTCACGGCAGTACCACGGCTAGCTTGGAAGTCACCAGAGTGTAACGTGGTCGTGACATCGCGGCGCAGCCTGGGCGCGCGTCATTCACGCGTGGCGTGGATCTACCGCGACGCGCGGTCCAGCCAGCAGGCCAGGCCCTGTGCGTTGAGTTCGATATCCATCGCCAGCACCTCGGTTACCGCAGCCAGGTCCAGTGCGCAGCCATGCTGCTGTGCACGCTCCAGGTACAGCGCCTGCAGCGCGGCCAGCAGGCAGCGATGACGGTCGGGACGGCCGTCGCACTGGCGGCCGATTGCCGCCATCGCATCGATCTGTTCGAACAGATCCTCAGCCAGCTTTTCGACCTGTTCAACACGACCGTAGTGGGTCAGGTACATCGCCTGCGGTGCGTAGCCGAGCATGCGCTGGATCGACGCCTTCATCGCTTCCGGATCGAACTGCACCGGCGATGAGGTGGGGAAGATGAAAGCGCCCTGCGCACTGTCCAGTTCGCGGTAGGAGATACCGAAGGTATCGCCGGTGAACCAGCTGCGGCTGCGCGCATCCCACACGCAGTAGTGGTGCAGCGCGTGGCCCGGGGTATGCAACAGCACCAGCTCGCGGCCTGCCAGGTCGATGCGCTGGCCGTCGTCAGCCACCACCACGCGATGCTCGGGAATCGCTTCGATGCGGCCATAGCTGCGCGCGATTTCCTCGGCACCATAGACGGCGGTGGCACCGGCGATCAGCCGGGTCGGATCGATCATGTGCGGCGCGCCGCGCGGATGCAGCACCGCACGCGCATTCGGCAGCTGCCGCATCAGCAGGCCAGCGCCGCCGGCATGATCCAGATGCACGTGGGTCAGCAGCAGCCAGTCCACCGCCTCCACGCCCAGCCCGTTGTCGGTCAAGGCCTGCAGCATCGCCGGCACCGACAGGCCGGTACCACAGTCGACGAACGCGGCACGGCCGTTTTCGATGATCAGGTAGGCGGCATCGAAATCAGGCCGTTGGAAACCGGTATCGATGGTGTGGATGCTGGGATCGGCGGTCATCGACGCGCACCTGGCAGGATCGGGAACAGAGGCCCATGGTAGGCGCGCCGGCATGGCGTGATCGATGCGGCTTTGGTCGGATGGTGCCGGCCGCTGGCCGGTAACCCCGTGGGGGCTATGGTGAATGCAATTGCCGGCCAGCGGCCGGCACTACCAATCAGCCTCAGCGCAATGCGAACCGCGGGCGCAGCAACAGGGCCATCACCAGCACCGCCAGGAACGCGCCATAGGCATACAGCACCGCCAGCACCTGTGGCCAGATCGGTCCGGCGCCCGGCTGAACCAGACCGATGTGGTGGCCCCACAGCATCGCCACGATGCTCAGGGCGAGCGCAAGCGCCAGGGTGGCGCCATCGAACAGGCGCCGCCGCGCGGTACGCGGCTGTCGCGGGAACAGCCAGTACAGGCTGCCCAGCAGAATGAACCAGGGCAGGAACAGCAGCAGCGACAACCAGGCCATCGCAGACTCCATGTCATCGCGCCGGAGGCGCGCGGACATCATGCCATGGCTGCAATGCACTGTAGAGCCGAGCCGATGCTCGGCTGCTTTTCCGCCAAGCCGAGCGTGGGCTCGGCTCTACAAAGGTGGTGCAGGTCAGGCCGCTTCGCGCAGCACGGCCAACGCCGCCAGCACCGCATCGACCTCGGCTTCCAGCTTGAACAGATCGCTCTGCAGCTGGTCGCCCTGCTCGGCCTGCTTCAGCACGGCGATCAGCTGGCCGGCATCGCGCGGCGAGTCGAAGCCTTCGCTCTGGATCAGCAGCGTGCCGTCACCTGCGGTCAGCTTGAAGTAGAAACGGCCATCCTTCTCGCGGTACTGCTTGAACAGCGGCGGTGCGGCGCGGGCTTCACCGGCATCTTCGCTGGCGATGTCGCCGGCATCGGACAGATCACGCAGGCCCACCGCATGGCGCAGCTCTTCCAGCAGCGGTGCCGCCAGCTGCTCACGCAGCTGCTGGCCACGGCGCTTGAGCAGCGCTTCGATCTTTTCCGGCTCGGCCATCAGCGCGTTGTAGCGCTCGCGCAGCGGCGACAACTCGCTGTCGATGCGCTCGAACAGCTGCTGCTTGGCATCGCCCCAGCTGATGCCGTCGGCGAAGGCCTTGGCGAATGCGGCGGTCTGTTCCGGGGTGGCGAATGCCTGGTACATCTGGAACAGCGCCGAACCTTCGGTGTCCTTCGGCTCGCCCGGTGCACGCGAGTCGGTCAGGATCGAGAACACCAGCTTCTTCAGCTCTTCGCGCGGCACGAACAGCGGAATGGTGTTGTGGTAACTCTTGCTCATCTTGCGGCCATCCAGGCCCGCCAGCGTTGCCACCTGCTCGTCGATCACCACGTCCGGCAGCGGGAAATACTCCTTGCCGTACACATGGTTGAAGCGCTGGGCGAAGTCGCGCGCCATCTCGATGTGCTGGATCTGGTCACGGCCCACCGGCACCTGGTTGGCCTTGAAGATCAGGATGTCGGCCGCCATCAGCACCGGGTACATGAACAGGCCGGCGCTGACACCTGCGTCCTCGTCCTGGCCTTCCTCACGGTTCTTGTCCACCGCCGCCTTGTAGGCATGGGCGCGGTTGAGGATGCCCTTGCTGGCGATGGCGGTCAGGAACCACATCAGCTCGGTGGTCTCGCGGATGTCGCTCTGGCGGTAGAACCACACGTGCTCCGGGTCCAGGCCGCAGGCCAGCCAGCTGGCAGCGATCTCCAGGGTCGCGCGCTGGGTGCGCTGCGGGTCCTGTGACTTGATCAGGCTGTGCAGATCGGCCAGGAAGAAGAAGCTCTCGATGTCCGGCGCGCGGCTGGCCGCGATGGCCGGGCGGATGGCGCCAACGTAGTTGCCCAGGTGGGGCGTGCCGGAGGGGGTGATGCCGGTAAGGACTCGGGTCGTCATGACTGCGTACGGAAACCTTCTATGAACGGAGCCAGTTTACCGTGCGCACGGTCAACCCCGTCAGGGCCCCCGGCACGTTCATTCACCCAACCCCGCTGGAGACGCCCGATGAAACGCCTGCTGCCCCTGCTGCTGATCCTGCCCCTGGCCGGCTTCCGCCCGGCCCCGCTGCCCCCGCCGATGCCGCAGGACGGCCCGGTGCGCGTGGCCCTGGTCGACCGCGACCGCGGCACCGAGCTGCGCAGCTACCCGGCCGACGGCCAGCGCTGGGTGGCCGGTGAGCGCGGCCACCGCTATGCGGTGCGCCTGTACAACGACAGCCCGCGCCGGGTGCTGGTGGTGCTGTCGGTGGACGGGGTCAACGCCATCTCCGGCGAAGATGCCGATCCCTCGCAGACCGGTTACGTGCTCAATCCCGGCCAGCGCGCCGACATCACCGGCTGGCGCAAGACCCAGGATGAAGTGGCCCAGTTCGTCTTCAGCAGCCCCAGCGGCAGCTACGCCAGCCGCACCGGCCGCCCCGACAACGTCGGCGTGGTCGGCGTAGCGGTGTTCGAAGAGGCGCGCCGCTGGTACCCGCGTCCGCAGCCGATCCTGCGTGATCGCGCCGGGCCGGCACCAGAGGCCGCCGAAGCCTCGGCGGCCGCCGATGCCAGTGCCAGCCGCATCGAAGGTTACTCGGCCAAGTCGCAGGCACCTGCGCTGGGCACCGGCCATGGTGCACGTGAGAGTTCCTCGGTGCGCGATACCGATTTCGAACGCGCCACCCGCAGCCCGGCACAGGTACTGCAGCTGCGCTACGACAGCGCCCGCAACCTGCGCGCGCGCGGCATCCTGCTCGATTCGCCGTCGCGCCTGGACCGCCAGCCGCAGGCGTTCCCCAACCGCTACGTGCCCGACCCGCCGGCGCGCTGATCGCCACACAGCGCAACGCCCGCACCTTCCGGCGCGGGCGTTGTCTGTGGGGGGCAGAAGGTGGGCGAGCGTGGCCCGGTTACTTGTAGTCCGGATAGTCCTTGCTCACGCTGTCCTGGAAATCGCGGACCTCTTTCTCAGCGCGGTCCTTGGCCCAGCCATAGCGCTCCTGCAGGCGGCCGGCGAGATACTCGGCATTGCCCTCGGCCACATCGAAATCGTCATTGGTCAGATCGCCCCACTTCGCCTGGGCCTTGCCCTTGAGCTGGGACCACTTGCCGGAAATGATGTCTTTGTTCATTGCTGAGGCTTCCTTGGAATGCAACGGCGTTGTTACCGTGGCTGCAGCATCGCGCAGTGCACGTTGAAGCACGGTCAACCAGCCATGAAAACGCTGCTCACCTGCTTGAATGGTTCACTACGCATCCACACGCGGCATCCACGCCCCGCAATCGTGCATGAAAAAAGGCCGGGAAGATCCCGGCCTTTTCCGTACTGCGCACCACCTCAGGCTCAGTTGCCCTTGGCAGCATCCTCAACCTTCTCACCAGCCTTCTGCACGTCCTTGCCGGCACCGGCAACGGTGTTGCAACCGGCCAGCAGGGCCACCGAGAACATCGACAACAGCATCAGGGCAACTACGCGCTTCATGGGCTTCTCCTTGGGTTTGCCGCTACACCGCTCAATCACGGGGTTCGGTTGTATTGATCGGGGCGGCAGGCTGGTTGAAGCCAACACTGCCGCGTGAGGTGCAATCTGGCGGCAGGGGCGTGGAGCGCGTGTGAACGGTTCGTCCAACCGTTCAGGCAAGACCCTCTCAGTCGCGCATCAGGGTCGACTTTCCGAACAGGCTTTCCACCAGATCCACGGCCAGTTCGGCAGTGCTGTTGTGGTTGTCCAGCAACGGATTGAGTTCGACGATATCCAGCGAGCCCATGCGGCCGCTGTCGGCGATCATCTCCATCACCAGCTGCGCTTCGCGGTAGTTCACCCCGCCCGGCACGGTGGTGCCCACGCCCGGGGCGATGCTCGGGTCAAGGAAATCGACATCGAAGCTGACGTGCAGGTGGGTGTTCTCATCGATGCCGGCCAGCGCCGCTTCCACGGTGCGCTTCATGCCGTTCTCGTCGATGTAGCGCATGTCGTAGACATCGACCTTGTGGGTCTTGATCAGGCGCTTCTCTTCCGGGTCCACCGAACGGATGCCGATCTGGTGCATCTGCGAAGGCTTGATGGCCGGCGAGGTGCCGCCCAGCTTGGTCAGTGCATCCGGACCGAGGCCGCACAGGCAGGCCACCGGCATGCCGTGGATGTTGCCCGACGGGGTCACATCGCTGGTGTTGAAATCCGAATGCGCATCCAGCCACAGCACGCGCAGGTCCTTGCCCTGCTCGCGGCACCAGCGCGCGACTGCAGTGATCGAACCAATGCCCAGGCAGTGGTCACCGCCGAGCATGATCGGCATGCGCCCGGCCTGCAGCTCGGCGTAGCTGGCTTCCATCAGCGCGTGGTTCCACGCCACCACTTCGTCCAGGTGACGGTAGCCCTGCACCGGCGCGGTCCACGGATTGCGCGGGCCGTCCAGGTTGCCGAGGTCGCGCACGTCCACGCCACGCGCTTCCAGTGCTTCAGGCAGGCCAGCCACGCGCAGGGCTTCTGGCCCCAGCCGCGCGCCGCGATGGCCCGCCCCGATGTCGGTGGGGACGCCGATCAGGGTAACGGCGGGATGATGGGCCATGGGTGCCTCCTGCGAACGAAAAAGAAGCACAGTCTAGCCAGACGCATGTGACACCACTCGCGGCGGTGCAGCAGGGGATGGCGCCGCCATGCCGCAAAGGGACGACGGGCAACCGCGCGTAGGGCTTCCCCGGCCTTGTGGATCAGAAGTTCTTCCGCCTGTGATGGGGTTCTCCACACTGACGGATACGGCTCTATCGCTTTCCCGTCGGCGCAGCGAAGGTGCTCGCCCCAAATTGGAGGCAAGGATGTTCCTGCGTTGAATCGAAGAAAAATCTCACCCAGCTTCCCGAGGCCACTCAGCAAGCGCTTGTGTATCGGCACGCTCACGGTGTTGACGGCGTCCTGCTCGGTATCCGGCGCCGACACCTCCTCGGCAGGGCACGCGTCACTTCTGGAGTTGGAGGGTGCGGCATCTACCCATGAAATGGCCGATCCGCGTACTGCAAGGACCGATGCACAGCGATCCACCGCGCCGGTCAATACGCACATCGCATTGGGACCCAAGGCGTTCCTGATCGACATCAAGAGCCCCGAGTACAAAGGAGATGCCACAAGCTACATCGACGAGAGAGTACAGCGATCAAAAACAGGCGACAGCCAGGCAAGCTACGAAATACACGCAAGGGTTGCCAGTTGCAAACGCGCCCTCGATCCCGGCGACGACGGTGAGTACAAGGTGTACTCATCCATGGGTCTTGCCGAGCAGTTCTCGAGGCGTATCGAAGAAGAAATCGAGAACTGCAAGGCGATTGCCGAACGGACCGACATCACGGGAGAAAACTGGCTTTCACTGGCAGCCGCCCAAGGGTCGATTGAAGCCAGACTGATGTACGCCCAGAACCCTCGTACTGCCATCGGCGATCTCACTGAAGTTTTGTCAGATCCCAGCAGGCTGATCGACTATCGCCGGAACGCTGTGGAATATCTAAGCGAATCTGTTTCCTCAGGGAACGTGGATTCGATCGAAGCTCTCGCAAACATCTATGACAGAGGAATAGTCGCCGAGCGCTCCTACACCAAGAGTCTCGGCCACTGGATGGCCCTGCAGCGCGTGCATCCAAGCCAATACTCCGCAGAATCGATAAGCCGCCTGTCCAGCAGCATGCAGACTGAGCAGATCATTAACGCGCAAGAGCTCTCAAGTGAAATCTACCGATCATGCTGCGAATGACTCTCGATTGATAATCCTACGAACCAAGAATAGACAGACGGCTTAATCATATGAAAACAAAGATACTTATTGCGGCAATCGCAGCCCTGGCAGCAGTCGTCGCACTTCCATTCGCGCATGCAACCTGGCCCTTCGGCAACGCTTCATCCGTATTCGGCCCAGCGTCCTGCACGCAGTGTCGTGGACAGATCCCACTTCCGGATACAGCGACGAAAGCATTTTTGACCAGATACGTGCAGGTAACGAACAAGAACAATTTTGGAAGCTACCAGGAATACATCCAACCAGGATCCAAAGTCATCATCTGCAACGCGTCCCACTGCGTGACCTACCAAATGACCGATAGCCAGGACTGGAATGGAACTTCGCGTGAACCCATTACGACGAGCCCTCCCGCTCGCGGCGGCGGCGGGAATGGCAATGGTGGCGGAGGCGGCGGCGGCGGTTACACCGGGCCCATCAGTGGCGGCAGCTATGGCGGCGGCGGCGGAGGGTCCGGCAAAGTCACAGTCGGCCCAGCCAAACCGTCCCGCCCCACCCACGAGGATTGACGGAGCTACGCGATAGCGTCATTGGCCTGCTTCTGCAGGCCAATTCACGCGCGAGCAGCCACATACCCGACTGCAAATCATGGGACACAGACTCAGCGCCGCTTGATCGGCGTAACGCTCTGCATCCGGCCGTCGTTGCGCATCATGCACAGGAAACGTCCATCGGGATAATCGATGATCAGTTCCTGGTAATCGGTTCCGACCGGCACCTGGGTCACCAGCGTGCCCTGTGCGCCTTTGCTCGCGTTGCACGCACCGAGCGCGGTATCGCCCGCTGGCGCGTTGGCTGCGGCCTTGGACATGTTGCGGAACGTCGCACGGCAACCACCGTTGACCCACACCGAATGCCGCGACAGGCCCCAGCTGCTGCCCTGCTCGCAACGGGTACGACTGAGCTGGCGCACGATCTCCACAGTGCCACGCGTGTCCATGTCGCAGGACACCTGGCGCTGATCGGTGGATTCGCAGGTCACTTCCCGTGGCAGCGCCGCATTGTCATCGCGATCCTGATCCCGGTGCTGCCTGCCCCCTTCTGCGGCCGCAGGGGAACCGACGCCGCTGACCTGGCAGATACCGTTGGCGCCGCCGCGCCCGGTGTAGCTGACCTGCGGTGTGCCGTCGTCGCCGGTGCTGATCGAAAGCGTGGTGCCGCTGTTGGCATCGCGCGCCTCGAAGTAGCGATCGTTGAAGCGCTTGAGTGTGGTCTCGCGGCCCTGCACGTAGACCGGCCCGCCATCGTCGGCGTGCACGTCGATGCCACCCGGGCAGCTGGCGTTGAAGAACGGCACAGCGGCCATTGCTGGAGCTGCGAAGGCGCTGGCGAGCAGCGCGATGGTCAACGACAGGCGGTGGTGGCGCATGGTCGACTTCCTGGCAAGAGGTGTGCGGTGGCCACCAGTATGGGGGCTGCCGGAGTTGCTCTGTCGTGAGGAACATCAAGCCACCGATCACCGGTCGCAGACCACCGCAATCGGGCCAGCGCTATCATCGGTGGCATCACACGGACGTCCGGTACACACACATGACCGCCCTGCCCTTCGACCACGCGCAGCAACAGCTGCTGGCGCTGCAGCAACGCATCCATGCGTTCAATCTGGACAGCGCGGCCGAGCATGAACTGGACATCCAGGACCCGGCAGGCCCGCTGTGGGCGGCGCTGCAGGAACGGGTGACCGTGGCGCCGTTCTACGGCGGCCTGCACGTGGAGTTCTTCGGCAACCCATGGGAGGAGCCATTCGCGTGGACGCTGGCCTGCCTGTCCGATCAGCGCGTGGCCGATGCGATCATGTCGCTGTCGTTCACCGGCCCGGACGAAGGGGCCAACGGCACGCGTGAGTGGGAGTTCACTGCCCTGCTGGACAGCGACGTGCGTTTCCCGCGCCTGCGCTCGTTGTCGATCTCCCCGACCGAACCGGCCGACCACAACATGTCGCTGGTGCAGCGCGCGGGCACCATCATGGAAGAAGACGGCGAGATCGCCCGCTTCGTTTCCAGGGCGCCGCACCTCAGCGAACTGGTGGTGCCGAATGCACCGGACGCCGCGTTCTTCGAGGTGCCGCTGCCACACCTGCACAGCCTGCATATCGGCGGTGGCTCGGACACCCAGCGCTTCATCGACAACCTCGCCGCATCACGCAACCTGCCTACGTTGGGCCTGCTGGATTTCAGTGAATCGACGGAACTGCAGTTCGTCTGGGCCGACGCGCGCGAGATTGATGCGGTCACGCCTTTCGCGGCCTATGAGCGCTTGTTCGCCAGCGACGCCTTCGCCGCCGTGCACACCTTTCGGCTGCGAAACAGCGCGCTGACGCTGGAACAGCTGCAGTCACTGCAGGCCATGCGCCCACGGTTGTCGTTCATGGTCATCCAGGCAGCGACGGGGGGCTATGTCAGCCATTTCGCCAAGGATGTGTTCCCGTGGCGGCACCTGGTGCCGGGTGATCCGGGGCAGCGTTGATCGCCCAGCTGGTGCGTATGATGGTTGAGTCGATCGCTTGGGGACGTGGTTAAGTTGGCTTGACACGCCGAGTTGACTTTGCGCCGCACGATAGCGGCGCCACGGCCTGTTTCAGGCTCCAATAGCACGCCGCGCAGAATGTCGTTTATGTCTTGTGATTGGCCACGACAAGCCAATTGCGATAATTCACTCTTCCTTTCAAACAGCGCGATGCCATCGGAATAATCGACTGGCAGCGCGTGATTCTGCGTGCGCATGATGAATTGCCATCGACAACGGATGGCCGGGGCTTCCAACCCTGAGTGCTTGATGTATTTACGCTTGCCAGCCGGCGTCGCTGCTTCTTGAACGGCGCCGGCTGGCAATCCGTCTGCTGCCTTATGGCGGGCGGTGCGTGGGGGCCTTGTGCCCGCCGGTTTCATCAAGCGCCGGATTGGAAACCACGCATCGCCCGCCACCCTCTGCCGGTGGCGCCTCTGCTGCACCCGAGGATGCCCACATGTCCGCTCCTGACTATCCCTACCTGACCGCCACGCTGGGCGACGCCGCCGAACGCCTACCCCCCGAGCTCGCGCAGCCACTGGAAGCCGCGTTCGCCTCCGCCGTCGATGTCCCGGACTCGATCACGTTGCAAGGCTGCCTGCAGCGCATCCGCAGCGGCGATGGTGCCGACGGTCAGCCGTGGCGCGGACCAACGCTGACACCCAGCCAGGGCATGGCCATGGCACGCGCCGACCGTGCAGCTACCGGGCTGACCACCTTGCTGGAAATATTCCACGCCGCCGAACGTGTGCGGGTGGATGGAGGCGACGAGCAGCAGATCGGCGACGGAACGCGCGAAGGGCTACTGCTGGCGTGTCGGGGATTGGCGGAATACGTGGAGCTGCAGCTGCATGCGGCGTAGGCACACAGGCACGAGACTGCCCCAGGCAACAAAGGGGCAATTGGAGTTAGCCGGGAGATGGTGCCGCTTATCCGAATCGAACGGATGACCTACTGTTTACAAGACAGTTGCTCTACCAACTGAGCTAAAGCGGCACGGGGTGAAACGCCGACGGCAGTGCCGTGGTTTGGGAATTCTAGCGCAGTCGCGTGCATTCCAGCGACCGTTGCTGCGCGGCGCCGCTGCGCTGCTGCGCCTGGGCCGGTTCGGCGGCAGCCGCCAGCTGCCCTTCCAGCCACCATTGGCCGGCATCACCACTGGCGACCAGCCGCGGCTGGAAGCCAGCGGCCTGTACCGCGGCCATGCGCCGTTCGGCGCCCTCGCGGTTGCGGTACTGGCCCAGTGCAATGGCGTTGGTCTCTTCGCCCTGGCTGATGATGTAGTAGTCGCTCAGCCCGGCGGCGACGATGCGCTTGACCGTGGCCTGCGCGTCATCACGGTTGGCGGCGGCGGGCAGCAGCACGCGGTAACGGGCGCTGCCACTGGCGGCGGGCTGCTCGCGCAGGCGCACCTGGCTCAGCAGGGTGCCGGCACGGCCTTGTGCGGCGGTGGCGGCGGCACGGTCGGCGAACGGGCCCAGTGCCAGGCAGCGCGGCGTTGCGGCCGGGGCTGCGGGCTTCTCGGCCACCGGTTCCAGCGCTGGCTTGGCGATGGCGGCGACCGGTTCGGCCGGCTTGCTGGATGCTGGGGGTATCGCCGGTGCCGGCGCAGGCGCAGCGGCCACTGCGGTAGCCGGCGCGGCCTCACGCTCCACCAATGCTTCTGTGGGTGCCGCTGCCGAGGCCTGTGCGGCCACGGCCGCATCGGTCCCGCCGGGCAGCCAACGCAGTTCGGCCACGCCGGTCGGGTGCGGCGGCAACGGCGCGCGCGCGGGCTCATCGCGCAGCAGCCACCAGGTGGCGACACCAAGATTGAGGATCGCCAGCACGACGATCAGGGCACGGGTCAGCATGCGCCGATACTAGCCTGCGGGCTGGTGCACCGCCCAGCGGGCGAGGCCATCCAGCACCAGCGACGGGTGGTAGTCGGCGCCGTCCAGCAGCGGCATCAGCGCGGGCGCGCCACCGCCATGCACCAGCAGCGACGGCATCACGCCCAGCAGCGCCTGCGCCTGGCGGGCACTGCGTTCGACCAATGCAACGGCAGCACCATCGCAGCCGGACGCCAACGCATCAGCGGTGTCGTTGGCGAATTCGCTGTAGTCACCACCGCTGGCCGGCAGCTGCACCGCGCGCGCGTGCAATGCCTCGCGCATGGTGGTCGGCGAGGCGGAAATGCGCCCGCCGTGATGTTGTCCATCGGCATCAAGCAGGTCGATGGTCAGGGCAGTGCCGACACCGACCACCAGCACCGGCCGTTGCGCCTTGGCGGCGGCAAGCAGGGCCAGGAAACGGTCGACACCGAATTTTTCCGGCTTTGCGTAGGCAATGCGTACGCCTGCACACTGGGCGCTGGTGCGCACCACATGCACGTGCTCGAAGCGGCGCTGCAGCTGATCCAGCATGGCGCTGGTCAGCGACGGCGCGGCGACGCTGGCGACAAACGCGGTTTCACCACTGGGCAGGCTGTGCGGCGGTTGCCCGGCCATGCCTTCGGCGCCGTGCGCCCAGGCCTGGACGTCGCCGGCGCGGTCGCCATGCAAGGGGGCAAACTTGAAACGCGAATTGCCCAGGTCGAACAACCAGTCGCTCATGCTTTTCTCACACTGACTTCGCCGGCATGCAGCAGGCGCTCGCGGCCATCGATGTCAACGCGCAGCGCGCCATCGTCGGCCAGACCGAGCGCGGTACCGTGCTGCCACTGTCCATCCAGCTGCACGCGCACTTCGCGACCGGCCAGCATGTCGAACGCTGCATAGCGCGGCAGGAACGGCGCCAGCCCTTCGCGATCGAATTCTTCCAGCGCCGGCAGCAGGCGTGCCAGCACCGCGGCCACCACCGTGTTGCGATCCACCGATGCGCCGGCCAGCGTGTCCAGGTCCACCCAGGGCTGGGTGATCTGTTCGGCGAAGGCCGGCGGCATGTGTACGTTGATGCCGATACCGATCACGGCGCGCGCCGGGCCGGCGTACTCGCCACCGCCCTCGGCCAGCAGGCCGACCAGCTTGCGGCCATCCACCAGCACATCGTTCGGCCATTTCAGCTGCGCCTGCGCGTAGCCCAGGTCATGCAGCGCTTCGGCCACGGCGACGCCAGCGACCAGGCTCAGGCCCGCCAGCCGGCCCAGGCCACCCTCGAACAGACGCAGCACCGACAGATACACATGCGCCGCCAATGGCGAGGCCCAGGTGCGGCCACGACGGCCACGGCCACCGGTCTGGCGCTCGGCCAGCAGGACGCTGACACCGCGCTGGGGCGCGCTGCACCGCAGCAATTCGGCGTTGGTGGAGTCCACCGTCCAGGCCACCTGCAGGTCGTGCAGCAGCGCGGCGGCGTCCTTGGGCAGGCCGGCGCGGATGGTCTTGGCCTCCAGCAGATCGACCGGCCGGGTCAGCCCGTAGCCCTCGCCTGCGCGCCCTTCCACCTCGACACCGGCGGCCCTAAGCCCTTGAATACGCTTCCAAATGGCGGCCCGGGTCTGGCCCAGCTCACGGGCCAGGGCGTCGCCGGACAGGCGACCGGCAGCGAGTTTGGCCAGCAGTTGGCGATCGTCCACGGCAGCTTCCACAAGGTCAGAACGGAATTATGCGGGAAAGCCGCCAGCGACGCCCGCCAGGCCCGGTTCCGGCGGGCTTCCAATCTGGCGCCGGGTTCGGGCTAGAATCGAGAGCTCACCCTCCCTTAACGTGGATGTCGTCAATGCGCCGTTATGCCCATTGCCTGATCCTGCTGACGATGCCCTTCGCGGCGTCTGCCACAGCAGCGCTTGATGACAGCCGTGGCGCCTGCGTCTATTCGGCAAGCGATGCGGCTTCGCAGCGCACACCGACCAGCGCGCCGGCCGCAGCCGCCGCCAAGCCGGCACCGGTGCGCCCGGCTGCTACCACCAGCAGCGGTGGCGGTGGTGACGACGATGTACTGCAGCGCATCCGCGCACCGAAGTGGCACAGCTACCTGCCGGGTATGTTCCGCTGATCAAGTCGTTGCTGCAGTGGCTGCGGCCCACGCCGCGGCCGATTGAAGACGCACACTGGAACGATGCCTGCCACCGCGCAGCATGGTTACGCGGCCTGGACAACGAACGGCGTACACGCCTGCGCGCGTTGACCACGCGCTTCCTGCATGAGAAGACCATCTCACCGATCGGCGACCTGCAACTGCAGCCGGCCGATGGCGTGTTGCTGGCCGCACTGTGCTGCCTGCCGCTGCTGGAGTTCGGCGAAGTGGGGCTGGAGGGTTGGTCGCAGCTGATCGTCTACCCCGATGCGTTCCGCGTGCATCGCAGCCACATGGATGCCGCCGGGGTACTGCACGAGTGGGATGACGAGCTGATCGGCGAGTCGTGGGACAGCGGCCCGTTGATTCTGTCGTGGGCCGATGTGCAGGCCGACCTGGCGGCACCGCATGAGGGCTACTGCGTGGCCGTACATGAGATGGTGCACAAGCTGGATGGGCTGGACGGTGCGATGGACGGCACGCCGCCGTTGCCGCGTGCATGGCAACGCGAGTGGGCTGCGGACTTCCAGAAATCGTACGACGCGTTCTGTGCGCAGGTGGATGCAGGCGTGGAAACGCTGATCGATCCCTACGCGGCGGAAGCACCGGAAGAGTTTTTTGCGGTGGCCAGCGAGTACCACTTCTCTGCGCCGGATCTGCTGGCGGAAGCGTTGCCGGAAGTGGCTGCGCATCTCAAGCGGTTCTACGGCGAGCCGCCGGTGATCGAAATACGGTAGTGCCGGCCGCTGGCCGGCAACCTGGCGATGCCACCGAAGATCATGAGGTTGCCGGCCAGCGGCCGGCACTACCGTTTGAAGGCGTCGGCCAGTGGCGGGCAGTACCGATTGCGGAGGCTTACGGCCCCGGCGGCAGCTGCACTTCGAAACGGGCGCCACCCAGTTCACTGGAACGGGACACCTGCAGCTCGCCGCGGTAATCCTTGATCAGGTCCTGCACGATCGACAGACCGATGCCGTGGCCCTGCACGCGCTCGTCGCCGCGCACGCCACGCTGCAGCACCTTGCCGATGTCTTCCGGGGCGATGCCCGGGCCATCGTCATCCACCGCCAGCAGCAGACCGGCGCGACGCGCGTTCGGCGCCGGCAGCGGCTGCGCGGTCAGCAGCACGCGGCGCTTGGCCCACTTGAACGCGTTCTCCAGCAGGTTGCCCAGCAGTTCCTGCAGGTCACCCGGTTCGCCGTGGAAGCGTGCGGCCGGGTCGATGTCGAATTCGCACAGCACGCCCTTCGACGCATAGACCTTCTCCAGGCCGCGAACGATTTCCTCGGCGTTGGATTCGATCGGCAACGGTGCCGAGAACAGCTTGTGGCCCGACGAGGCCGCACGTGCCAGCTGGTAGGACACCAGGTTGTTCATGCGCTGCAGCTGCACGTCCAGCTCTTCGCGCAGCGCGCCATCACCGGCACCGCTGTCCATCTGCGTGCGCAGCACCGCGATCGGCGTCTTCAGGCTGTGCGCCAGGTCGGCCAGGGTATTGCGCTGCCGCTCGAGGTTCTCACGCTCGCCCTCGATGAAGGCATTGATGCTGTCGGTCAACGGCTCCAGCTCGCGCGGGTGGCGCTCGCTCATGCGCTCGGTCTCGCCGCGCTGGACCTTGGTCAGCTCGGTGATCACCCGCCGCAACGGACGCAGGCTCCACTGCAGGATGACCGTCTGCAGCAGCAGCAGGATCAGGCCGATGCCGCCCAGGTAGAACCAGACCCGGCTGCGGAACACGCGCAGCTGTGCACCCAGCGCGCGCGAGTCTTCCATCACGTAGATGGTGTACGGGAATTCGGTAGCGGGGTCGGCGTCGGCATCCCACACCAGGCCCAGGCCATAGCGGTACACCGAGCCCTGGCTGCCGTCGATCTGGATCATCGGCAGCGGGCCTTCGAACACTTCCTGGCGCGGGGCCAGCAGGCCGCCACCGACGGTGGGCAGCATCGGGCCTTCGGCGGACATTGAATTGCCCTTGCCGTCGGGCATCACCACCTGCAGGTACAGGCCGCTGCCGGGCACGTCGAAACGCGGATCCGGCGGCTGCTCACGGATGTACAGCGAGCGATCGCGGGTGAAGTCGATGCCGGCCGCGTAGGAGGTGGCGTAGTTCTTCAGGCGCTCACGCAGGTTCGCCTTCGCCGTGTCGGCGAAGGCGGCATCGAGCGCGTAACCGGCCAGCGCCAGGAACGCGACCAGACCCACGGACGCGGCGAACATCTGGCGCGCCTGCAGAGAGCGCGGCCGCCAGCGTCGGAAGAACCACAGACGGCCGGACATCGTTTATCGCCTGCTGAAGGCCTCAGCCCTCGTTGCGTGGAATCGCGAAACGGTAACCACGACCGCGCACGGTCTCGATCGGCTTCAGTTCGCCATCCGGGTCCAGCTTCTTGCGCAGGCGGCCGATGAACACTTCCAGCACGTTCGAGTCACGATCGAAGTCCTGCTGGTAGATGTGCTCGGTGAGGTCGGCCTTGGAGACCAGTTCACCGGCATGCATCATCAGGTACTCCAGCACCTTGTACTCGTAGCTGGTGAGGTCGACATTGCTGCCGGCCACGCTGACGGTCTGCGCTGCCAGATCCAGGGCAACCGGGCCGCATTCCAGGGTCGGCTTGCTCCAGCCTGCGGCGCGGCGCAGCAGCGCGTTGACGCGGGCCAGCAGCTCTTCCACATGGAACGGCTTGACCAGGTAATCGTCGGCGCCCTGCTTCAGGCCCTCGACCTTGTCCTGCCAGCTCGAACGCGCGGTCAGGATCAGCACCGGGAACTTCTTGCCTTCGTCGCGCAGGGCCTTGATCAGCTCCATGCCCGACATCTTGGGCAGGCCAAGGTCGATGATGCCGACGTCGAACGGTACTTCGCGGCCCATGTACAGGCCTTCTTCGCCGTCCTGCGCTGCATCGACGGCAAAACCTTCGCGCTTGAGCCGGGCTGCCAGGGTCTCACGCAGCGGGGCTTCGTCTTCGACCAGAAGGATACGCATGAACTCTCCCTAGTGTGCTGGGTGCGGCCCGGAGGCCTGTGGGTACGGGTTGATAGCGACAACTATCCCTGTTCAGGGGTTATCGCCGCGTAGTGATGACATATCCGACCGCGGCGTGCGCGGCTGTGAACTTGCCGGGGCGGGGTCGTCCATGTAGCGGACCCGACCGCGGTCGTCCATGTATTTGACCCGGTTGATGTCACGACCATCGAACGGCACCCGCTCGGCGCCCAGGATGTGGCCGCCGGTGGTCCGCTGCACGCGGCGCACGGCATCGGACAGCGAGCGCTCGTTGTTGGCCGCCCGGCCACCGCGCTCCATCATTTCAGCGCGCCCCTGCTCCCGCTGCGGGTCCTGCGCCAGCGCCGAAGACAGCGGGGCAGCCGCCAGGACCACACAGGTGGCCAAGGCAAAACAGCGGTGGAAGGGAGCGGAAGACATCGATGCGATCCTAGCCGAGCACGGCGATTCGTTCAAAAGTCGTAAATCCGGGCACCGGAATGGAACCCGGCGTTTTACAAATCTTTTGCAAATTCTTGGTTTCGGGCGGTGAATCCGGTCTGAACTTTTCGGGATGCTCCGTCGTGTCGTTCAGCTAAGTGAACATTCGGAACGAATCCGCTCCGCTTGTCAAGTCAGGAATGTGACGACGATCACGCTGCAGCGCGATCAGCGCCACGATCGGTCACTTCCAGCGCCTGCTCGATCAGGGCCCAGCCGGCGCCCGGGCGGTGTGCGCCCTCGCTCAGTACCTGGCGGAATGCGCGGCCACCGGGTTGGCCGTGGAACAGGCCAAGGATGTGGCGGGTGATGTGCTTCAGGGCCAGGCCCTCGCCCAGGCGGGCTTCGATGTAAGGACGCAGGGCGCGCAGCAGTTCGCCGCGCGGTCGCAGCGGCGCGCCGGTGTGCAGGGCCTCCAGCTGATGCAGCAGATAGGGGTCGTGGTAGGCCGCGCGGCCGAGCATCACGCCATCGACGTGCGCGGCCTGCGCCTGCACCGCCTCGATGCTGGCCAGGCCGCCATTGAGCACCACCGGCAGCGCCGGGCGCTCCTGCTTCAGCCGATAGGCCCAGTCGTACTTCAGCGGAGGAACCTCGCGGTTCTCCTTCGGCGACAGGCCCTTCAACCAGGCATTGCGGGCGTGCACCACCACCATCGCGGCACCGGCATCGACCTGGCGGTCGACGAAGCTGGCGAATACGTCGTAGTTGTCGTCCTCGTCCACGCCCAGGCGGCACTTCACCGTCACCGGGATGTCCACCGCCTCGACCATGGCCGATACGCACTCGGCCACCAGCACCGGCTCGCGCATCAGGCAGGCACCGAAACGGCCGGCCTGCACGCGGTCGGACGGGCAGCCGCAGTTGAGATTGACCTCGTCATAGCCCCACTCGGCGGCGATGCGCGCGGCCTGTGCCAACAGGGCCGGATCGCTGCCACCGAGCTGCAGCGCCAGCGGTTGTTCGCTGGCGTCGAAACCAAGCAGGCGCTGGCGATCACCGTGGATCACCGCGTTGGCGTGCACCATTTCGGTGTACAGCCGCGCACCCGGCGCCAGCAGGCGGTGGAACACCCGGCAATGGCGGTCGGTCCAGTCCATCATCGGGGCGACGGACAGGCGCAGGGAATCAGCGTAACGGGCGGTGGCGGACGTCATCGGGCGGTTGATCGTGGAGACTGGCATTGCCAGTGAGATCAATAGTTTACACCGCCGGGCTGAACGGCGACGGCGGGCCCGGAGTTCTGCCCGGAGCCGGCGTAAGACCGGCCCCGGGAACCCACCGCGGCGACCTTACTGCGCGCGCCCCTTCACCTGCTCCTGCTGCTGTTCCTGCACGCGCTGGTTGAACTGGATATCCAGTTCCTCGGTCTGGCGGGTGCTGGCCTCGACCGACTGCGACACGGCCTGTCGTCTGTCGACGAAGGTGCGCTGCGCGGCCGGGTCGCCGACGTTGCCCTGCACGGCGAACAGACCGCTGCCATCCGGGCGCGCGACCACGTGGTCGATCTGGCGCATGCCGGCGACCTTGCTCTCGTAGGCCAGCTGGCCCGCAGCACGTTCGGTTTCCTGCGCGTTGGCGAACAGCGGGCAGAGCCCGGCCTGCACGCGCTGCTGTTGCAGCACCTGCAGTTTCTCCAGCGCCTGGTTGAAGCGCGGATTCTCGGCATGCGAAGGGTCACGCATGCTGGGAGCTGCCGGTGCGGTCGGCTCCGCCTTTGCCGGCGCAGCAGGCTGACCTGCGGCCTTCACTGCGGCCGGGTCATCCAATCGGCCCAGGGTCTGGCGGCCGGCCTTGCCATCCTGCTCGAGGCCGTTGTTGGCCTGGAACTGCTTGACCGCCGCAAAGGTGTCCTTGCCGTAGATGCCATCGGTCGCCAGCGGCTTGCCGTCGGCGCCCACGTGGCCCAGTGCTGCCAGCTTGCCCTGCAGCGCCTTGACCTCGTCACCGCGTTCGCCCTTCACCAGCATGCCATCGGCCATCGGCGCCTGCTGCGTGGTGCGTGCGGCCTGCGCGGCTTCGGGCCCCTGCGCTTGCACCTTGCCACCGAGGGTGATGCGGTCGTTGAGCATGTCGCCGAGGTAGCGCCGGAACTGCGCCGGCTCCACTTCGATATGCGCGTGCACCGCGCCGGGCGATCCCACATCGGACTGGCGCACCAGCGGCGCACCGTACTCGACGAAATCGCCGGTCTTGTACGGGATGGAGCCGACAGCGCCGTGCAACACCTGGCCCACCAGCTCACGGCGGGCATCGCCGACCGGATGGCTGTAGATGCTGATGGAATTGGTGCCGTCGTTGTTGAGCTTGACGTAGCCAGCCACCGGACTGGGAATCATCAGGCTGCGCCCGCCGGCACGGTCAGTCAGGATCAGGTCCTTCTGCACCAGCGGAATGCCGTTGATGTCCTCGCGCTTGCGCACGGCCTCCAGTTCGCCGTCAACCATGTCCGCGGTGCGGTCAACCTTGCTGGCATCGCCGGCGCGCACGGCGGCGGCATTGGTTTTGGGATGGTGGATCTTCAGCTCGCGGAACGCGTCCTCGCCGCTGATGCCATGGCGAAGGACGCGGTTGCTGCTGCCGTTGCCGAAGGGTTCCACCACGGAAATGCGCCCGCCACCGGGCGCTGCGGCGCCGGCAGGACCGGTGTGCTGCTGCGCTGCGGGTGGCGCAGCCCTCGTCGGTGCTGCCGGCGCAGTCGGGGCTGCCGGGGCTGCCGGGGCGGCAGGCGAAGGCGCAGCAGGGCGATGCTGTGCGGCCTCGGCATCGATGGCGCGGCGCGTCTGTGCGTCGGCCATGCCGGTGGCCGGCAGATGGTGCTGCTGCTGGAACACATTGATGGCGTGCTGGCTGCCAGCCCCCAGGTAGCCATCGGCGGTGATCGCTTTGCCATGCGCATCGGTCAGGCCCAGCGCGGCCATGTCACGTTGCAGCGCGCGCGCCTCGCGGTCGATCGCACCCAGCGTCGCAGGCCCCACCTTGCCATCGACCGGATTCAGACGGTGGTCGCGCTGGAAGGCTTCGACGGCCTGCCGGGTGCTGGCATCGAACTGGCGATCAGGGTGGATCGCCTGGGCGCCTGCACCGCCGTAACCCAAGGCATGCAGGTTGTGCTCCAGCTTCTCCACCGCGCGGCCGGTAGAACCCTCTTTCAGCACCTGCGGGCCAGCGCCACCGTTCTTGTGCGAGCGCGCCTGTTCCAGCGCTACGCGGATATCGGGATCGTTGCCTTCGTTGGCCGGCGCGAAGTCGCGGCGACCCACTTTCAGATGCGCGCGATCCATCTCCGCCGAGTGGCGGGGATAGGCCTCTTCATAGCCAGCGGCGACGTCAGCGGCCGCCAGGCCGGCATAGTATTTCTTGTCCTGGCGGATCTCGGCCGCCTTGTCGCGCAGGTCCTGGTAGTCGCCGCCCCGCTTCAGTACCGCTTCCAGCTGCGGCAGTGTCCCCGGCAACTGGTTGGCGGACTTGGCGATCAGCGCGATCGCTTCGAAACGCTTGTCTTCTGCAATGCCACTACCGTGCTTGTCCAGCATGGTCATGGCGATGCGGGTGGCGTTGCGCACCTGCGGGTAGTCCACGTGGGTGTGGATCCACTGCTTGCCTTCGGGCGACCCGGCCCAAGCGTTGATGCTGTCGCGGGTCGGGACATCGATGAAGCGGATCGAGGAGCGCTTGCCCTCGCCGTCGCCGTGGCTGAGCAGGTCCGCACGCAGGTCGGCGCGGTCGCTGGTGAAGGGCAGATGGTGCGCCTTGGCGTAGCTGCTGGCCTGCTGGATGACCGCGTCCACGTAGGTCGTCTCGCCGGGCTTCAGCGCACGCTCTTCGGTGGCGCCCAGCGGCCATTTGCCACGCTGGCCGAAGTCGACCTGGATGGTCCCCAGCGAATAGCCACTGTTGGCGGCCACCGCGCTGACCGTGCCCCACTTCGGCTCATCCAGTCCCTTGGTGATGCCGGCGATGCTGAGGTGGTACGACGATCCGCCACCTTCGGTGCCGCGTCCGACGGCGAAAAACACCGCGCCGGCGGTTGCGTCCAGGTTACGGGTATCGATGTTGTTTGGCATGGCTCACTTCCTGATCCGTGGAGGGATGACCGTGTTGCGGATTACGGACCGATCAGGCGCAGGTAGGTTTCCAGCTGATCGGCGCGCGCGCGCAGGCGCTCGGTGTCATTCAATTTCTGTTGCAGGTTGCCCGGCTGCGAATCGTCGTACAGCACGGTTTCCAGTTCGCCATCGCGTTGGCGCGACTGCAGCCACGCCCGTTGCGCGGCCAGCAGGTGGGTCTTGGCCGTGGCGTCGAGGCGTCCCTGCAACTGCTGGTACGCCTGGTTCAACCGGCGGTCCTGCCGGTCCGATTCGCTGGACAGGCAGGCGGCTTCTTCGATGGTGCCCTGCGCGCGGCCTGAGCACGCCTGGTAGGCCGCGCTCAGCGCGGACGCGGCATGCACCTGGCCGGTGCACAGCACCACCATCGCCGTCACCACAATGCTCAAGGTCCTGCTCGCCATGGTCTGCTTCCTACCGGTCAATGCTTCGATGCGCTGCACACGCCGGAGGCCCCGTCAGGGGGCCAGCATGCGCTTCTGCAGTTCCACTGCGCGGTTGGCGTAGCGGTTGATGCGGCACGACTGCGCGTCCAGCGCCTGACCCACGCTCTCCGTGGCCGCACTGCAGCGCTTGTCGGTGTCCTCGGCCCAGTTGGCCTGCTCGTCCATCCAGCGGTCCTTGGCCGGGCCGTCAGGGCTGTCCATCAGCCGCGCAACCTGTGCTTCCAGCAGTGCTTTGTGGTGGGCGAGCTCGGTCGTGTCGCAGACTTCCAGCTGGTCGTCCATGCCCCGGGCATCCTGCACGCAACGGGTGTATTCGGGCCGCAGCGTTGCCTGGGTATAGGAGGTATCCGGCGGCGCACTCTGCGCCAGCAATGCGTCAGCGCGGTTGGCCACGCGGAACAGGCGGCACTCCTGTGCCTTCTGCAGGTCATCCACCCCGGCATTGGCCGGAGCGGCGCAATGACGGTCGGTATCGCTGCGCCAGGTCGCCTGGGTGGCCAGGAACGCATTCTTCGCAGCAGCATCGAGCCCGGTCACGGCTTTGCTGGCACCCTCCTGCAGGCGCCCTTCCTGATAGGCCAGTTCGTCCTTGCCGCAGGCCTGCAGCTTGCCCGCATCCTCCACGCCATCCACGCACCAGCCATAAGCCGGGCGCAAGCGACCGTCCGTGTAGGACGCATCGGGGTACCCGGAGGAATCACCAGACGCTGGGTTGGGGGTCGCTGCCGGCGCGGCCGCGGCGAGCGGTGCCGGGGGGGGCGCCGCTTCGGCCGATGCAGGGGAAGAAGGTGCCTGGCACGCGGTGAGCGCCAGGCACAGGGCCAGCACCTTCCAGTACCGACGGCCGGAGGCGATCTGTTCATTGCCCCGACGGGCATCCATTGCCTGCATTGCTTGTATCTCCCTTGCGTGTCGCCAGCGGTCGCCGGCCGGGAGGGGCCGTCCATCGGCCCCATCACGGTGGCAATCCTACGACAGCGGCGGTTTCAGATGGCTGACTGGATTCAGCTTGCGCGGACGGCATCGCAGAAATCCGGCTTGCCAGACCGATGCCTGGATCCCGGCACAGGTTTGGACCGGGCGCGCGGTCAATGTGCGCCGCCGCGCCCTCCCACCCGTTCGATCAGCGTCTGGCTGGCGGCGTTGAGGCCGACAACGCTGACCTCGGCGCCGTGCGCGGCGAGCTTTTCCTGCGCGTGTTGCAGCGCTGCGACCGCGGTCAGATCCCACAGGTGGGCCTCGCGCAGGTCGATCTGCACCTTCGCTGCCACATGCTGGTAATCAAACGCCGCCCCGAGCTGTCCGGCCGAGGCGAAGAACACCTGGCCGCGTACACGGTAGACCTGCATGTCCGCAACGTCTTCGAGTTGCACGTCCAGCATGCGGCCCACCTTGCGGGCGAAGAACAGGGCGGACAACAACACGCCGCTGAGCACACCCTTGGCCAGGTCGTGGGTGGCCACGGTGACCACCACGGTCAGCAGCATCACCGCCGACGAACTGCGCGGATGCGTGCGCAGGTCACGCAGCGAGCGCCAGCTGAAGGTACCGATGCTGACCATGATCATCACCGCCACCAACGCCGCCATCGGAATCTGCTGCACCAGATCGCTGCCGTACACCACCAGCACCAGCAGCAGTACACCGGCCACCAGGCAGGACAGCCGGCCTCGACCGCCGGAGGTCACGTTGATGACCGACTGGCCGATCATCGCGCAGCCGGCCATGCCACCGAGGAAACCGGTGACCGTATTGGCCAGGCCCTGGCCGACGCATTCGCGGTTGCGTTCGCTGGGCGTCTCGGTGATGTCCTCGACAATCTGCAGGGTCATCATCGATTCGAGCAGCCCGACCACCGCCAGCGTCGCCGACACCGGCAGCAGGATGCGCAGGGTGTCCCACGTCATCGGCACGTCGGGGATGAAGAAGTGCGGCAGGCTGTCGGGCAGCCGGCCCATGTCGCCGACACTGCGTACGTCGATGCCGAACCCCATCACCACCGCTGTCAACACGGCAATGGCCACCAGCGGCGAAGGTACGGCGCGGGTAACCCGTGGCAGCAGGTAGATGATCGCCAGCGCGGCGGCGCACAGGACGTAGACGGTGGGGCCGCGGCCGATCAGTTCCGGCATCTGCGCCAGGAAGATCAGTATGGCCAGTGCGTTGACGAAGCCGGTGATGACCGAGCGCGAGACGAAGCGCATCAACGAACCGAGTTTGAACACGCCGGCCACTACCTGCAGCAGGCCGGCCAGGATGCTGGCGGCGAACAGGTACTGCAGGCCGTGATCACGAACGAGGTCGACCATCACCAATGCCATCGCACCGGTGGCAGCGGAAATCATGCCCGGCCGGCCACCGGCGATGGCGGTGATCACGGCGATGGAGAACGCGGCATACAGGCCGACCTTGGGGTCGACGCCCGCGATCAGCGAGAACGCGATGGCTTCAGGAATCAGCGCCAGGGCGACAACGGCACCGGACAGCAGATCACCACGGAGATTGCCGAGCCATTGCTGGCGCAGGGGATAGGACGTTTGCATGGAAAAGCTCCGCGCACACGCGGGCGGGGCCACGTGGCGCTGCAGTGGAAAGACACGGGTTCCTGAGCCGGATGGGCCGGCTGCCGAAGGGCGGCAAGGTTCAGGGTGGCGTGATCACTGCAGTGCGTCGTCTGGGAGCGTGGGAGGGGCGCAGTCTACGGGAAGGGACCGGGGGGCTCAAATGGCTCCCCCGGCTGCGCGGCCAAGGAAACCGCTGCCCGCCGCGCTAATAGCCCGTCACGTCGATCACGGCAAGAGCCGCGTTGTTCGAGGCATAGGTGAATCCGGCTGGCAAGGGACTCCCGTAGTAGGGGCCATAGGTACGCCGGCTCTTCTGCGTCATCCCGAAGGTTATGGTGCCACCATTTACCGCGCCTCCCGAGATGCTCACATCCTCGTATTGCAGATACTCCTGCGGATCACCCCAGCGCCGGAACGTATTGACCGAATCGAACGCATAGATCAGTGGCATCACTGCCCAGGCTCGCCCCGGATCGAATCCGGCGGTGCCCTGCCAGCCGGGCCGGCTCGAAGACGAACGCAACCCGGCAACGCGTGCAGCCTTCCTGCCCGCATCGAACGTCAACCGCCCTGTACCGTCGCGAATGATCAATCCGAAGTTGCTCGGTGGCTCCTGTGGCGGTGCGTAGACATACCACTCCACGACCGCTCCAGGCGGACCGAACAGGAATAGTCCTCGGGGATAGCCATCAATCTCGTTGAAGTACTGATAGCCCACAACTGACGTCGATCGCACCGCGACGGTGCCTGAATGATTGCCAATGTACCGGCTGCCCTCACTATCCAGCGTAGTGGTTCCCTGGGCGAGCATGGCAAGCGTGGGAAAGGTGTCGTCGATCAACACCGTACCCCAGTCATTGATGATCTTGATTCCTGCGGTCATGTCAGCGCGTCCATATTTCGACAGTGCCACCGTAGCGGCGGTTGAGAGGAACATTGACGTGTCGCCAGCTGATGGTGCCGGCAGCCATGTCGATGCTGAAGTCCGGGGCATACCAGCCGAGGGCTACCGGCGTCAGATCCGTATCCTCCGGTTGCCGGGAAAACGCGGCACTGCCATCGACCACGCTATATTGGATACGCGCAAGGACGCGGAACAGCCTGCCCCGAGGGTCGTAACCCAGGCTGCCGTCGGCATTGAATACTTGAATTCCTGCAGGCATCACCACACCCCCATCTGTACGCGCAGCGTTCCGGCTGCATCAAATACCTGGATGACGTTGTTAACGATGGTCAGATAGCCCCCGTTGTCCGGGCCTGTCATGGTCATCGCACCGCTCTTGTCCAACCGCCAACGCGGCAAGCCCTTGGCACCCACCGCGTTGGACTGGATGAAGTCACCGATCATCGCGTTCTGGATCCTGCCGTTGCCGATCAACGCCTGACTGATGAAGGTCTGCCCGTTCTCGACTACGAAGGGCGTGGTGATCTGCCCGTTCCTCTCATTGATCAGCGCGAAGCGGTCGGCCTGCATCAGGATCTGGCTCTGGTAGCTGCCATCAGGCTGCTGCTCCACGCCCAGGCCCATACCGGCCATGTAGATCTGCCCGGCGCTGGTGATCTGTGCCTTGACCGTATAGGTCGCGCTGACCTTGCCATCCAGGTTGACCACGGCCTGTGAGACCTGCTGCACGGCCGCGCTGACACCTTCAATCTTGCCAGGAACACCATCGATGGATGCCTCGACCGTATCCACCCGCTTGGCCAGCGCCGCGTCCTTCTCCGCCATTACGCTGTAGACGGTGATGGCACCGGCAGTAACGTCGTTCTCACCGACGTTGTAGTCCTCCTCGCCCGCGCTGTGGTCACTGACCTGGGCGAACAATCCGTCGACCTTCTGACCCTGTGCGGCCACCTTGCCATCAACCTCGGTGACGTCCATCTCAAGCTGGTCGACACGACCAACAACGGCGCCAGCGTCAGCGATGGCATCACCCACGTCCTTCCAGTGGGTACCGGGTGGCGTTTCGTTGCCCGCTGCGGTTCCCTGCCAGCTCCAGATCCGGCCGTCGTGGATGACGGTCTGGCCCGGACTGTACGAAGCAGCCGCGTCCCAGACCAGCGGCAATACCTCGGTGACACGCTCGATCTTGTGCTGCAACTGCTGACCCAAGGCGCTTTCGTTGATGCGGCCAGCGAAGTAGCTGTCGTAGTCGTCTGGGTTGCTGCTCGATTCGCCGATCACCCCGACATCCAGGGGATACCAGGGCCCGATGTTGCCGCTGCGGTCCACCAAGCGCCCCCAGAACCAGAACCGCACGCCTGCGGCCAGACCGTTCATCTGGTGCTGCGCCTGCGGATAGGCGAAGTCACCGAGCTTGATCGCGCTCTCACGGTTGGGACCGGTGCTGTACCAGAGTTCGGTACGCTCGGTGTCGGTTGCGCCTTCAGGGAAGCCCCAGGACAGTGCGATGCCGAAGGGGCGACTGGTACTGGTCAACGATGAGAGCGCAGGCGGTGGCGTGGTCTTGCCCTCAATCGTCGTCAGTGCGCTGACCATCGGCTGCGACACCGCACCCAGCGCATTGACCGCACGCACCCGGGCCAGGTACTGGCCGGCATACACGCCGCGCACCTCCAGGCTCTGCGTACCCACGCGACCGGCGCGTACCCAGTTGAGATCGCCACGACGCCATTCCACGTCATAGGCGATCGCCTTGTCTGCCGCATCCCACTCGATGGTAAGCATCGACGTGGCGATACCCTGATCGACCACGACATGCGAGGCCATCCGCACGTTGTTCGGCGGCGGCTGCACGCTGGGTGGCACGATGCTGATCGGCAGTTGCTCCAGGCGCGTACCATCGTCGATGGCAGCGTACTTGCCCGGCACATGCTTGAGCGCGGTGATCTGGTAGGTCAGCTCTTCGCCTTCACTGATCGACAGCACGCGGTACTGCTGTAGTGCCAGCTCCGGCGACTCCAATGCCCAGACCGACTGCGCGACCGGCACTGCCGACCACGGTGCAGTAACCATGACCGTATCGCCGTCAACCGACTGCACCGTGCGCGCTTCGGAATGGCCGTTGGGGAGGGTGGCGCGCAGGGTGTCACCGGCAACGACCTGTTCCGGCATGCGATCCAGCACCAGGCTGCGTGTACCTGCACTGCGGATGCGACCCGCGTTGCGGCGACCGGCGCGGTTCGGGTCGGCCACCTGGATCACGTCACCCGGCATGCAGCCCAGTGCATCGAGCCCCACGGAGAAGCTGATCGTCTCGGTCTCCAGCATCTCGGTATGCAGGATATGGTTGCCCACGCGCTGCGCCTGCGAGCGCGAATGGCAACCCACCGCCGTTACTTCAGTCTGGTTGATGCCATAGCGGGCAACACCAGGCAGATGCTGCACCACTTCAACCTTCTGCCGGCCGAAGTCATCCGGATCGATCCAGGACACCAGAGCGACGGTATGCCGCGCCGTACGGCTGCTGCCCGCATAGTGGAAGCGGCCTTCGATGACGTTGGCCTGGCTGTAGGTGAGCAGCGGGTCCTTGGGCATATCGGCCGAAGCCATGACCTGCCCGGCCGCATAGAAGCTGATGCCACGGAACATGGTGGCGATGTCCTGCAGCACTCTGTATGCCTCAGCGCGGGTCTGCAGATACAGGCTGCAGGTGAAGCGGGGTTCCTTGCCGCCTTGGCCGTTGCTGACCAGCTCGTCGCAGTAGCGGGCGATCTGGTACAGGCGCCACTTGTCCACCCAGTCCAGCGGGATGCGATGTCCCAGGCCGAAGCGATCGTTGGTGACGATGTCGAAGAACACCCACGCCGGGTTGTTGGTCCAGCCACTCTTGAAGGTGCCGTCCCACACGCCACTGTAGATGCGACTGAGCGGATCGTAGTTGGACGGGATGCGCACGATGCGCCCCCACAACTGATAGGAGCGGGTTGGAATGTTCTGGAACTGGCTGGCATCGACCTGCACCGCCGCCAACGCGCAGTTGGGATAGCGCAGCTTGGCATCGATGATCTCGGTCATCGACAGCACATTGACGGTGTCGGCGATGGTGCTGCTGTTGGCGTTCGCGGTCAGCCGGCGGATGCGCACCTGCCACTGGCTGCCCGCCGGAAGATCGATGCGGCGGCTGCGCTCGTACTGGCTGGTGGTCTTGCCACTGAAGGCATCGTTCAGCACGGTGCTGAACGGGCCACCATCGGTGGACAGGTCCACCGCATACATGATGCGGTAGCCCTCGGTATCACCGTTTTCGGTGTTGGTCTTCTGCAGCGCGGGCACCGCAAAACGGATACGGACCGCTGACAGATCGGCACCGGACACGGTGCGTACCACGGGCGCATCGCTGCGCAGTTCGACGTTGACGCCGACTTCGTTCTCGATCGAGGGGAAGCCGCTGATGTGCTCCTGGTCCTGGGTACCCGAACGCGTCTGCACGTCCACGCCGGAGAAGTTCAGCGTGCCGTCCGGATTCTCGATCGGCACCTGGTCCAGGTAGATGGACTGCTTGCCCGCTACCAGACCGCGGATCTCACCTTCACTGGCAAGATCGATGATGCGGGCAACCGCCATCGAGTGCAGGCTGTCTGGCGTTTCCACGGGTGTACGTGCGTTGCTGGAGCCTTTCTTTGCACCTGCCAGTACAGGCGGGGGTGCACCGCGCTCGCGCGGTTTGATTTGAATGATCTGGTTCAAAACTGGTCCTCCGCCAGGATGCCGCCGCTGATCACGGCCGAGCCGATGAACATGCCTTTCTTGTCATGCCCGCCGTAAGCGACGGGTACGGGATTGCCCTGCGCCTGGGTGTTGACGGTGCCGTTCATGCTGTAGCTGGGGGCGTTGTCGGGGCTGTCTTTTGCGCCCAGGCCTTTTGGCTGGGGGGAGAGCATTTGCACGACACCACCGGCAATCATGCTGGCGCCGGCGACGATGACGTTGGGTCCGTATGCTGCGGCAGGCGTGTAGAGCATGATCACACCTACTACAACCATGACGACGCCCATGATCGTCTGCAGCACACCACCCCGCTTGCTGCCCACCATCACCGGCGCGATGCGGATGTCATCCTGTCCCGGCGGATCGTGCAGCTGATCCCGCGACAGGTTCTGCTTGCCGTTGAACACGGCAAACTCCATGCCCTTGGACTTGGCGCCCATCAGGTACTGCTGGAAGCCGGGCACCAGCACGCACAACGCATGGATGGCCTCGGCCGGGCTGTTCACCGCCAGCCGGAACTTGCGCCCGAAGCGCGCACCCAGCTTGCCGTACAGGCGGATGGTACGAAGACGGTCAGTCATGGCGCACCTCGCGATGGCGGACGATGCAACGGGTGCGCTCGGCCCACATTCCGCCGTAGGGCACGGTTTCGGACAGGCGGCCATGCAGGTGATGCAGCATCTGCCCGTCGCCCAGGTAGACGCCGGCGTGATTGGTCACCGGCGAGCGGATCTGCATCAGGATCATGTCGCCCCGCCGCGGCTCGCCTTCGATCAGGTCGAAGCCTTCCGCATGCAGTCGCTCAAGGCTGTACAGGTCCTGGCCCTTGTCCCACCAGTCGTCGTCGCGGGTGTAGTCGGACAACGAAATGCCCAGTTCACGTTCGTGGAAGTCACGCACCAGGCTGTAGCAGTCCAGCACACCGTGGGCGAACTGGCGGCCGACCAGCGGCGCGACATAGCCAGCCGGATGGATGGTCTGCAGATCACCGCATTCGGGCGCCTCGCCGTCCACCTGACCGACGCTGACAATGTGCCAGGTCAGGCCACTGTGCTCGCACATCACCCGATCCGCGTCCGACGGTGTGGCCGCCGCGTCCGGATGGCTGTGCACCAGGGCCAGCACCTCGCCCTTGTCCTCGGCGACGGCATAGTCCTCGGCCGGCAGGCGGAAGTGTTCACTGGGCGTGCCCGCGAGGTTGCGGCACGGCAGATAGTGCTCGCGGCCTTCGATGGCCACGATCAGCCCGCAGCACTCGCGCGGGTACTCGGCCACGGCATGTGCCTGTATGGCCTGCAGGGTTGTTGGTTGCATGTTTCACCCAAAAAAATAGCCCGCGCGAGCGGGCCTGGAAGTGGAGAATCGGAAGCGCTGGATCAGGAGCGAAGCAGACCGGCCGCCGGGAAGCCACCATAGGGCAAAGGCTTGTCCTGGCCGAAGCGCATCTTGCAGCTGCGCACACGGCCGCCGCACTGGTCGCGGGCGGGATCGTCGGTGGCAACGTCGTCGCCATCGGCAACTGCGGGACCGTTGTAGCCGCAGTAAGGGCCGCGGTAGCCACCGCGTACCAGCCAACCACACATGCCGGCGATGATCTGCCGGCCGGGCAGCTGTTCGCCGTTGAGATCGATGGCTGTAGTCAGCTCGAACTCAACCGTCTGCTTGTCTTCGCCAATCTTGCGCTCGATGAACCAGACCTCGTCGGGGAAGTGCTCGGCGGGGTCGGCAGTCGGATTGACCTCTTCGAAGTTGGCAGTATCCAGGTACTTGGCCAGCGTCTGCCGGCGTATGACGCGGGCGCCGACCAGATCATCGAACAGCAGGCACATCGCGGTGATGCGGCCATCGATGTTGCTGACCCGAAGCTTCGGGTTCGGCGGCTGGTCGCTGGTTCGTTCAAAGCCGCTGGCTTCGATCGGCCAGGGGCCGTATTCCTGACCCTGCCAGGTGATCACACCGCTCTGCAGGTGTGCGTGGAAGAACAGCTGGTCGGCACCGAAACTGCTGGCGTCCAGTTCGAAGACGGTAATGCGGCCACCCGGCTCGAGTTGCTGGGCATCGGCGGTGATCATGAGTGGGTCTCCTGTGCGGCGACGGGAAGAGGTGGTAAGGGTTGGGCGGACGGGCCGCATGGCACGATGAGGTGGTGCCCGGGGCGCAGTGAGGCATTGGTGGTGAAGCAGGCGATGCGACCGGCTTCGGTGGTGGACTCGCTCATGGATCAGAGCTCCGCATCGGCGTACACAAGGATCTGCGATGTGGTTGACCACACCACCACAGCGCCCCACTGCTGCATGTTGTTGGACATCGACGACAGCACGGCCGCGTCCACGGTGGACTGCCAGCCGGGATTCCCGCCGTTGAAGTTGATGAGGCTGCCCTCGGAGCCGAAACCCACCAGATTGAGCGCCGTAGGTGGTGAGGCGGTAATGGGCGGCACCCGCTTGCGCACCTTGAACGGGATGCAGGCGCGTGAATCGCCGTTTGCCGTGTAGGTGATGCCCAGGATCCGGTTCACCTCGACCGTTTCGTAGTAGCGCTGGCACAACAGCAGTTCCAGTGCCTCCGGCCGGCGATCAAAGTCGGTCGCGGTATCGCCCTCCTCGATCTGTACTTCAGCCAGATAGACCACGCCACTCTTCTGCCCCGCCCCGAAGGCGCGGCCGGCGAAGGTGGCGCCGGCGTCAAGCCACAGGCTGAGCTGCAGGTAGTCGTTGGTTCCAAGGGTTCTGCCGGCGATGCCAGGGACATCCACGGTCAACTGATGCCAACGCCACATCGTATCGAGCGTGATCGCACCGCCAATACTGTCAGCGGCCGTCGATCCATTGGTGCCGAAGGATTGCTGGAACTCAAGACCGACCTTGAAATTGTCGACCGTGGCCCGCGCCTTGAAGCTGATCGTGACCCGTTTCCCGGCGAACGTCCGCACGTCCTCGATGCGCTGCTGGACCAGTGCCATGTTGTCCGCACCTGCAGCGCTTTCAACGGCGAGCTTCAGCATGTGCCTGGAGCCCGCAAGCAACCTTCCACCTGCACCGCCACCTGCGGCGATATCGTCGCGTGATGCCGAGATGGTGCTGCCCTGCGCATTCACCCGCCATCGATCTGCGGTGTAGCGCGCCCCTGTCGCAGCGGCGAAGGTGCTTCCACGTTGCCACACCCGGAAGTCGCCATTGATCAGGCGGTTACGGCCTGCCATGCGGCTGTCCAGGCTGTCGACCACTGCCTGGACCTCGTCCAGGCCCGCGTAGACGTCGGCGAAATTCTCGTTGACCTTGGTAAACGCCGGGCGCTGTGTTTCCCCTCGCTTACCATTCGCTTGAATGGTATCGAGGTCGATTGTCTTTCTAGCCATTGCTGTGTTCCCGTTTCTGGGCGATCCGCACTGCGGCTGGCCCTGGTGCTCTGGCCACTATGGCCAGCGCTGAGTGCCTCAGATCTCGGCCTCGAAGATGATGCTGATGCCACCGGATTTCGGCGCGACATAGCCCGAGGCACCTGGTGACATGCCACCTGTTGCAACGCCAGCTGTGATCGCCGCGCCCGATACCGAAACCGGGATGACGTTGAACGACGAGCCAGGAGCATTGCCACCGTTGATGCCAAATCCGGTCATGTTCACACCGCTGCCAAGGGTCCGCGCCGAGGGCTTGCTGCGCATCGGTTGAAATGCCAGCTGGCCTACGCAGTCGAACTGCCCCAGGGCCGTACACACCGAAAATGCGTCTCCCGCATTGATGTCGATGCGCTGCGCGTACCAGCCACACAGCGCTGCTTCATGGGAAAGAAGCCGGGTGTCATAGCCGGTCGCCGTGCCTCCCTCCTCCCACTGCAACTGCCCGAAGAACAGCTGCCCCGACTGTGCCCCGAGACCGGCGTTCCGCACGTCGAATCCGCTACCGGATGACAGCCACACGGCCACTGCCGCGTAGTGATTCGTGCTCGCCACTGTCTTGCCGGAGACCGACGGTAGCGTGGTCGTCTTGCTGATGTGGTTGATACCTACATCCAGGCTGAAGACCTCTGCGTTCAACCCCAGTATCGTCTCTGAGCCACCGGTACCGAAATTCTGCAGGAACTCAACCGCGATCTTTCGCCCAGGTGCCCCTGAGTTGTAGACGGTGAAGGACACAGTGCTGAGTACGCCAGCAAACGTGCGGACATTCTCAACCCGTTGTTCGAACACAAAGTAGTGCCCGAAGGCATCGCTGTTGTCGTTTGAATTGGCACCCATCGAGAGACGCGCATCACCGAATACACCGTCCCCTGGCACGTTGTTGTTTGCAAAAAGCCCAGCGTCGACCATCGATCCAATCTGAACGAACCACCGATCCGGACCATAGCCGGTCTGCGTCACCGGCGTTCCTCTTGTCCAGAAGTCGAAATTGCCATTGATGAGCCGGTTCTTGCCGGGAATGCGCCCATGAATGGCATTGTCAACAGCAGCTGGAAGCGTTCTGATGGCCGCTTGAACCTCCGCCTTTGCCTGGTCTGCTTCAGCCTGGATCTCCGTCTTCAGTTGCTCGACGTCTTCCACGATGGTCGCAACACTGCCCAAGGCGCCATACACCTCGGCGAAATTCTCGTTGATCTTGGTAAAGGCCGGGCGCTGTGTTTCACCCCGTTTACCATTCGCCTGAATGGTATCGAGGTCGATTATCCTTCTTGTCATGTTCTGGTCCTCGTTGCCTACGACATGCCTCAGGCACGATGGCAACAATGGCGTTTGTGGGTCACTAGGCAGCGTCCGCTGCTGGCCATTCGAATGCCTCGGGCTGTGGTAACAACACCTTCAGCTGCTCCCAGGTCTGCACTCCGTCCGTGCACTCGATCGCCATTCGCTGCAGGGCAATGCTCACCGCATCACGCCAGGCGACCATGGCGACAGCCTCCTGGGCAAAGCGCTGAACGGAGCTGTTGATGTAGCTGCAGCAACTCTCGATGGAGTCGTAGCCGCGCGCTTGAATGTGCGTCAGCATCCATTCCCACGCGTGCCCACGCAGCACCCGCTGATGTTCGGGCGAATTGACTGCGTAAGGAGGCGGAGCCGGCTGCGCTACATTTCCGGCCATCAGCCACTCCTGGTAGCCCCCCCACATCCAGTGTCCGCGAGGAATGAAGGTGCCGGTCTCCGTGCATTTGATGATGTCGGCTTGGTCGGTAAGTTGATACATGTCAGATCTCCGCGTCCGCCGTCCAATGGAAGGAAGAACCCCAGGTTCCCGCAGCCGAAACGTAATTGACCTGCGCGCCGGACTGGCCTGGATTGACGATCGCGGTAACTGTGCCAACGCCACCATCTGCACCCGCTATTCTTCCGGCCGCGCCGGTGACATCGCTGTAGACGGTGTAGGCCGGTGTCGCCCGCTTCAGCACCCGGCATCGGATATGCGATGTACTGCTTACACCGACCGACCGGTCATAGAACTGGTTGTCTCGACCGGCACCATCGGCAGTTCCCGGAGCAACGTCGACGTTGTAGCTCTTCTCGTAGTAACGCTGGCACAGAAGCAGCTCCTCCGAATCGTTGCGATGCTCGTACTCGGTTGCCACGGCGCCCTTCTGCAGCTGCATGCAGGTGAACGAGAAGGAGCCAGACTGAGCCGTGAGCGCACCTGCGTAGGCCGCCGGAGCGGCCAGGTCCACGATCACATGGAGCTTGCTGTTCGGCCCCACTTTCTTGCCTGTGATGCTCGGCAGATCAACAGTGAAGGAGCGTAGGGATGCTGCCGTTCCGATCTCCTGTGCCTGGGCGTGAATGATGACGTCGGTCGATCCATTCGTCCCGAAACTCTGGATGAAGCGCACACCGATCTTCTTCCCGGGCGTGCTCGCCCAGGTCTGCATGCTCAACGTCACCTTCGAGCCTGCCAGTGTCTGTACACCTTCTACCGGCTGGGTGAAGAACGCCTCGGTGGAGGCCGCCGATCCGGAGAGATCGCAGTTCATGTAGCTGGCTACACCGAACTCCGGTGTTGCAAATTCCTGCCGGCTTGCCGCTATCTGCCCGGCACCGGTGCACACGATCTGGAACCTGTCCGGAACATACACCGCAAGAGGGGAAACAACCGTCCGGCTCAACCCTCGCTGCCAGAAGCGGAAGGCACCATTGATCAGGCGGTTCCCCACTGAGATCCGCAGACCGGTGGCCCCATCCAACGTCTCTCGGATTACGTTCTGCACATCATCCAGACCGTCGTAAACCTCCGCAAAGTTCTCGTTGATCTTGGTGAACGCCGGGCGCTGTGTTTCACCTCGCTTTCCATTCGGCTGAACGGAATCAAGGTCGATCGTCTTTCTTGCCATTGCTGGTTTCCTGAAGTCCGGATGGCCGCTAGGTACAACGTCGTGGCCCTTGATGGGCTGGCCTTTTCTGATCAGAGCTCAGCGTCGGCCCACCAGTGCCACCACCCGCCCCATCGGCCTGGGTTGTTGGTCCAGCTCACTTCGTAGCCGGATGGAGATGCGTAGTTGACCAGGCAGGGAACGCGAGACACGTTGTCTTCGGCGATGTGTCCATCCTGCTGGGTGGTATCAGCGGAAATGATCATCACGTACGGATGGGCGCGCTTGCTGACCTGGAATCGCACGCTCTGGTAGTGGGCCGTCCCCTGGGTATTCAGCGAGAATGCCTCGCGGCCCTCGTTGTGCGGCGTATTGGGCTGGATCTCCAGGTTGTAGCTCTTCTCGTAATAGCGCTGACACAGGCCCAGTTCCACGCCGGGTGGTCGCCAATCGAATCGCGTCGCGGCACGCCCGGATTCGACCTGGAACTGGGTGAAACCGAATGAACCGTTCTGGCCTGCCAGTGCACCTCCGTAGCCACCGGCGCAGAGATCGAAGACCACGTAGATGTGGTCGTTGCCGTTGCTACCCAGCTGCTTGCCCTTGGTGCTCGGCAACGTAACGGTAAGCGACTGCCGCGTTGCCCCGGTGGTCAACGTCAGCACACCCGCCTCGGTGGACGTCTGTGCCGCAGGCGACCCACCGGTTCCGAAGTCCTGGATGACCCGCACCCCCACCTTGCGGCCGGCCACGTCGCCGTTCGCCCAGACCGAAATCGTGATTGCGCCGCCGGCACTGCGCACACCTTCGATCCTCTGCCCCATCCAGGCACCACTGCTGGCGACGGCCCCGGAGACCGTGCAGACAAGGATGGAGCGGGTGTCGTCCGGATAGCCGATCTGCTGGCCGTCATACACCACGCGCTGGATGTCCTGGCTGCAGTTCAACGCAGAGTTGGAGAAGCGATCGGCGAAGAATGTTTCCGCCCCGAGCGTTCCTGCCCCGCTGCCGACCCGGCCAGAGTTCCGGCGTTGCCAGAACTGCAGGCCACCGTTGATGAGGAGATTTCTTCCCGGGACGCGCTCAGTAATGGCATCGTCCACGGTCTCCGGGATCTTCGCCACGTCGACCAAGGCATCGTAGACCTCCGCGAAGTTCTCATTGATCTTGGTGAATGCCGGGCGCTGTGTTTCACCCCGCTTTCCGTTCGGCTGAACGGAATCGAGGTCGATGATTTTCCTTGCCATTGCCATCTCCTACGGCTGGTACGTCTGTTCGAACGTCGCGGTGATGCTGAACACCGATCCACCCAGATGGCTGTCGGTATAGGTGTCGCAGCCGTACAGACCGGTTCCCAGCGGGCCTCGCCAGAAGAAGCTCTGGCCCACATGGCCATCCAGGAAGGCCACGATCTCGCTGATCGTCCTGCGATTGCCGACGAACTGCAGCTGGTAGCTGCGCAGGCGGGCATTGAGCCCATCCGGCGCGGCCTGAGCGTATCCATCGCCGAACCGTGCACGCTTGACGGTGGCGGTGGTGGTGCCGGTGCTCTGACTGGTTGCTGCCCAGGTAAAGGTGTCGGTCATCGTGCTGCACTCCTGCTGAGGACGCCGCCAGCCTTCATGTCACGCATCTGCAGGTCGCGGTACTTGCGTTCCACGAACTGGCCGATCTCGTTGCCGAACTGCTGCAGCATGCTTTCGTTGCTGGTGACTTCCTTGCCGCCGTTGTTGTCGATGCGGATGTTGACTCCCACACCGCCACCGCCACCGTGTGCCGCCACTCCCAGGCGCCCGTCGGGCCCGCGCTGCAGCGGCATGATCGCTTCAGGCCCCGCTTCACCGAATACGCCTGCGCCCTTGGCGAAGGCGAACAACTGCGGGGTGTTGTAGATGCCACCGGAGTAAGCCGACAGGCTGGGCGATGCATAGACGCCGCCGAGTGCATTGGGTGTCATGTTGCCGCCGCTCAACCAGCCCGTGTTGTTGCCGAACCCGCTCGCAAAGCTGGAACTGGGTGCTGCGCTGGCTCCGCCAAAGAAGCTGGCGATGGTCTTCACCCCCCATACGATCGCCTGCTGCAGGGCGATGCGTTCGAGATCGGCAATGATGGCCTTGGTGAGGTCGCGGAAGCCGGACTTGCCCGTGGTCACGAACTTGTAGAGCGCCGTCTCGGCGCCGGCGAAGGCCTTGTCGAAGGCAGCCTTCGTCGTTGTCGCGGTGTCTTCAGCCTTGCTCAGATAGCTGTCAAATGCAGCCTCCACGCCTTTTCCTGCACCGGCAAAGCCCGTCTTCTTATCTGCTTCTTCAGTCGCTTCTTTCTTCTCGGGCGGAAGCAGGGGCACGCCGTTGAGCATTCCACTGCCGTACTTCCGCTGTTTTTCAACGAAGTCGGGTACGTTGATCGAAGCAAACGGCGCGACGCCCAGCGCACCCGTGCTCAGAGGGTTGGCCTGTCGGCTCTCGATAGCTGCCTGCGTGGCAGCCGCTTTCATTGCCGTCGCGGTCAGTTGCTGCACCAGTGTGCTCATCATGGAAACACTGCTGCTCATGACAGTATTCAGTGCCTGGTGCAGCACCGTGGCCTGGGTGAGCTGGACGGGCAGCTGCTGTGCAGCGGTGGCGAGCTGGCTCACGCTCTGCGTTGCCGCTTGTGCGGCGGAGGCGACGATCGCGCTGACCTTGACAGCGGCAGCCGAGTCACTGAGCGTTGTATCGCTCATGAAATTCTCCTGGCATGAAGGAGGCCCCGCGCGGTGGCGGGGCCATGATAGAGCCATCGGCAGGTGCCGATGGCGGCTTAGTGCTGTTGCATGTGCTCCAGAGCCGCGCGTTCGATGATGCGGATTCCCGCCATCACTTCATCGCGCTTGTCCGGCGCGAGTGCCTCGCGCTCCAGCTCCTGGTAGACCACGTTGTAGTCCAGCCCGATCGGGCCACCTGCGCCGACGCGCCACTGGGTGGCAACCCGCGAGAAAAGTTCGATGGGAAGCACGCACTCCGGCCACAACTCGACCTGTGGTGGCGGAAAGTGCTTTGCCTTCAATCCAAGCTGCATCAGCTCGGATTCGGTGGGGGCCCGCCAGTACAGGGCCCCCACCGCCTCGATCAGTTTCCCTTGCGTGCGACCTGCAGGGCCTGGGTGTAGCCACCGATGATCGCGCCATCGAGGCCGGCCTGCTGCTGCAGCGCCAGCTCGACGCCGGCGGTGTCCAGCGCCACATCGGCATCCCAATCCACCACGATGTCCAGGATCGCCTGTGCCACGCTCAGCTCGTCCTCGGCCAACCGCTCCAGCAGACTGGCGTAGTCAGCCACCGGCAGATGACGGTAGGTCAGGTTGAGCTTCTGCTCGCGACCGTGACCGATGATGGTCAGGGTGCTCCTGAAACTCTCCGGCGCCTTTACCTGGAACATCAGGCGCCCTCGACCAGGATGGAGTCAGCCAGCGCGGTGAAGGTCGCGGTGGTGCCCATCGGGGTGTTGGCGGCCATGGTCGGGTCGCCGTTGTAGCTCAGGTAGCCGTACCAGTACAGCACGTCGCCGCCGACCAGCTTGGCACGCAGGATCACCGGTTCGCCCTTGGCGTCGACGTTCTTCAGGGCCGAGTACCACGGCTTCTTCGGATCGTAGAACAGCGGCAGGGTGATGGTCTTGGCGTTCTTGAAGGTCGGCATCTGCACCTGGCGGCCGGTCGGGTCCTCCAGCAGCGTGCCGCTCCAGTACTGCTGCTCGCCACCGGCGGTGGTCGGGTCGCCCTGCTGGTCCAGGTCGACGAAGACACCGGCCTTGCGCAGCACGCCGGCACCGCTGGTGGCGGGGAACAGCACGTTGTCGGTGGTGTCGATGCCCAGCAGTTCAACGCTGCCGGTGGCTTCAGCACCGGCACGGGTCGCACGGTTGTTCAGGGCCGGCCAGCCCGGCAGTTCAATGACCACCACATCGCCGGTGTCGACGCTGTTGGCGGCGACGCTGGCCAGTGCCGGCGCGGCCTTGGAGATGGCGGTGGTAGCGATAGCGGTGGAGATGACCGGTGCGAAGCCGAACTGGGTGCCCTTGGGAAGCTTGAGTGCCATGGTGTATTTCCTCGTTGGATAAGAAAAACCCGGCGGTTGCCGGGTTGGGGTGTTGCACGGATGAAGCGGTTTACAGGTCGGCGTACCACAGGCCGAAATCGAGCCGCGCGCCGTACTTGCGCAGCACGGGTTCATGCACGGCGATTGCAGCGCCGAATGACTCGGCCGTCGGCAGTCCCGCGCAGACCTTGTCTTCGATGTCGCGGATCAGGGTGTTGGCCTGGGCGCGACTGTCTGCCCAGACCGTCAGCTGCACGCGAGCGTGTTTCTGTCCGGGAATGGAACCTTCGTTGAACCACACGGACTGTCCACCCACCTGCTGGTAGACAGCACACGGGTAGATGACCGGTTCCGGCGGAACATCGGGATGCAGCCGGCCCTGCAGCAGGGGGCCCAGCAACGCATGCAGCTGTGCTTCGTAACTCATCGCAGTGTCCTGGTTGGCGTCACTCAGGCCGTGCCTGAAGACTGTTCGGTGAACAGCACCGTGGTCTGGCGCCGACTGAAGTCCGGGGCAACACCGGTGATGTCGAAGACCCTGCCGTCGTGCACGATGCGCATGCCAGCCTGGATGCCGGCCTGCCGCGCGGCCGCAAGGCGGACATGGAACCGCTGGCGGCGGATCGTTGCCGGCAGTCGGCTCTCAAGCGTCAGCCGCTGCACGCTGTCGGTGGCATCGGCGGTGATGGCGGTCCATAGTTCCGCCACCGCTTGCCAGGCATCCAGCGGCTGTCCCCACGCATCTACGCGCCCATCCTGGCGCTCGATGCGGATGCGACGGTTGAAGTGACCGGCGTTCATGGGGTCGCCGCCAGTCGGTAGGGATCGAGCAGCGCGGCGACGCCGAACGGCAGCGCCATCGCGATGGCGACACTGCCAATCGGCACGTCGATGGCGGATGTGGAAACCACCACCGCTTCCCGATGCGCATACAGGTGGCCCAGCAGCAGGCGCACTGCAGCGCGGATGCTGTCGTTGGCCGGCAGGCCCTGCAGCAACTTCGCGCTGCGCTCGGTGGCCACGGCCAAGCGGCGATCAGCAACGTCGCGCATGGCCTTTGCCTTGGCCGCGTTGGTCTCGGCATTGGCGGCGGCAACCGCGGCTTCATGCCCGGTCACCGCCGCCGCCATGTCCTGCGGCAACTGGTCAAGCGCCAGGTCCAGTGCCGGCTGGTCGGCAAACAGCGTCCGTCCCAGGTAGGCCGACGCCGCGTCGGTTGCGGCCGCCAGCAGGTCGCCCAGGATCGCGTCGTCGTAGTCGCCGTCGATACGGCAGTGCGTGCGGCACTGCTCAAGTGTCAGCAGGGGCATCGAATCCTCCTTCGTTGATGGATGTTGGATGCCCCGACCCTGCGCACGCGGCTACGCCGCACGCTGTCATCTAGGACGGCGCGAAAAGGGGCAGGGTCGGGGCGGAAACAGAAACGGCCCCACCAGGAATGGCAGGGCCGCAAGCACGATGACAAGGCGCCGCGGGCGGCATAAACGCAAAAAGCCCCCGGCGGTCGCCAGAGGCTTGTATGTCATCGTGGTTGAAAAGATACGCTGCAGGTGTGCACCCGTCAATCCGTAAACCGTCACCAGTCTGGTGACTTTTCCGGGGCCTGCGTCAGTGCGGTCACAGAGGCGTGCGGTCGTCTGGATAGAATGGTGTAGCGCCGCTTCCGCAGCGCGTTCACCGCTGGATTCCCGCATGCCTGCCACCACCGAACGCTATTTCGATACACGCACCGAACAGGGCGTGCTGCGCCTGTCCATCGTCGGCTCGCTGCTGTTGGCTGCAGCGGCGGTGGTGTTCGGCCTGCTGGCCAATTCTTCGCTGATCATCTTCGATGGCATCTACGGCCTGATCGACGTGGTGATGACCTGGCTGTCGCTGCTGGTCGCGCGGCTGATCGCGCTGTCCACCCAGACCGACGCCCTGCAGTCGCGCCTCAACCAGCGCTTCACCATGGGGTTCTGGCACCTGGAACCGATCGTGCTGGGAGTGAGCGGTACGTTGATGATTGGTGCAGCGCTGTATGCACTGGTCAATGCGATCGATGCGCTGATGTCCGGTGGGCGGCAGATCGCGCTTGGCCCCGCGATCATTTTCGCGGCGCTGTCGATCGTGGCCGAGAGCGCGCTGGCCTGGTTCGTGCTGCGTGCGAACCGGCGCATCGGCTCGGAGTTCATCGCGCTGGATGCGAAGAACTGGGTGATCGCCGCGAGCATGTCGGCCTGCTACCTGGCGGCCTTCCTCGGCGGTGTGCTGGTGCACGGCACGTCGTGGGCATGGGTCGGACCGTACATCGATCCGGCCATCCTGGCATTCGTCTGCGTGCTGGTGATGATCGCGCCGCTGGGCACGGTGCGGCGCGCGCTGGCCGGCATCCTGCTGGTCACGCCGCCGGAACTGCAGGCGCACGTGGATGCGGTGGCGCGGGCGATCGTTGCAAAGCACGGCTTCGTCGAACACCGCAGCTATGTGGCGCAGGTAGGCCGTGGTGAACAGATCGAGCTGTTCTTCGTGGTGCGCGAGGACGACCCACCGCGGCCCCTGCTGGAGTGGGACCACCTGCGCGACGAAATCGGTGATGCGCTGGGCGAATCGTCGCCGGACCGCTGGCTGACCATCATGTTCACCACTGACCGGGAATGGACGATCTAGGCTGGCAGGACGTTCAATCAAATTTTTCGGACTTGTTGTAACCCAACGTGTGCAGAATCCGGGCAAAGTAGCCTCCAACGCACCACCCACCCACTGACCAGGAGCATCCCGATGTCCATCGAAAAGGTTCTGTACACCGCCCAGGCCACCTCCACCGGCGGCCGCGAAGGCCGTTCCGTGTCCTCCGACAACGTGCTGGACATCCAGCTGTCGACCCCGCGCGAGCTGGGCGGCGCTGGCGGCCCCGGCACCAATCCGGAACAGCTGTTCGCTGCGGGCTATTCGGCCTGCTTCCTCGGCGCACTGAAGTTCGTCGCCGGCCAGGCCAAGGTCGCACTGCCGGCCGACACCACCGTGACCGGCAAGGTCGGCATCGGCCAGATCCCGACCGGTTTCGGCATCGAAGCCGAGCTGACCATCAACGTGCCGGGCGTGCCGCGCGAGCAGGTGGAAGAGCTGGTGCAGAAGGCGCACATCGTCTGCCCGTACTCCAACGCTACCCGCGGCAACATCGACGTGACGCTGATCGTTGCCTGATGCGGTGATGCCGGCCAGCGGCCGGCACTACCAAACGACTGGGCAAAAAAATGGGCGGATGCCGGTCGAAACCGTGCATCCGCCCATCCCACCTTCGCTGTCCCGCAAGGGGGCATGAGGTTGCCGGCCAGCGGCCGGTACTACCAGGTCACTTCTCGCTCGTAATGAGCTGCACGACGCTGGAGAAATCCAGCTTGCCGCGGCCGGCCTGGTGATTCATCGAATACAGATTGCGGGCCACTTCGCCCAGCGGGATCGAGGCGCCGACGCTCATCGCCGCTTCCACCGCCAGGCCCATGTCCTTCAGCATCAGGTCGCTGCCGAAGCCGCCGCTGTAGCCGCGCGACGCCGGTGCGTTTTCCAGCACGCCCGGCCAGGGGTTGCACACTTCGGTAGCCCAGCTGCGGCCAGTGCTGACCGCCATCATCTGCGACAGCACCTTGGGGTCCAGCCCGTGCGCCACGCCAAGCGCGATGGCTTCGCCGGTGACGGCCATGATCACACCCAACGCCATGTTGTTGCAAAGCTTGGCAACCTGGCCGGCGCCACTGGCGCCCACATGGAAGATGTTCTTGCCCATTGCCTGCAGCACCGGGCGGGCGCGTTCCAGCGCGTCCTCCTCACCACCGACGATGAAGGTCAGCGTGCCAGCCTGCGCGCCAGCAGTGCCGCCGGACACCGGCGCGTCGATCATCTGCAGGCCTCGTGCGGCGGCCGCTTCGGAAACCTTGCGCGCGCTGGCCGGGGCGATCGTGCTGCAGTCGATGACCAGCGCACCGGCGGGAATCGCGGCAAGGATGCCGTCGTCGCCCAGGTACACGCCTTCGACGTGGCGACTGGCCGGCAGCATCGAGATCACCACCTCGGCGTCAGCCAGGGTTTCGCGTGCCGATGCAGAAGCACTGGCGCCCGCGTCGACTGCGGCCTGTACAGCAGCCGGCACCAGATCGAACACGCGCACGGTGTGGCCGTTCTTGACCAGATTGGCGGCCATCGGGCCACCCATGTTGCCCAACCCAATGAATGCAATGCGGCTCATGCCAGGCTCCTTTCAGCGACAGGGGTACCCAGGTCGGCCAGCGGATGCGCGGCATCGGCCCAGGGAGAAGCGAAGAACGTATCGGCCCATGCGCGGCTGGCATCGACCAACGTGGCCGGGTTCCACGATGGAGTGCGGTCCTTGTCGATCAGCAGCGCGCGGATGCCTTCGGCAAAATTGCCATGCGCAGCACAATGCAGGGCCGTGATGTATTCCAGCCGGTACACGCTCGCCAGGTCCTGACCAGCACTGCGGCGCTGCAGTTCGAAGGCCAGCCGTGCCGAACCCGGCGCACCGGCAGCCAGCGTCTTCTGTGCGGCCTGCAACCAGGCGTCATCGGTCTGCAGGGTGCTGATGCGTTCGACGATGGCGGCGAGATCATCGCCTTCGCACAGCGCATCGACCTGCGCGGCATTGGCCAGCAGCGGGCCGGTAGCCGCGTCGCTGGCGAACGACAGCAGCAGCTGCGACAGGCGCTCGTGGTTGCGTGCGGCATCGGCCGACCACGCGACCTGCAGCAGCGCATCGAACACCGCGCTGCGGCGCTCCTCGGCCACATGCACGTCGGCCAAACCTGCATAGATCGCATCGCCGGGGTTGAGCAGCGCACCGGTCAGGGCCAGGAACAGGCCGCCGTTGCCCGGCACACGCGGCAGCAGCCAGCTGCCACCCACGTCAGGGAACAGGCCGACCGTGATTTCCGGGAAGGCCAGCTTGGAACGCTCGCTGACCACGCGATGGCTGGCGCCGGACATCAGGCCGATGCCGCCGCCCATCACGATGCCATGGCCCCAGCACAGGATCGGCTTGGCGTAGGTATGGATCAGGTAGTCGACGCGGTACTCGACGTCGAAGAACTCGGCGGCGTAGTCGTTCTCGCGGATGTCCGTGTGGCCGGCCTCGCGGTAGGCGAGCATGCTCTGGTACAGGCTGTGCAGATCACCGCCGGCACAGAATGCCTTTTCGCCCGCGCCCTGCAGCACCACCAGCGCGATGCCGTCGTCGTCGGCCCAGGCGTTGAGCTGCTTCAGCAGCAGGTGCGCCATCGGCAGCGAGAAGCCATTGAGCGTACGCGGTGCGTTGAGCGTGGCGATGCCGATGCGCGTGCCGTTGCCAGCGGCGCGTTCTTCGAACAGTACCGGTGCTTCGGCAACGTTCGTGTCAACCGCGGTCATGCGTTCTTCCACTGCGCGGCGCGCTTTTCAAGGAAGGCACTCACGCCCTCGACCTGATCGGCGGTGTCGAACAGATCGACGAAGGCCTCGCGCTCGGCCACCAGTGCTGAAGCATGGGTGCCGGTGCGGGTGGACTGCACCAGGGTCTTGCAGGCGGCGATGCTGGTCGGGCTCTGCTTGCCAGCCTTCTTCGCCCATTCCAGTGCCAGCGCCTTGGATTCGCCCTTGCCGACCTTTTCTTCGGCAAGACCAATCCGCACCGCTGTCTCAGCGTTGATGCGCTCGCCGAGCAGGATCATGCGCTTGGCCCAGCCCTCGCCGACCAGGCGCGGCAGGTTCTGGGTGCCACCGGCGCACGGCAGCAGGCCAACGGTGGCCTCCGGCAGCGCGACCTGGGCATGGTCTTCGATGATGCGCAGATCGCAGGCCAGCGCGCATTCCAGGCCGCCGCCCATGGCGTAGCCGTTGATCGCGGCAATCGATACGCCACGGAACGCGGACAGCGCCTCGAAGGCTTCACCGAAACGGCGCGCCGCTTCGCGTGCGGCCGCCTTGTCGCCGGAGGCAAACTGGTTGAGGTCGGCACCGGCGGAGAAGAACTTCTCGCCGTCACCGGTGATCACCAGCGCGTAGATGTCGCGGTCTGCGTTGAGCGCGCCCACCAGGTCGCGCAGCGCCGACAGGCTGTGCACGGTCCAGGTATGCGCTGGCGGGTTGTTCAGGGTGACCACGGCGGTGTGGCCATCGGCCTCGACCTTCAGGCCCACGTGCTCCTGGGTACGCCAATCCTTCATCGCAGTTCCTCTTCGGTGTTGAGCAGGTGACGGGCAACGATCACCCGCATGATCTCGTTGGTGCCTTCCAGGATCTGGTGCACGCGGCTGTCGCGCAGCAGGCGCTCGATCGGATATTCGCGGATGTAGCCATAGCCACCGTGGATCTGCAGGGCTTCGTTGCAGATGTTGAAGCCGGCATCGGTGGCGAAACGCTTGGCCATCGCGCACCACACGTTGGCATCGCTGGCACCGGCATCGAGCTTGCGCGCAGCGGTATGCACCATCTGCCGCGCCGCGACCAGCTCGATGGCCATGTCGGCCAGCTTGAACTGCAGTGCCTGGAATTCGGACAACGCCTTGCCGAACTGGCGGCGCTCGCCCATGTAGCGGCGCGCTGCATCCAGCGCACCCTGCGCAGCACCCAGCGAGCAGGCGGCGATGTTGATGCGGCCACCATCGAGCCCCTTCATCGCCAGCTTGAAGCCGCCGCCTTCCTCTCCCAGAAGATGGCTGACCGGCACGCGGACGTTTTCGAAGGTGATGCCGCGGGTGGGCTGGCTGTTCCAGCCCATCTTCTCTTCCTTGCGGCCGTAGCTGATGCCCGGCAGGTCGGCTGGCACGGCGATCGCGCTGACCCCGCCTGCACCAGCACCGCCGGTGCGTGCCATCACCACCAGCAGTTCGGTGGCACCGGCGCCGGAAATGAAGGCCTTGGAGCCATTCAACACGTAGAAATCGCCATCGCGCACGGCGCTGGTCTTCAGCGAGGCCGCATCCGAACCGGCACCCGGCTCGGTCAGGCAGTACGAGGCCAGCTTGCTGCCCGATGACAGGTCATTGCCCCATGCATCGCGCAGGGCCGGCTGGCCCCACTTGGACACCATCCACGAGGCCATGTTGTGGATGCTGATGTAGGCCGCGGTCGACGGATCGACGTTGGCGAGCTCCTCGATGACGACGGCGGCGTCCAGTCGGCTCAGGCCGCTGCCACCTACTTCCGGGTCCATGTACAGACCGCAGAAGCCCAGTTCACCGGCCTTGGCGATCGCCTCGCGCGGAAAGATGCCCTCCGCATCCCATCGCGCGGCGTGCGGCGCCAGTTCGGCCTGTGCGAAGTCGCGCGCCGCTTCGCGGTACGCCTGCTGCGCTTCTTCCTGTTCCGTCGTCATCGAGTGGCTCATGGCTGCTCCCTGCTGTTACTTCAGGCTGATCGTGGTGTTGACGCCGTGGCTCAGCGTCTCGTCGTCGAACCAGCGCGCGGTGACGGTCTTGGTCTGCGTGTAGAACAGCACCACCTGCTTGCCGTACGGGCCCAGGTCGCCGAGCTTGGAAGCGCGCGAACCGGTGAACGAGAACAGCGGCACCGGCACCGGGATCGGCACGTTGATGCCGACCTGGCCGACGTCGATGTCTTCCTGGAACCGGCGTGCGGCTGCACCGCTCTGGGTGAACAGCGCGGTGCCGTTGCCGTTCGGGTTGCTGTTGACCATGGCGATGGCCTCATCCAGCGTTTCCGCTTCGAGGATGACCAGCACCGGCCCGAAGATTTCATCCTGGTAGATGCGCATGTCGGTGGTGACACCGGCAAAGATGGTCGGGCCGACGAAGTTGCCCTTCTCGAACCCATCGACCTGCGGCTTGCGGCCATCGAGCACCAGCTTGGCGCCCTGCTCCACACCCGACGCGATCAGGCCTTCGACACGCTCACGGGCGCTGCAGGAAATGACCGGACCGACGTCGGTGCCGGCGACCGTGCCACCACTGACCTTCAGGGTCTTGGCCTTCTCGACCAGGTCCTGCACCCAACCGCGCGCTTCACCGACCAGCACCAGGGTCGAGGCGGCCATGCAGCGCTGGCCAGCCGCACCAAAAGCGGCGCCGACCATCGCGTTGAGGGTCTGCTCCTTGTTGGCGTCCGGCAAGACCACGGCGTGGTTCTTGGCGCCCATCATGCACTGCACGCGCTTGCCGGCCAGCGAGGCGCGGTTGTACACGTGGGTGCCGACGCGGGTGGAACCGACGAACGAAACGGCCTTGATGTCGGGGTGGTCGCAGATGGCGTTGACCACTTCTTCGCCACCGTGGACGACATTCAGCACGCCCTTCGGAATGCCCGCTTCCAAGGCAAGCTCGACCAGGCGCATGGTGACCATCGGGTCCTGCTCGGACGGCTTGAGGATGAAGGTGTTGCCGGTGGCGATGGCCATCGGGAACATCCACAGCGGGATCATCGCCGGGAAGTTGAACGGGGTGATGCCTGCGCACACGCCCAGCGGCTGCATGATCGAGTAGGTGTCCACGCCGTTGGCCACGTTGTTGGCCAGTTCGCCCAGCTGCAGGTTGCCGATGGCGGCTGCATGCTCGACCACTTCCAGTCCGCGGAACACATCGCCTTCGGCGTCCGGCAGGGTCTTGCCCTGTTCGGCGGTGAGGATGTGCGCCAGCTCGCTCATGTTTTCGCGGATCAGCTGCTGGTACTTCAGGAAGATGCGCGCGCGGGTACCGATCGGGGTCTTGCGCCAGGTCTTGAAGGCTTCCTTGGCGGCGGCCACGGCCGCGTCGACTTCACCCGTGGTGGCGAACGGCACCTGGGCCAGCACGTCCTGGGTGGCCGGATTGATCACGTCCTGCCAGTGGGAGGTGGCCGATTCTACGAACTGGCCATCGATCAGCATGCGGATACGGGGCGCTGCAACAGTCATGACGACAATCCACGGGGTGCGAAAGATGCTTGGCATTATTCACAGCACCCGCCTCGATTTCCGGGCTGAATCCGCTTAATCTGGCCAATGCCCGCCACGATTACTGTTAATTCTGTGAATTATTCAGCCCCCCAGCGCCAACTCGGTCTGCGTCTGCTGCGCCTGCGCGAGCAGCGCGGCTATAGCCAGGCCGACCTTGCCCGCGCACTGGGGCTGTCGGCCAGCTACCTGAACCAGATCGAGCGCAACAAGCGCCCGCTGACGCCTGCGGTGCAGAAGAAGCTGGGCGAGGTGTTGGGCGATGTTTCCGCCCTGTTCGACGACAATGAGCCCGCCGCGCTGCAGGAGTCGCTGGGTGAGACCCTGCGCGACCTGGGCCTGGCCGACGTCAGCGCCACCGAACTGCGGGCGCTGGCCGGCAACCTGCCGCAGGTCAGCCGCGCGTTGCTGGACCTGCACCGCCGCCACCTGGCGCTGCGCGAACATGCCGCCGCGCTGGAATTCCAGTTGGGCGAGCCAGGCGCCGGCAGCACGCTGCCGGCCGGTGACCAAGTGCGCGAGTTCTTCAACCGCATGCACAACCACATCCCCGAACTGGATGAACTGGCCGAGCAGCTGTTCGCCGAATGGGGGCTGGCGCCGGGACACGTGGCACCCCGGCTGCGCCAGTTGCTGGCCGATCGCCACGGTGTGCTGGTGGAAGTGGCCGCGCTGCAGGCCGGCCGGGAGAAGCGCCAGTACGATGCCGGCAGCCGCACGTTGTGGCTGCCCGATTACCTGGAGCCGGGCCAGCAGGCGTTCCAGATGGCGGTCGAGCTCGCACTGCGCGGTTATCTGCCGCAGATCGACGCGGTGATCGCGCGCACCGGCTTCACCGACGAGGCCCGCATCGCGCAGGCACGCGTCGGCCTGTCCAATTACTTCGCCGGCGCGCTGGTGATGCCGTACATGCGCTTTCTGCGCGCGGCCGAGGCCAGCAGCTATGACATCGAGCTGCTGGCGCACCAGTTCGGCGTGGGATTCGAGGCGGTCTGCCATCGCTTGAGCACGCTGGCACGCCGCAGCGCGCCGGGCCTGCCGTTCTTCTTCATCCGCGTGGACCGCGCCGGCAACGTGTCCAAGCGCCACTCGGCCACCGATTTCCACTTCTCGCAGGTGGGCGGTTCGTGCCCGTTGTGGATCGTCTACGAGGCGTTCAACCAGCCCGGACGCATCCTCACCCAGACCGCGCGCATGCCCGATGGCCGCCGTCATTTCTGGCTGGCACGGCAGGTCAGCAGCGGCCCGGTGGGCCACGGCCAGCCACGCAAGACCTTCGCGGTGGCACTGGGCTGTGACCTGCAGCATGCCGACAGGCTGGTGTATTCGCTGGGGCTGGACGTGCAGAGCCCGGGTAATTCAGTGTCGATCGGGCCGGGCTGCCGGGTGTGCCCGCGCGAGGACTGCATGCAGCGCGCGTTTACCCAGTTGCCGGGAAGGTAGGGGTTGGTTCGGCAGGGCTGCGCCCTGCACCCGCCGAAGCGGTAGTGCCGGCTGCTGGCCGGCAACCTCAACAGCAACAGCGGGGATTCCGTGGGATGGCGGGGTGGGTCCGGTTGCGGGGGACGCCGTAAACCCATCCCTGGGGGCTTGGCCGCGGCATCCATGCCGCGGACACCCCCGTAACCGGACCCGCCCCGCCTTCGACAGGTTCCCGCCGCTGTTGGTGGGTGTCGACCTTGGTCGACACAGTAGATCCACGCCATGCGTGGATGCTCTTCGATGAATTGTCGACTATTCGATTTCGATGGAGATTCATCCACGCATGGCGTGGATCTACTAATCCCAGAACACGGTCAGCACGCGATTGCCCGCAGACGGCACCGGTGCATCGATGTGCTGTCCATATGGCCAACCTTCGCCGACGCCATCGCATTCCAAGCCCTGCAGCCAACCTTCCACGGTTGCCGTGTCGGTGCTGGTCAGCACGTGCACGTTCTCCGCCGCAGGCCATTCGCTGTCGTCTTCCAGCGCACTGCCCCAATCCTGGTGCAAGCCCACGTAGACACCTTCCACTTCGGGCATTGCGGCAATCGCGGCCAGGCGTGCGTATAGCTCGGCGATCGGCGGGCGGCCGTAGCCCCACTGGTTAGGTGCGATGCACTCTTCGAAATCGTTGCCTTCGAAGTACGTGACCAGCGGCACCACCGGCAGGTGTTCCGGGTCACGGGCGTCGAGACGTTCGAGCAGATCCAGCAGTTGCTGACGGGCGGACATCGGGCGTTCCTTGCAGAGGGGCAGTGATTGTATCGATCGCACTCAATAGATCGGCGTCACCTTCATCTGCGGCAACGGCCGTGGCGAGCCGTCGGTGAGGTCGGGACCGAGGTCATCCCAACTGCGTCCCTGCTCCACCATCAACCCCCACAGCTGCTGCGACGCCAACCGCTTGTCTTCCGAGCCCAACTTGTAGGAGGGCGGCGGCGGCGCGCCGGTGGCCACCATCGCATAGGCCGCGCGATAGGCCAGCACCTGCTGCGCCGGATCGTCGGTGCGCGAAATCTCCAGCGTGTAGCGCTGGTAGGCCGAGGCCAGGTTGCGCCAACGGATCCAGTAATGGTTCTCGAACGAGAACGAACAGAAGCGTGCGCCGGCCAGGCTGCCCTTGTCGGCGATGCGGGTCAGCACCTCCTGTGGCATGTCCAGGTTCATGCCGCCCTCGTCGCCCTGCAGGCTCACATGCACGATGCGGTCGCGATAACCGGGCGCACGCGCCTGCAGCAGGTCGCGCCAGTTCTGCATGGTGGCCACCACCGCAAACAGGAAGCGCCCCAGTTCGCCGGCAGCCAGTGGCGTGGCAATGGACTGGTAATGCCGCTGCCATCCATGACGGTTCTCGGTGGGCAGGAATACCGAGCGTTCCAGCGCCTGGCGGCTGTCGCTCTCGCGCATCACCGGCTCGGGGCGTTGCGGGTAAACCAGGTTGATGGCGAAGGTCGGCCAGCGCGGCAGCGCCGCATCGAACAGGTGGATCGGGAAGTTGCTGCTGATGCCGCCATCGGAGAACCAGCACACCCGGAACGCGGTGATCACCGGACCGCAGGCCTGCCCGGCGCTGGTCAGGCCCTCCATGCTGTCGGCCACGTTGTGCCCGGCCTCACCTCCCGCAGTCGACGTCGGCTCGCAGCGACGCTCGCGACGCGAGGGCTCATGCAGCGGCACCGCGCTGATCAGCAGCGGGAAGCTGAGGCTCATCCGCGTGGCCACCAGTACCGGCAGCGACGCGCCCTGCGGCAGGTGGTAATAGCTGCGGCCTTCAACCTCGCGCGGTGGACCAGCATGGTCGACCATCCACTGCACCACGCTGGCCGGAAACAGCTGCTCGAATTCCTCGCGCAGGAACCAGAACTGCGCGCCGCCCAGCGGCAATGTACGCGGTTCATTGTGCGACACGCAGGTGGTGATCATCTGCAGCGTGATCGCATGCGGGCTGTCCGGCTCGCCCGCATAACGCGGCGCGTCGTGCAGATCGGCGAAGGTCAGCGGTGCATCCATCGGTTTGCCTGACAACTGCTGCAGGCTTTCATGCAGCCACTCGGTCAGCGCCGGCGTGCCTGTGTCCCGGCTCAGTCCACTGCACAGCCCCAGCAGGTTGCGTCGCGCCACCCGTGCCACGCGCAGCGCCGCCCCGGCTACACCTGCACCATAGGCACACAACAGCGACGGCAGCAGGGTCGCCGCCACGCCGCTCCAACCACCGCCCCACCAGCCCAGGCCAAGCAGCAGTGCAAGCGACACCAGCACTTCCAGCGGCGCGATCTGGAACACCGCGATAGCCAGGCACAGCAGCTTGCGCGGCCAGCCGGCGTTGCCGGTCAGCACCACCAGCAGCCGATACGCTGCGCGCGCGCCAGCGGCGGGTTGGAACAGGCTGTAGATGAATCCACGCCGCGACAGCTGTGCCGACACCGCCGACAGGCCGCCATATCCCGCATCGCCCGGCAGGTGTTCGCCCAGTTGCTGGCGGCGGTCGCCGTATGCCGCAGCGGCCGCCACGGCAGCGGCGATCGCACCGGCCGAGGTGCCGCCGATGCTCTTGAAACGGTATTCGCGGGCCAGTGCGAGCACCGCGTTGGGATACACGATGCCGCTGGTGATGCCGCCTTTCATGACCAGATCGCAGTACTTGTCTGCCACTACCCTTCCTCCGCTTGCCAACGGCGCGCCGCAGCGCGTACTGCCATCCCTGGACCGGTGAGACCTGCCTGTCATTGCCATAGCGCTTGGGCGCGGGGCACGGGAACGTGTGAAAGGCTCCCATCCAACGCCAGGAATGCAGTATGACGTGGAGCCCTCTCACCGCCTGAGACCACCGCCGCAGTTGTGCAGGCACGTCGCCGGCAGGCAGCCACCACACCGTGCTGGCAGCTGTCTGGCACCACTGGCGGATACTTGACCGGCGGCACCGAAGGCGTAGCATCTGCAGCAAGCCAAGGGACAGACCCTTCGCTGCCACAACGACATGAGGGATTCTCATGGAATTCGACTATCTCGTCTTCATCGGGCGTTTCGAGCCCTTCCACAACGGCCATGCCGCCGTTGCCCGCCTTGCCCTGAGCAGGGCCCGCAAGCTGATCTTCCTGGTCGGCTCTGCCGATACCCCCCGCAGCCTGCGCAATCCCTGGACCGTGGCCGAACGCGCCGTGATGATCCAGGCCGCCCTCGATGGCAACGCCGATCGCCTGCTGATCCAGCCACTGCGTGACCACCTGTACAACGAAGCCCAGTGGATCGCCAGCGTGCAGCGTCATGTGGCCGAAGCCCTGCGCAACGATGGTGCCGCACCCGATGCGAAGGTCGGCCTGATCGGCATGGACAAGGATGCTTCCAGCTACTACCTGCGGGAGTTCCCGCAATGGCCGCTGGTCGACGTGCAGCACACTGCTACCTTGTCGGCCACCGAGCTGCGTCGTTACCTGTTCGAAGCCGGCGACGTGGATTTCCACGGTGCACTGCTTATGCTGCGCGGTAATGTGCCGGCACCGGTGTACGAGATGCTCGAGGCGTTCCGCAGAAGCTCACCGGCCTACGCGCAGCTGGTGGCCGAGTACCGTTTCATCGAGCAGTACAAGGCCGCCTGGAAGGATGCGCCATATGCGCCTACCTTCGTCACCACCGATGCGGTGGTGGTGCACTCGGGCCACGTACTGCTGGTCCGCCGTCGTTCGGCACCGGGCAAGGGCCTGTGGGCGCTGCCCGGCGGCTTCGTCGGCCAGGAACAGAGCCTGCTCGACAGCTGCCTGCGCGAACTGCGCGAGGAAACCCGGCTGAAGATTCCACTGCCGGTGCTGAAAGGCTCGCTGAAGGGCCAGCAGGTGTTCGACCACCCCGAGCGCAGCCAGCGCGGTCGCACCATCACCCATGCCTTCCACTTCGAATTCCCCGCTGGCGAACTGCCGGCGGTGCGCGGTGGCGACGACGCCGACAAAGCGCGCTGGATTCCGGTCAGCGAGGCGCTGGACATGGGCCCGCAGCTGTTTGAAGACCACCTGCACATCCTGGAGTACTTCCTGGGCCGCGGCTGATACCACCGGGCCCTGCAGAACCCGTTTTCCCCACCGGCGGACAGACCGCCGGTGCCACTCGACGCGAAGGAGCTTCCGTCATGCATTACCTCGATAACCTTCTCCTCAACACCGACAGCTACAAGGCCAGCCACTGGCTGCAGTACCCGCCGGGTACAGACGCCACGTTCTTCTACGTGGAATCACGCGGCGGCCTGCACGATCGCACGGTGTTCTTCGGCCTGCAGGCGATCCTCAAGGATGCCCTGGCACGGCCCGTCACCCACGCCGACATCGATGACGCCGCAGCGCTGTTCGCCGCGCATGGCGAACCGTTCAACGAAGCCGGCTGGCGCGATATCGTCGACCGTCTCGGCGGCCATCTGCCGGTACGCATCCGCGCCGTACCCGAAGGCAGCGTGGTGCCCACGCACCAGGCACTGATGACCATCGAGTCGACCGACCCCGCCGCCTTCTGGGTGCCGTCCTACCTGGAAACCCTGCTGCTGCGCGTGTGGTACCCGGTCACCGTGGCGACCATCAGCTGGCATGCGCGGCAGACCATCGCCGGCTTCCTGCAGCAGACCAGCGATGACCCGCAGGGGCAGCTGCCGTTCAAGCTGCACGACTTCGGCGCACGCGGCGTCTCCAGCCTGGAATCTGCCGCACTTGGCGGTACCGCGCACCTGGTCAACTTCCTCGGCACCGATACGGTGTCGGCGCTGTGCCTTGCACGTGCGCACTACCACGCGCCGATGGCGGGCTATTCGATTCCGGCCGCCGAGCACAGCACCATCACCAGCTGGGGCCGCGAGCGCGAAGTGGATGCGTACCGCAACATGCTGCGCCAGTTCGGCACGCCCGGTGCGATCGTAGCGGTGGTGTCGGACAGCTATGACATCTACCGTGCCATCAGCGAACACTGGGGTACCGCCCTGCGCGAAGAAGTGATCGCTTCCGGCGCCACCCTGGTCATCCGCCCGGATTCTGGCGACCCGGTCGAGGTGGTCGCCGAGAGTCTGCTGCGGTTGGATGCCGCGTTCGGTCACACGATCAACGGCAAGGGCTACAAGGTGCTCAACCATGTCCGCGTCATCCAGGGCGATGGCATCAACCCGGATACGATCCGCGCGATCCTGCAGCGCACCACCGATGATGGCTACTCGACTGACAACGTGGCCTTCGGCATGGGCGGCGCCCTGCTGCAGCGGCTGGACCGTGATACCCAGAAGTTCGCGCTGAAGTGTTCGGCAGCGCGGGTGGATGGTGACTGGATCGACGTCTACAAGGAGCCGGTCACCGATGCCGGCAAGGCCAGCAAGCGCGGCCGTATGCGTCTGCTGCGCCGCCTGGGCGACGGCAGCCTGCACACGGTGCCGCTGCCGGCCGGTGGCGATGACACCCTTCCGGCCGGCTTCGAGGATGCGATGGTGACCGTGTGGGAGAACGGCCGCCTGCTGCATGACCAGCGGCTGGATGACATCCGCGCGCGGGCCGCTGCCCAGCATTGAGGATCCATCCGCGCATGGCGTGGATCCAGCTGGGGGTCAGAGCCCGTTGCGGGCAACGGGATCCGACCCCTGGGCCTTGACCGGCGCCGTCAACACGTCCACCGTGAGCGCGCCGAAGGTATCCCTGCCGTGGTCTGGATGACGACAGGGATTTAAACGGGAATCCGGTGAAGGCGCCTCGCGCGCCCATTCCGGAGCTGCCCCGCAGCGGTGAATGGAAACGAATCCTGCCAACAGCACTGGGCTCGCGCCTGGGAAGCGGCAGGTAGTAGGTGGGCTGCGGCCCGTGTCCATCAGCCCGAATACCGGCCCCGGCCGGGGGACTCGACTGTCCCCTGACTCGACCTGGAATCTCCGCGGGGAGGTTGCCGGGGCCGTCGTCGTCCTGCGCGTGCAGGCGGCGTGGCCGCGCGCGTCCTGTTCACGGTTTCCGGCCAGACCCGTTGCCCACGCCCAGACGCACCCGACGATGACCGAGCTCCAACGCCCCACCCTGACCCTTCCCGACGACGGCCAGCGCCTGCTGCTGCACTCGTGCTGCGCGCCATGCTCGGGCGAAGTGATGGAGGCGATCACCGCCTCCGGAATCGACTACGCGATCTTCTTCTACAACCCCAACATCCACCCGGTGAAGGAGTACGAGCTGCGCAAGCAGGAGAACATCCGCTTCGCCGAGCAGCACAACATTCCCTTCATCGACTGCGACTACGACACCGACAACTGGTTCAGCCGTGCGCGTGGCATGGAGAATGAACCCGAGCGCGGCATCCGCTGCACGATGTGCTTCGACATGCGTTTCGAGCGCACCGCGCTGTACGCACACGAACACGGCTACGACACCATCAGCTCCTCGCTGGGCATCTCGCGCTGGAAGAACATGGCGCAGATCAACGACTGCGGCGTGCGCGCCGCCTCGCACTACGAAGGCCTGCAGTACTGGGACTACAACTGGCGCAAGGGTGGTGGTGCCAGCCGCATGGTCGAGATCAGCAAACGCGAGCAGTTCTACCAGCAGGAATACTGTGGCTGCGTATATTCGCTGCGCGATGCCAACCGCCACCGGCGCGAGAACGGCCGCGAGCGCATCAAGATCGGCTTGCTGTATTACGGGCAGGACAACGACGCCGCCAGCGGCGATTGACGTGCGCGCGAGGGGCGGCCACGCTGGTCGCCCCTCTCCCGTTGTGCCGGACCTGCCATGACCGCCCTGCCCGCTGACGTCGCCCTGCTGGTGATCGACCTGCAGCCGGACTTCATGCCCGGTGGCGCCCTCGCCTGCGAAGAGGGCGATGCGCTGGTGGCGCCGATCACGGCACTGCTGGCCGAGCGCCGCTACCGCACCGTGGTCGCAACCCAGGACTGGCACCCGGCCGACCATGCCTCGTTTGCCAGCCAGCATCCGGGGCATCTGCCTTTTGAAGCCATCCTGCTGCACGCGCAGCCGCAGACGCTGTGGCCGGACCACTGCGTGCAGGGCAGCGCGGGCGCCGCACTGCACCCGGGAGTGGACTGGACCGTGGCCGACCTGATCCTGCGCAAAGGCACGCGCCAGCAGGTGGATTCGTACAGCGCCTTCCGCGAAAACCACGGCCCCGACGGCACGCGCCCGGCGACCGGACTGGCCGGCTGGCTGCACGAACGAGGGATCCGCGAGGTGCACGTGTGCGGCTTGGCGCGCGATTACTGTGTGCTGTGGAGCGCGCAGGACGCGGTGAAGTCCGGCTTCCGGGTGAAGTTCCTGTGGGAGCTGACCCGCCCGGTGACCGATGCCAACGACGGCATGGTGCGCGAGGCCCTGGCGAAAGCGAGGATTGCGGTCCTGTAAGCAGCATGTCGCCTCTGCCGCTTGTGTGCCTGATTCGCAACCTGCAGAATCGAGCCATCCAGCCCTCCCAGTACGCCCCCCAACAGATCGCGGGACGGCCGAACCGAGGGCTTTTCATTGGATGAAGCCAGGAGGGCAAAGGTATGCCGACGGCAGTTCTCATTGATGGCGGCTACTTCATCAAGCGCTTTCGCCGCATCGAGCCCCACAACGCTTACAACGCTCAACGCGCCGCCGAGGTCGCCCACCGATGGGCCATCGCCCATCTGAAGCATGCAAGTGGCGAGCGACGGGACCTCTATCGCATCTTCTTCTACGACTGCCCGCCGTTGCGCAAGAAGATGCACAACCCGATTTCCGGTTTGTGCATCGACTATTCGCGATCCGACGAAGCGCTGTTCAGAACCAGCCTGCACGAGGCACTGAAGCAGAAGCGGAAGGTCGCCCTGCGTCTTGGCCATCTCACCGACTTCAGTTCGTGGACGACCGGGTCACGAACCTTCGACGACCTGCTCAAGGGAAAGCGAACGTTCGGCGATCTTCAGGCCGACGAGCTGCAACCGAATGTGCGACAGAAAGGCGTGGATATGCGCATCGGCATCGATATCTCGTCACTCGCCCTCAAGCGTCAGGTCCGCCAGATCATTCTGATGGCGGGTGATGCTGACTTCGTGCCGGCCGCGAAGCTTGCCCGGCGTGAAGGAGTCGATTTCGTTCTGGATCCGATGTGGTCGTCCATTCCCAAAGGGCTGATGGAACACATTGATGGCGTGCGCTCTACCTGCCCCAGACCATTGGAGCAACAACGGGCGCATCGCGGGCAATTGCCTTGTGCCATCCCGGGAACCGCCAGCGCTACCTGAACACCACCGTGCGGTGCCCGTTGAGCAGGATTCGGTGCTCCACGTGCCGGCGTACCGCCCGCGCCAGCACCTGCGATTCGGTATCGCTGCCCAGCCGCACCAACTCGCGGGGAGTCATCGCGTGGTCCACGCGGGCCACGTCCTGTTCGATGATCGGACCTTCGTCCAGGTCTTCGGTGACGTAGTGCGCGGTGGCGCCGATGATCTTGACCCCGCGCGCGTGCGCCTGGTGGTAGGGTTGCGCGCCCTTGAAGCTGGGCAGGAAGCTGTGGTGGATGTTGATTGCCCTGCCCGCCAGCGCACGGCACAGCATGGGCGAGAGAATCTGCATGTAGCGCGCCAGCACCACCAGATCGATGCGCTCACGCTCGACCAGATCGATGATCTGCTGTTCCTGCGCCGCGCGCGTGTCGGCGTTCACCGGCAGGTGGTGGAACGGCACCTGGTAGGACGCCGCCAGCGCTGCGAAGTCCGCATGGTTGGATGCCACCGCAGCGATATCCACCTTCAGCTGGCCGCTGTGTGCACGGAACAGCAGGTCGTTCAGGCAATGGCCCTGCTTGCTGACCAGCACCAGCAGGCGTGGCCGGCGGCGCCCGTCGTGCAGCTGCCAGTCCATGCCGAAGTCCGCTGCCAGTGCAGCCATCGCGTTGTGCACGGTATCCAGCGGCAGGCCCGCATCGCGGTCGAAGTGCACGCGCAGGAAGAAGCGACCGCTCTCCTCGTCGCCGAACTGCTGGGCGTCGAGGATGTTGCAGCCGTGGTCGAACAACAGGCCCGACACGCGGTAGACGATGCCGGTGCGGTCGGGACAGGAGAGGGTGAGGATGGAATCGGGGCGCATTGCCCGAGTGTAGGACAGCATCGTTGCGCGGTGGACGATGGTCACCGATGCAACCGACTGCTTGGTACAGACCCAAGCGATACTTGGCCTTCCGCATGGCAAGCTGGTCGGTCATGAACCTGTTGCAGCTCATCCGCAGCTTCACCCGCACCGCAGAGACCGGCAGCATTGCCGCTGCGGCACGCACCCTTGGCATCAGCGCCACCGCCGTGGGCCAGAACATCAACCGTCTGGAAGCCCACCTGGGCGTGCGCCTGCTGAACCGGAGTACGCGCCAACTGGCGCTGAGCGAGGCCGGCACGGTGTACCTGGCACAGGTGCGGCATCTCGAAGCCGATCTGGCACGCGCGCAGGCCATGGTCACCGGCGACGTGGAACCGGCCGGGCCCCTGCGCATCGCCAGCAGCAGCGCGTTCGGCCGGCACGTGCTGGCACCGCTGCTGCCCTCACTGCAGCAGCGCTACCCGCAGTTGCAGCTGGAACTGCGCCTGACCGATCGCGCCGTGCAGCACGGTGCCGAGGCGGTGGATGCAAGCATCCGCATCGGCGCGCAGCTGGAGGACGGGCTGGTGGCGCGCCCTCTGGCACGTATTCCGTTCGTGTTCTGCGCATCGCCTGCGTACCTGCAGGCACACGGCATGCCGCTGGAGCCGGCGCAGCTGGCCGCCCATCGCGGCTTGCTGCACCGCTTCCCCACCGATGGCCGACCACTACGCTGGGGCTTGCTGAAAGACGGTCAACGCGTGGACGCAGCACTGCCGCCGAGCATGGTCTGCGATGACATCAATGCGCTGGCCGAACTGGCCGCTGCCGGAGCGGGCATTACCCGGCTGGCAGCGTTCGTGGCCGAACCGTACCTGCGCGACGGGCGCCTGCAGGCGGTGTTCGGTTGCGGCACCGACTGGAAGCCGGAGCCGATGGAGGTCTATTTCTGCGTGAGTGACCGCCGCGATTTCACCGCCAAGATCCGCGCGCTGTTCGAGCACCTGCAGGCCGGCCTGCCGCCGGCCTGGCAGGTGTAATGCTCAGCGCGGACTGAACACGCCGCGTGCGTCGCGCGGCTCGCAGCGCAGGTACTGCGGCGCCGGCACCACGCTGTCACCCAGCGCAGCAGCGGCGTGCCACGGCCAGCGCGGGTCGTACAGGATGCCGCGGGCCAGCGCGATGGCATCGGCCTGGTTGTGGCGCAGGATCGATTCGGCCTGCTCGGGCTCGGTGATCATGCCCACCGCGATCACCGGCATGCGCACCTTCTTGGCCTTGATCGCCGCCGCGAACGGCACCTGGTAGCCCGGGCCGACGCTGATCTTCTGGCGCTCGTGCAGGCCGCCGCTGGAAACATGCAGGAAATTGCAGCCACGCGCGTCCAGCACCTGTGCCAGCGCCTCGCTCTGCACGATGTCCCAGCCACCCTCGACCCAGTCGCTGGCGGAGATGCGCACGCCCACGGCGACCTTGTCCGACACCGCGGCACGCACCGCATCGAACACTTCCACCAGCATCCGCAGGCGGTTCGGCAGCGAGCCGCCGTAGCCATCGGTGCGGCGGTTGCTCAGCGGCGACAGGAACTGGTGCAGCAGGTAACCGTGCGCGGCATGGATCTCGATCAGCTCGAAGCCCAGGCGCTCGGCGCGCACCGCGCTGGCGGCGAAGGCGGCAACGATCTCGGCGATGCCGGCCTCGTCCAGTTCCTGCGGCGCCGGATCGGCTGCATGGAAGGGCAGCGGCGACGGCGCGACCGTGGTCCAACCGCGCACATCGTCGGCCGGCAACTGGCCACCGCCATCCCACGGGCGCGCCGTAGAGGCCTTGCGGCCGGCATGGGCCAACTGCACACCCAATGGCATCGGCGACCAGCGGCGTACGCTGGCCAGCACCTGTGCCAGTGCCGCTTCGGTGCCGTCGTCCCACAGGCCCAGATCGGCCCAGCTGATGCGGCCGCGCGCTTCGACCGCGGTGGCCTCCAGGATCAGCAGGCCCGCACCGGACTGCGCCAGGTTGCCCAGATGCATGGCGTGCCAGTCGCTGGCGCGGCCGTCTTCGGCGGAGTACTGGCACATCGGCGCGACGACGATGCGGTTGGACAGGGTCAGGGGGCCGAAGGAGATCGGCGAAAACAGCTGGCTCACGGCAGTGGGGGTGTATCAAAGGGGGTGCGTATTGCACCGCTGTACGGCCGATAGATCAACCGTGTGGGTAGATCGCTGTTTCGTGGGCAAGGCGCAGCCGATGTGTCAGCGCACCCAGCCGGCCAGCGCCTCGGCGCAATCGCGCTCGTCCTTGAACTGCAGCAGGTCGTCGGCACGGGTGCGGCCACGGTTCAGCGCGGCCACCGGCAAGCCAGCCTTGGCCGCCGCCTGCACGAAGCGGAAGCCGGAATAGACCATCAGCGAGGAGCCCACCACCAGTACCGCATCCGCCTGCTGCAGGTGGTCGTGCACGGCATCCACACGCTCACGCGGCACGTTCTCGCCGAAGAACACCACGTCCGGCTTCAGCAGGCCGCCGCAGTGCGGGCAGTCCGGCACCGCAAACGCGGAAAAGTCGGTTTCCAGGTCGGCGTCGCCGTCGGGCGCGATGCCGGCCTCCAGCGACTCCCAGCCGGGGTTGACCTGCAGCAGTTGCAGCTGGAAGTCCTCACGCTCGCTGCGACGTTCGCAGCCCATGCAGCGCACCAGGTCCAGGCGACCGTGCAGGTCGATCACGTTGCGGCTGCCGGCACGCTGGTGCAGGCCATCCACGTTCTGGGTCAGCAGCACCTGCAGCTTGCCGCTGTCCTCCAGTGCGGCCAGCGCCTGATGCGTGCCGTTGGGCCGGGCCTGGCCGAAGCGCGGCCAGCCCAGCAGGCTGCGCGCCCAGTAACGTTGGCGGGTGGCTGCCTCGCCCATGAACGCCTGGTAGGTCACCGGCGGCGTGCGCTTCCACTGGCCATCGGCATCGCGGTAATCGGGAATGCCCGAAGCGGTGCTGCAGCCGGCGCCGGTCAGCACGAACAGGCGTTGGGCGCGGTCGATGAAGTCGGTGAGCGGCAGGGTCATGGCAGCCAGATGGGGGCGCGCGGGCGCCCCCGCAAGCACGGGCTCAGGCCGCCGGCGCGCCGGGCAGCTGCGGCACGGTCACCGGGTGGCCATCCTCGCCCAGGGCGATCATCACGAAGTGGCCGCGCGTGCACAGCTTGCGCTCGCCGCTGTGCAGGTCCTCGGCGATCAGCTCCACCTCGACCTTCATCGAGCTGCGGCCGACCTCGACGATGCGGCCGATGGTCTCCACCATCTGGCCGATGCGGATCGGCAGCTTGAAATCGACCTGGTCGCTGCGCGCGGTCACCACGGTGCGGCGCGAGTAGCGGGCGGCGGCCAGGAAGGCGGCCTTGTCCATCCATGCCAGTGCCTGGCCACCGAACAGGGTGCCCATATGGTTGGTGTGGTTGGGGAAGACGATTTCGGCCATGCGCACTTCGGTCGGCGGCACGGTCTCGGGAATGGGGGTCATGGGGGCGGTTCGGGTGTGGGGTAAGACGGATTTTAAGGCAGGTGGCGTGCAGGCGGCGCTACACTTCGGCACCCCCACTGCGTGAACCCACCATGCCCGCCACGTCCGACCTGCTGGCCTTCGCCCTTGTCTCGCTGGCCATGGTGCTGACACCTGGGCCGAACATGATCTACGTGATCTCGCGTTCGATCTGCCAGGGCCGCGTGGCCGGGCTGATTTCGCTGGGCGGGGTGGCGATGGGCTTCGTGTTCTACATGCTGTGCGCGGCGCTGGGCATCACCGCGCTGCTGATGACCGTGCCGTTCGCCTACGACGCGCTGCGCATCGGTGGCGCGCTGTACCTGCTGTACCTGGCTTGGCAGGCATTGAAGCCGGGCGGGCGGTCGCCGTTCGCGGTGCGTGACCTGCCGGTGGACGGCCCGCGCAAGCTGTTCGCGATGGGCTTCCTGACCAATGTGCTGAATCCGAAGGTGGCGGTGATGTACCTGTCCCTGCTGCCGCAGTTCCTGCACCCGGACAGCGAAGGCGGCGTGTTGATGCAGTCGCTGGTGCTGGGTTCCACCCAGCTGCTGGTCAGCGTGAGCGTGAACGGCATCATCGCGATGATGGCCGGCAGCATTGCCGGCTTCCTGGCTGCGCGTCCCACCTGGCAGGCGGTGCAGCGGTGGTTCATGGGCATGGTGCTGGCCGGGTTGGCCGTGCGCATGGCGGTGGATGGGCGGCGGTGATGACCCTTCCGATGCTGCAGCGATACTCCTATCTCAAGATCGATGGGCCGTCCTGCGTATGAACATGCTGTGCCGGCTGTAGTTCAAGGATCGCTGCTTGCGATTGACTCAATGCATCAGCACGATGAAGCGACTCCGCTTCAGGCGCACGAAGCGCATCCATCGTATTCATGTGTCCTCGGCGATGGGCTGGATCATCCATTGCTCCCTCCACTATGAAGACCCTCTCACCCCGAGCCAGGCTTTCTGTCGGGCTGTTCAACACAACATGGTCAACCCGCGAAAGCCCCTGCTCCTTCGCCAGTACCAGCAGGCTTGCGGACATGCGCTGACTCGACTCGTCCCACGGCTTCCCATGCTCGGCGTCCAGGCGTTCCACACCAGCCCTGATCTGCATATAGAGAGCACGGTCTGCATCGCCAAGTTCAGCTGTTGAAGAAGACACTCGATGCAGCGACGGTGAGTCGTCGGCGGGAGTGCCAACTCTGTCCGCAACTGCGGTGCGTTCGGCGTCAAGTTCTGGCTCTGGCCTGCGTCGTCGCTGCCGCTGCGAGGGCGCTATGTGCTGGTCATAGAACGCGCCGTAGTAAAGCTCGTAATTCGCATGAGGACCAACAGATGGAGCCTCCGTCTTGAAAACCTCAGCGATCTGTTCAATCGCTTGGCTGCGGTTGATCCGTCCAGCCTGGAGTTCCGCCGCAATGGCTCCATATTGTTGTGGCCGGTTACCTGTGCCGGAAACGCCAATGTCCGGACCGCCAGCGGCGACAATTTCGCGCTGGACCTGGACATTGCTGAGAGTCGCAGCTGCTTCTCCTCGCAACTTGCTGTTTACATAGGATTGCTTAGTCGTCGGATCTGATGGTTCGGTGAAGAGATGGTGCCCAACTTCGTGAGAAAGAGAACGTGCGATTCTGGAGCCTTGCCCGATTGCGTTCTCGTCAATAACGATCTTCACACCGGGAATAAGATAGGTGCCGTCACCGGCTCGCCCCCATTCGACACCCAGGTTGTCGCGATCAGCCTGTGCGAGACCCGCTCGAAGTGTTGGGGATTTCGCCAGAAGCGGCGCCAGCGAGGGATCGGCCAATGGCGAAGCCGGACGACGTGTGGTTCCTGGTCGGCCACCCTCCTGCGGCTGAGACAGTGCAAGTTCTTCATTACGTTCCATGGTGCGGCTCCTTCGCAATGACAGGGGGTTAGCGCTGACTGATCGATACGAAGGTCAGCGTCTTGTAGTCAAGGGAGAGCCCGAGCACAACCTTGGCACTGTTCACCTGAGCAGACCAGTAAGGGCGGGAGCCAGGCGCATCGGGGTGAGGTGGCTCTATGGCGGAGTTCTCCCAGATGATTTCCTCGAGCGCGATGCTCGGTGGCGCGACCTCAAAGATCAGGGTCGCGTGCGTAGGATCGTCGGCAGGACTTCTCAGCGTGATGTTCCGGACCTCAAGGTCGCCCAACCTTCCGCGTTCTGCGGTCCGCTCGTCCCGCAGGCCCTGTCGCGTCGGTGCACCCAGGTGCGTGTGAAGTTGTTCATTCAATGCGTCGACATCATCAAAACGCACGCTAGCCAAACGCTCGATATCGTTCTTGAATCGCTCCATACCAATTTCACTCCCTGATTTGACGGACTGTCTTTGATTCAAATGATGCGAGGGGGTTGGGCGTGCACCGCTCGAACACGCTGACAGTACCAACGCTGCAATAGTGATTGTGAGGCAGCGATACCCTGCTACCCAGGGGCGGCGCCGAAGTCCATCTTTTGATGAAGAAGCGCATTTCTCGACCGATGCATTCATGAAAGTACCTCTCGCGGGAGTCCCATTTTCGCGAATCTAGCACGACGTCGGAGTCAAGCAGGTCACTGGCCGTGGGCACTCAGTCGCCGATGTGGCAAGTCGGCTCGGTAAATCGATCCACGGTCTTCACCGCTGGCGAAAGCGGTATGTGAATCCATCATCCACGCGCCCGGTGGCGACGGCTCGGAGATGGATGACCGACATCCGGGCCCGGTGCTGGCCGGGTTGGCGGTGCGCACGGCACCCTGAAAACCTTCCGCGCTGCGCGCTCGCCGGGCATGGCCCGGCGCTACCGCAAAAACGAAAAACCCCGGCGTTGGCCGGGGTTTCTCGTTGCGACAGACCTGACCGGTTCGATCAGAAGTTCATGTCGAAGGCGACTTCGCCCTTCACGCCCACCTGGTAGGCCGAGGCGCGGCGTTCGAAGAAGTTGGTCAGTTCCTGCACGTCCTGCAGTTCCATGAAGCTCAGCGGGTTGCGCACGTTGTACTTGCGCTCCATGCCCAGGCGATGGAAATGGTTGTCGGCGCAGTGCTGCAGGTACTGGCGCATGTCACGGGTGGAAATGCCCGCCACGCCACCGGACAGCACGTCCTCGGCAAACTGCACTTCACACTCGATGGCTTCGGCCAGCATGTCGTAGACATCCTGCTTCATCTTGTCGTCGAACAGATCCGGCTCTTCCTCGCGGATCACGTCCACGCACTCGAAGGCGAATTCCATGTGCGCGCTTTCGTCGCGGAACACCCAGTTGGTGCCCGAGGCCAGGCCGTTGAGCAGGCCGCGCGAACGGAAGTAGTACACGTAGGCGAACGCGGCGAAGAAGAACAGGCCTTCGATGCACGCAGCGAAACAGATCTGGTTGAGCAGGAACTGGCGGCGCTCTTCGCGGGTCTCGATGCGCTTCAGGTCCTGGATCGAGTCGATCCATTTGAAGCAGAAATCCGCCTTCTTCTTGATCGAGTCGATGTTCTCAACTGCGGCGAAGGCTTTGACGCGCTCGTCCGGATCCGGCAGGTAGTTGTCCAGCAGGGTCAGGTAGAACTGCACGTGCAGCGCTTCTTCGTACAGCTGGCGCGACAGGTACATGCGCGCTTCGGGCGCGTTCAAGTGCTGGTACAGGTTCAGCACCAGGTTGTTGGACACGATCGAATCGCCGGTGGCGAAGAACGCGACCAGACGGTGGATCAGGTGACGCTCGCCCGGCGACATCTTGCTGTGCAGGTCGCTGATGTCGATCTGGAAGTTGATCTCTTCCACCGTCCAGGTGTTCTTGATCGCATTCCGGTACATGTCATAGAACTGCGGGTAGCGCATCGGGCGCAGGGTCAGTTCAAAACCGGGATCGAGCAGCATCTGCTTGGGCTTGTCGGCCATGGGTGTTTCCTTGAATTCCTGGGTGAGCGGCCGGGCATGGCCCGGCGCTACCGTGGGTGTCTCTCTGCAGCCGAGCATGGCTCGGCTCTACAGGTATGAGGTGCCGGCGATCGCCGGCACGGCGCGTCTTACTGGCAGGCCTCGCAGGCTTCCGGGTTCTCCAGCGAGCAGGCGATGGCCTCTTCCGGGCTGAACACCTTTTCCGGTGCAACGCTGGCCACGTGGCTGACCGTGGTCTTGGCGATCTTGGTGGCCGGACGCGAACGCAGGTAGTAGGTGGTCTTGATGCCCTGCTTCCAGGCGTACATGTACATGGACGACATCGCGCCGATGCTCGGGCTTTCCATGAACAGGTTGAGCGAGGCGGACTGGTCGATGAAGGCGCCACGGTCGGCGGCCATGTCGATCAGCGAACGCATCGGCAGCTCCCACGCGGTGCGATAGACGTGGCGCAGCGTTTCGGGGATCTGGGTGATGGCCTGGATCGAGCCGTCGGCCAGCTTGATCGCATCGCGCATTTCCGGGGTCCAGTGGCCCAGCTTCTTCAGCTCGTTCACCAGGTAGCGGTTCACCTGCAGGAAGTCACCGGACAGGGTCTCGCGCTTGAACAGGTTGGACACCTGCGGTTCCACACACTCGTAGCAGCCGGCGATGGACGCGATGGTCGCGGTCGGGGCAATCGCGATCATCAGCGAGTTGCGCAGGCCGTGTTCCTTGATGCGCTCACGCAGGGCATCCCAGCGTGCGGCATCTTCCGGCACCACGTTCCAGGCATCGAACTGCAGCTCGCCGCTGGCCGCACGGGTGTCGGCGAAGGACGGATGCTTGCCACGTTCCTGGGCCAGTTCCACCGAGGTTTCCAGCGCGTGGAAGTAGATGGTCTCGGCAATCTTCTTCGACAGCGCGCGGGCTTCGGCGCCATCGAACGGCAGGCGCTTGCGGAAGAACACGTCCTGCAGGCCCATGCAGCCCAGGCCGACCGGACGCCAGCGCAGGTTGCCGCGACGTGCCGATTCGATCGGGTAGAAGTTCAGGTCGATCACGCGGTCCAGCTGGCGCACGGCCAGGCGCACGGTGTCGGCCAGCTTGTCGAAATCGAACTCGCCGTTGCCGTCGAAGTGATTGCCCAGGTTGATCGAACCCAGGTTGCACACCGCGGTCTCTTCAGCCGAGGTGACTTCCAGGATTTCGGTGCACAGGTTGGACAGGTGGATCACGTTGCCAGCGCGCAGGGTCTGGTTGCTGGCGCGGTTGCACTTGTCCTTGAAGGTCATCCAGCCGTTGCCGGTCTCGGCCAGGGTGCGCATCATCCGCGAGTACAGCTTGCGTGCGGAGATGGTGCGGTTGGCCTTGCCCTGTGCTTCGGCCTGCAGGTAGGCAGCCTCGAAGGCTTCGCCGAACAGGTCGGTGAACTCGGGCACCACGCGCGGATCGAACAGCGACCATTCCTGATCCGATTCGACACGCTTCATGAACAGGTCCGGGATCCAGTTGGCCAGGTTCAGGTTGTGCGCACGGCGCGATTCGTCGCCGGTGTTGTCACGCAGCTCGAGGAAGTCCTCGATGTCGGCGTGCCAGGTTTCCAGGTACACACAGGCCGCGCCCTTGCGCTTGCCGCCCTGGTTCACCGCAGCCACCGACGAATCCATGGTCTTCAGCCACGGCACGATGCCATTGGAATGGCCGTTGGTCGACTTGATCAGCGAGCCACGCGAACGCACGCGGGTGTAGCTGACGCCGATGCCGCCGGAGAACTTGGACAGCTGGGCGATGTCGCCGTACTTGGAATAGATCGATTCCAGCGAATCCTGCGGCGAGTCCAGCAGGAAGCACGAGGACAGCTGCTCGTGGGTGGTGCCGGAGTTGAACAGCGTCGGGCTGGACGGCAGGTAGTCCAGGTTGCCCATGCGCTTGTACAGCGCCAGGGTTTCCGGCACGTCTTCGCTCAGCGCGCTGGCGATGCGCAGGAAGAACTGCTGCGGGGTCTCGATCACCTTGCGGGTGTGCGGATGGCGCAGCAGGTAGCGGTCGTACAGGGTACGCAGGCCGAAGTAATCGAAGTTCAGGTCCAGCGAGATGTCGATGGCATCGTTGAGCTTGCGTGCGTTGGTCTGCACGAAGTTCAGCAGGCGGTCGTTGATCAGGCCCACTTCGTGGCCACGACCCACCGACTGCGAGAACGCGTGGATTTCCTGGTTGGACACTTCCTTGGCGATGAAGTTGGCCAGCAGGCGCGCGGCCAGGCGGCCGTACTCGGGTTCTTCGCCGATCAGCAGCGCCGCGGTGCGGATGGACAGTTCGTCCAGCTCCTGGGTGGTGGCGCCGTTGTACAGGCCGGAAATGGTGCGGGTGGCCACGCGCATCGGATCGACGGCGTGCAGGCCTTCAGAGGAACGCTGCACCGCGCGGACGATCTTGTTCAGATCCACCAGTTCGGTCGTGCCATTGCGCTTGGTCACACTCATCGCGTTGGACGTCGGCGGCGACGTCAACAGGAATTCGCTTTCCTTCTCGATGGTGGCGCTGGTCTCGGTGGTCACGGCGTGTGTCCTCTTGGCGTGATGGATGGTGGCTCGGTGCATCGGATGACGCGGCCCGGGACGTGACACCCCAGGGTGGCAGACCGGTGTCGCAGGAATTGAGACCTGCGCCTGTGGCTGCTGCTGGCAGTGCTGACCGGTGCCGCTGCGGGCATGGAGGGCGTATCACCGGAGGCTCCGGCGATCCCTTCCATGGACCCGGCGGCTTGGGGTCCCCACAACCGACAGCCACAAGATAGTGGGGGTAGTGAGGTCCGTCAACGCCAAATGTAGTGAAATTCGGCAATCCCTTGCGCCGCAAGGATCGTGCCATCGGCGCCCGGTTTGGACGCTTTGGACCTGCTGGATCGGGCTGCGCAGTCAAGCCCGAAAAGCGTCGTGGTGGCGGTAATCAGCGCCCCACCAGCGGAACAATGACAGCTTCACATGACAGGGCCATGCAGGCGAGGGACAAGTCTGTGGATAGGTGGTGGGCAGCCAGTGGGCAGCCGGTGGACGGGCAGCACCGGGTAGTGCCGGCCGCTGGCCGGCAGCCCAAGGGCCCGGAGGCATCGTGCAGATGCCGGCCAGCGGCCGGCACTACCCCTCATGCCCGGTGCGGGGTACCCAGGTACTCGGCGCTCTGCATTTCGATCAGGCGCGAGGCCGTACGCTCGAACGCGCCCTGCAGGCGGGTACCGGTGTACAGCTCGACCGGCGAGGTACTGGCGGTGCAGACCAGGTTGACGTGGCGGTCGTACAGTTCGTCGATCAGGTTGACGAAGCGGCGCGCGGCATCCTCGTTCAGGCGATCGAAGGCCGGAATGCCCCCCAGCAGCACGGTGTTGAACTCGTGCGCGATCTCGATGTAATCCGACGGCCCACGCGGGCCTTCACACAGGGCGGCAAAGTCGAACCAGGCAATGCTCTTGCCACGCGCGCGCACCGGGATCTTGCGACTCTCGATCTCGATGTTGCCGGCCTTCGCCGGTTGGCCACCACTCAGTTCGCCCCAGCGCGTGGCCAGCCAGCTGTCGCTGTCAGCGGCCAGCGGCGCGCGGTACACCGGCGAACGGGTCAGCGCGCGCATGCGGTAGTCCTCGGTGCCCTCGGCGTACAGCTCCACGCAGTAGCGCTGCAGCAGGCCGATGGCCGGCATGAAGCTCTCGCGCTGCAGGCCGTTGAGGTACAGGTTTTCAACCGCCGTGTTGGAGGTGGTGACCAAGGTCACGCCCTCGGCGAACATCCGCTCCAGCAGACGCGCCAGCAGCATGGCATCACCGATGTCGGTGACGAAGAATTCGTCCAGTACCAGCACGCGCAGGTTGCTGCGCCATTCCTGGGCGATCTTCGCCAGCGGGTCGCTCTGGCCCTGGTGCTCGCGCAGGCGCTCGTGGACGCTGCGCATGAAGCGATGGAAGTGGGTGCGGTACTTCTGCTTGATCGGCAGGCCGTCGTAGAACAGGTCGACCAGGAAGGTCTTGCCGCGGCCGACGCCGCCCCAGAAGTACAGGCCCTTGACCGGCTCGGGTTTCTTCCAGAACGAGGACAGGCGGTCCAGCCAGCCATCCTCGGCGCTGTCCACCAGGGCCAGGTGGATCCGGTCCAGCTCGGCCAGGGCCGCATGCTGGGCCGGGTCGTTCTGCCAATCGCCGCGTTCCACCCCGGCCGCGTAGCGCTGCGTCGGGGTCAGTTCCACCTCGCTCATGCCGCCGTGCCCAGCCAATGCTTGACGCCGTGGGTGAGCGCGCCGCGCAGGTCGATCAGCTTGCGGTGGAAGAAGTGGCTGGTGTCCGGCATGCGCACCAGCTCATGCGGCGCATCGAGGGTGTCCAGCCACTGGTAGACGGCCTGCGGGTCGACGATTTCATCCTGCTCGCCCTGGATCACCAGCCAGCGCGCCGGCGGTGTGATGCCGCCGAAGTCCCAACGGCCCGCCGGCGGCGCGATCGAGATCAGCGCTTCGGGCTGCAGTTCGGCAGCGGCCTTCAGCGAAACGAACGCGCCGAAGCTGAAGCCGGCCAGCCACAGGCGGTCGTCCGGGCGCTGCTGGCGGACCCAGGCGGTGACGGCCTTCAGGTCCTCCTGCTCGCCCACGCCATGATCGAATTCACCGGCAGAACCACCGACGCTGCGGAAGTTGAAGCGCACCGTGGCGATGCCCAGCTCGCGCAGGGTGGTGGCGGTCATGGTGACCACCTTGTTGTGCAGGGTGCCGCCTTCGGTGGACAGCGGATGGCAGATGACGGCCACGATCGGCTGCACCGGCACATCGGCCTTGGGCAGGTCGACGAGCACTTCCAGCGGGCCAACCGGGCCTTCCAGTGAGATGCAGGCGGTTTCGCCGGGGGCGACGGGGAACGAGGGCTTGTGCATGGCACCATGATAGCGTCCCCCGCCGCTGCCCTGTGCCCGCCCCATGCTCTACCTGTCCCTGGCCGTGATCTGCAGTGTGCTGGTTTCGGTATTGTTGAAGCTGGCTGGCCGTCGCCAGCTGGATGTTGCGCAGATGGTGACCTGGAACTATCTGGTCGCCGCGACGATGACGGCAGTGGTGCTGCAGCCGCCGCTGGACGCCTTGCGCGCACCGCATGCGCCGTGGGTTTCACTGCTGGCGCTGGCGCTGGTGCTGCCATCGATCTTCCTGGTGCTGGGCCGTGCCGTGGCGGTGGCCGGCATCGTCCGCAGCGACGTGGCACAGCGGTTGTCGCTGCTGCTGTCGCTGGCGGCGGCGTTCCTGTTCTTCGGCCAGACCGCCACGCCGTGGAAGCTGGTCGGGCTGGGCCTGGGCCTGCTGGCAATGGTGGCCATCAGCCTGCGTCCACGCGGCCCGGCAGTGGCCGCTTCCGCCGGTGGCTGGGGCTGGCTGCTGGGCGTGTGGGCCGGCTTTGCAGTCGTGGATGTGCTGCTGAAGCAGGTGGCGCTGTCCGGCACGCCGTCGATGGCGGCGGTGCTGGCCAGTTTCAGCGTGGCCTTCGTACTGATGCTGGTGCTGCAGCTGTGGCGGCATTTCAGTGGGCGCAGCCGTCTGGCCTGGCGCAACCTCGGTGCCGGCGCGCTGCTGGGCCTGCTCAACGGCGGCAATATCCTGTTCTACGTACATGCGCACCAGTCGATGCCGGAAAGCCCGGCCACCGTGTTCGCCGGCATGAACATCGGCGTGGTGGTGCTGGGTGCGCTGGTGGGCGTGTTCGCCTTCGGCGAGGCGACCACGCGCTGGAACCGTGCCGGCCTGGCGCTGGCGGTGCTGGCGATTGGTTTGATCGCCTGGGGGTAAGTGATGCCTGGGGTCAGAGCCCATTCCGTGGGAATGGGATCCGACCCCGGCGCCGGGTTATCTGTCGAAGCCCAGCAGCAGCGGGTCGTGGTCGGAGCTGCGCCATGGGCCCTGCACGTTGCGGCCCTGGTAGCCGCTGGCGTCCTGCTCGTCGGCGTTGCTGTGCCACTCGGCAGCGCCACGCAGGCGCTTGGCCATCGTCGGGCTGAGCAGCGCGTGATCGAGGCGGCCGCTATAGCCGTTGTAGACGTAGCTGTAGGGCTGTTCGACCTTCGCTACCTTGAAGGCATCCTGCCAGCCGAGGTCGTGCAGGGTGCGGATCGGATCTTCCATGGCGTAGGCGTTGAAGTCGCCCATCAGCACCACGTCCGTCACCTTCATGCGCGCGGCTTCGGCCTGCACCCAGGTGTTGAGCTGCCTGGCCGATTCCACACGCGTGGCGTTCCAGCAGCCCTGCCCGTCATTGCGGTCGGCGTCGGCGCCGCTGGCCTCGCGGCAGCCCTTGGACTTGAAGTGGTTGGCGACCACCATGAATGGCGCGCCCTTGCCCTGGAACGCCTGCGCCAGCGGTGCACGGCTGTGTTCGACGAAGGGACCGTCGAGCTTGGTCAGCGGCTTGCCGAGCGGCTTGAATTCGCTCCTGCGGTAGATGATGCCGACGCGGATCGGATTGCTGCCGGGGCCTTCACCGGCATCGACGAACGCCCACTGCTTGTCGGCCGCGAGACCGACATTAAGTGCGTTTACCAGTTCAGCGATGGCCGACTGCGGGCCGTAGCCGTCGTTCTCCAGCTCCATCAGTGCGGCAATGTCGGCGCCCAGCGCGTTGACGGTGGCGACCAGCTTGCCGACCTGCGCCTTGTGCTCGTCCAGCGTGCGCGCGCCGCGCAGGGTCGGGAATCCGCCGCCCTGGCCGTCACCATTGAAGAAGTTCTCCAGGTTGAAGGCGGCGATATGCAGGCTGCCGGGCACGCTCGGCACGGCCGGCCGCTGCAGTTCCGGCAGCTTCAACGTGCCGTCGACCTGCAGGCTGGGGCGGCCCTGCGCATCGACGCGCACGGTGCCTTCCACGTTGCGCAGCTGCATGCCGGTACGCAGCACCGGGTTGCTCGGCAGATAGGCCACGCTGGCCGGGTCACGTGCATCGCTGCCGTCGTCCAGCACCAAGCGGCGCCGCTGGTTGTCGGCCATCACCTGTTTGATACCGGCACTGCCGGGCACGGCTACTTCGGTCGGCTGCCAGAGGCGGCCATCGAAGGCGACGGTCAACTGGCCGAAGCGTTCCAGGCCATCGGTGCCGGCCAGGGTGAGCGGCGCGGCGATACGCACGTGCTGGCCCTCCAGTACACGCCAGTCGGCCGGCGCGGCGGCCAGGGTGACGGTGGCCGGGCTGCGCGGCGCGGTCGCCGGGGTCGGCGCAACCTGCGGCTGAGCCTGGGCGAAAGCGGATGCCGGCAGCAGCAGGGACAGGGCGAGAGCGAGGGAACGGCGGCGCATCGACAGACGACTCCACGGAAGAGGCGCACAGACTAACCCTGAAATGCGAAACCCCGCCTGCGCAGCGGGGTTTCGGCCTTGGTGGGCAAAGGGAGTGCCGGCCGCTGGCCGGCAACCTCATGACCTTTGTGCGATACGTGGTTGCCGGCCACCTGAGCGGGCACGCGTATCCGCAGTAGATCCACGCCATGCGTGGATGCGGCCGCGCGCTATTTCAGATTGCCCAGCATCCAGTCCACGGTGGCGTGGATCTGCTCCTCGGTGAGCGCCGGGTTGCCGCCCTTGGGCGGCATGATGCCGCCGTCAGGGCCGGTGTAGCCCTCGATGGCGTGCTTGTAGAGAGTGTCCTTGCCCTGCGCCAGGCGCTTGTCCCAGTGCGAGTGGTCCAGCGTCGGCGCCATGCCCACGCCAGTGGTGTGGCAGGCGGTGCACAGGTTGTCGAAGATCACCTTGCCGTCCTTGGTACCGCCGTAGGCCACCTGCGAGGCGGCCTTGGCCAGCGCGGCGGCATGCGCTGCAGCCTGCGCGGCCGCGCCGGTGCTGCCGGCGTACACCGCGCCGGTGGGCGAAATGCGCTGTTCGGTGCGTTTGGCGGCGGTAGGCGACACCTCGGGCGGAATCCGGGTGTGGATGAACGCGGCCAGGAGGATCAGACCGAGGGTGATGGCCATCAACAGCGCGATCACCATGGAGAAGCGTTTCAGGAACTCCAGATCGTAATTCCGCACTCTTCGTTACCCCTGGCTGATAGTCGTTGGACCACGGCTGAGCGACTGCGTGATGGGCCGAGTATAGAACGCACGCCGCGCCCGACAACAGGCGTCAGGGCTGGTGCGGCGCAGCATGCGGCCGTGGCCGCATGCGGGTAGCGCCGGGCCGCGCCCGGCGAGCGCGAAGCGCGGCAGAAGCCGCCCGGCACCCGCAACAGCGGCATCACCCTGCGCCAACAGCCCGCAGGCAGAAACTGCAGATGGCCTCGACCAGCGCGTCCTCGTCGCGGTGCGCTTCGCGGCTGGGCGCGGTGGGGCCGACCATCGCTTCGGTGAAGGCACCCACCAGGCAGGCGGCGGCAGCGTGCGCGTCCTGCGCCGGCAGTTCACCGGCCGCCACCCCCTCTTCCACCAGGCGCAGGAACACGTCGCCGAAGGCACGGCGGCCGCGCATGCGCTCGGCTTCCACGTCCGGGTCCACCGGCTCGACGATGAAGGCGTGGGCCAGGCCAGGGCCAGCCAGGGCTCGGCGGACAAAGGCGGTGATGGCCTGCCGCAGGCGCACGCTGGCCGGCTCCGGCGCACTGGCAATGCGCTCCATGATCGCCACCTCGTGGGCCACGGCGGCGTTGAGCACTTCCACGAACAGCTCGGCCTTGGACGGGAAGTGGCGGTAGATCAAGCCGGTGGAGACCCCAGCCTGGGTTGCCACGGCCGTTACCGGCGCGTTGCGCCAGCCGCCGGTGGCGACCAGTTCGCGGGTGGCCAGCAGGATCCGTTCACGGGCCCCGGCCAGGCGTTCTTCCATCAATGCTGAGCGTTTATAGGCCATGTTCTGAGTCTAGTTTCAATTTTTGAATTTGTATTCACTTCTTACCCGAACCCCGCTACGCTGGGGTCCAATCGCCCGCGCGGGCTGCTGCTGTGAACAGCTGCCCGCTTCCCCCTTCCGGGTGCGTCCATTCCCCACCTTCCCTCGTGGAGCCATCGCAATGCACGTGCCATCCCTGAACTTCGACCTCGGCGAAGATATCGACCTGCTGCGCCAGAGCGTGGCCCATTTTGCCGCTGCCGAGATCGCGCCGCTCGCGGCCGAGACCGATGCGACCAACCAGTTCCCGTTGGCACTATGGCCCAAGCTGGGCGAGCAGGGCCTGCTGGGCCTGACCGTGGAAGAAGAATACGGCGGCACCGGCATGGGCTACCTGGCCCATGTGGTGGCGATGGAAGAAGTCTCGCGTGCTTCCGGTGGCATCGGCCTGTCCTACGGCGCGCACTCGAACCTGTGCGTGAACCAGCTGCGCAAGAACGGCACCGAGGCGCAGAAGCAGCGCTTCCTGCCGGACCTGTGCAGCGGCGCAAAGATCGGTGCGCTGGCGATGAGCGAACCCGGCGCGGGTTCGGACGTGGTGTCGATGAAGCTGCGCGCGGACAAGCGCGGTGACCGCTACGTGCTCAACGGCAACAAGATGTGGATCACCAATGGCCCCGACGCCGACGTGCTGGTGGTGTACGCCAAGACCGATGTAGAGGCCGGTGCCAAGGGCATCACCGCCTTCCTGGTCGAGAAGGGCATGAAGGGTTTCTCCACCGCGCAGAAGCTGGACAAGCTGGGCATGCGCTCCTCGCCCACCTGCGAACTGGTGTTCCAGGACTGCGAGATTCCTGAAGAGAACGTGCTGGGCGCGGTCGGTGGCGGCGTGCGCGTGCTGATGTCCGGCCTGGACTACGAGCGCGTGGTGCTGTCCGGCGGCCCGCTGGGCCTGATGGCTGCAGCGATGGACGTGGTGATGCCGTACGTGCACGAACGCCACCAGTTCGGTGAACCGATCGGCAGCTTCCAGCTGATCCAGGCCAAGATCGCCGACATGTACGTGGGCCTGGGTGCCTGCCGCGCCTATGTGTATGCGGTGGCGCGCGCCTGCGACCAGGGCCGCACCACCCGCCAGGATGCGGCCGGCGCGATCCTGTACGCCGCCGAGAAGGCGACCTGGCTGACCGGCCAGGCGATCCAGATCCTCGGCGGCAACGGCTACATCAACGAATACCCGACCGGCCGTTTGTGGCGCGACGCCAAGCTGTATGAAATCGGCGCCGGCACTTCGGAGATCCGCCGCATGCTGATCGGCCGCGAACTGTTCCAGCGCACCCTGTAAGGCACCCCATGAGCATCCTAGGCAGCCAGCTGCAACCGGGCAGCGATACGTTTGAAAGCAACCGCGCGGCGATGCAGGCAGTAGTCGACGACCTGCACGCCACCCTCGCCCGCACCGCCCTTGGCGGCAGCGAAGCGGCGCGCGCCAAGCACACCGCACGCGGCAAGCTGCTGGTGCGCGACCGCATCGATGCCCTGCTCGATCCGGGCAGCGCCTTCCTGGAAATCGCGCCGCTGGCCGCGCACGGCATGTATGACGATGCCGTGCCCGCCGCTGGCGTGGTTGCCGGCATCGGCCGCGTGAGTGGCGTGGAGTGCGTGATCGTGGCCAACGATGCCACGGTCAAGGGCGGCACCTACTACCCGGTGACGGTGAAGAAGCATCTGCGCGCGCAGGAGATCGCCGAGCAGAACCACCTGCCGTGCATCTACCTGGTCGATTCCGGTGGCGCCTTCCTGCCGCTGCAGGATGAAGTGTTCCCCGACCGCGATCATTTCGGCCGCATCTTCTACAACCAGGCCAACCTGTCGGCGCAGGGCATTCCGCAGATCGCCTGCGTGATGGGCAGCTGCACCGCCGGTGGCGCCTATGTGCCGGCGATGAGCGACGAGACGGTGATCGTGCGCGAGCAGGGCACGATCTTCCTCGGTGGCCCGCCGCTGGTGAAGGCGGCTACCGGTGAAGTGGTGACGGCCGAAGAGCTGGGCGGTGCCGACGTGCACACGCGTATTTCCGGCGTGGCCGACCACATGGCCGACAACGACCTGCAGGCACTGGCACGGGTACGCGCGATCATCGCCCAGCTCAACTGGCGCAAGCCCGAAGCAGCGATGGCGCTGCAGCCGGTGGAAGAACCGCTGCTGCCGGCGCACGAACTGTACGGGGTGATCCCGGCCGATACGCGCAAGCCGTACGACGTGCGTGAGGTGATCGCGCGGCTGGTCGATGGTTCGCGTTTCGACGAGTTCAAGCCGCGCTATGGCGCCACCCTGGTGACCGGCTTCGCCCATCTGCATGGCTATCCGATCGGCATCATCGCCAACAACGGCATCCTGTTCTCCGAGTCCGCACTGAAGGGCGCGCACTTCATCGAGCTGTGCACCCAGCGCAACATTCCGCTGCTGTTCCTGCAGAACATCACCGGCTTCATGGTCGGTCGCAAGTACGAACAGGGCGGCATCGCCAAGGACGGCGCCAAGCTGGTGATGGCGGTGGCCTGCGCCAAGGTGCCCAAGTTCACCGTGGTGATCGGCGGCTCGTTCGGTGCCGGCAACTACGGCATGTGCGGCCGCGCGTACTCGCCCAACTTCCTGTGGATGTGGCCGAACGCACGCATCGGCGTGATGGGCGGCGAACAGGCGGCCAGCGTGCTGGCCACGGTCAAGCGTGATGGCATCGAAGCCAAGGGCGGGCAGTGGCCGGGCGAGGAAGAGGACGCGTTCAAGGCACCGATCCGCGACCAGTTCGAACAGCAGGGCCACCCGTATTACGCCAGTGCGCGGCTGTGGGACGACGGTGTGATCGATCCGGTCGATACCCGCCGGGTACTGGCCCTGGCCCTGTCGGCCAGCCTCAACGCTCCCCCGCAGCAGACGCGCTTCGGCGTGTTCCGCATGTGACCTGTGCCATGACCGAGTCTGTTGCCATGTTCAGCAAAGTCCTGATCGCCAACCGCGGCGAGATCGCCTGCCGCGTCATCGCCACCTGCCGCCGCCTCGGCATCGCCACCGTGGCGGTGTATTCCGATGCGGACCGCAATGCACGCCATGTGCGCCTGGCCGACGAGGCCATCCACATCGGCCCGGCCGCTGCGCGCGAGAGCTACCTGCGCAGCGATGCCATCCTCGACGCCGCACGCCGCACCGGCGCGCAGGCCATCCATCCCGGCTACGGCTTCCTGTCCGAGAACGCCGATTTCGCCGACGCCTGCGTCGCGGCGGGAATCACCTTCATCGGCCCGCCCGCCAGTGCGATCCGCGCGATGGGCGACAAGAGCGCGGCCAAGGCCTTGATGGCCAGGGCCGGCGTGCCGCTGACGCCGGGCTACCATGGCGACCAGCAGGCGCCGGAGTTCCTGCGCACCCAGGCCGATGGCATCGGCTACCCGGTGCTGATCAAGGCCAGCGCCGGCGGCGGCGGCAAGGGCATGCGCAAGGTCGAGCGCAGCGAGGACTTCGTCGATGCGCTGGCCAGCTGCCAGCGCGAGGCGGCCTCGGCGTTCGGCAACGACCACGTGCTGGTCGAGAAGTATGTCGAGCGCCCGCGCCACATCGAGATCCAGGTATTCGGCAGTGGTCATGGCGAGGCGGTGTATCTGTTCGAGCGCGACTGCTCGGTGCAGCGTCGCCACCAGAAGGTGCTGGAAGAAGCGCCGGCCCCGGGCATGAGTGCCGACCGCCGCGCCGCGATGGGCAAGGCCGCCGTCGATGCCGCGCGCGCGGTGGGCTACGTGGGTGCGGGCACGGTGGAGTTCATCGCCGGCCCGGACGGCGATTTCTACTTCATGGAAATGAACACCCGCCTGCAGGTCGAACATCCGGTCACCGAGTTCATCACCGGTACCGACCTGGTGGAATGGCAGCTGCGCGTTGCAGCCGGCCAGCCGCTGCCCAAGCGCCAGGACGAACTGACCATCCACGGCCATGCGCTCGAAGCGCGCTTGTACGCCGAAGATGCCGACCGTGGCTTCCTGCCGTCCACCGGCACCCTGCGCCGCCTGCGCCTGCCGACCCCGTCGGCGAACGTGCGGGTGGACACCGGTGTGGAGGAAGGCGACAGCATCACCCCGTACTACGATCCCATGATTGCCAAGCTGATCGTCTGGGACGTGGACCGCGACGCCGCGCTGCGGCGCATGAGCCAGGCCCTGGCCGACTGCCAGGTGGTGGGCGTGACCACCAATGCCGGCTTCCTGCGCCGCCTGCTGCACACCGATTCGTTCGCGAATGCAAAGCTGGATACCGCGCTGATCGAGCGTGAGCAGGCCGCACTGGCGGTGACCGGTGACGGTGAGCAGGCGCTGTGGGAACTGGCAGCGATCGCCGCGGTAGCAAGCACACCGGCCGCTGCCGCCGATGTGCGCGACCCGCATTCGCCGTGGCAGGCACAGGATGGCTGGCGGTTGGGCGCGCCTACCGCGCGTGTGGTGCCGCTGCAGCAGGGAGAGCGGGCGCACACGCTGAAGGTGTGGGTCACGGCCGATGGCTGGCGCGTGCAGTGCGATGACGCCGCACCGAAGCAGGTCGTCGGCCGTGCCGATGGCCACACCTTGTCGGTGCAGCTGGACGAGCGTCGCTGGCGTTTGCAGCTGCAGCGCGATGGCGATCAGCTGTACCTGTTCGGCGACGATGGCCAGCACCGCTTCACCCTGCACGATCCGGTGGGCGAATCTGAACAGGCCAGCGCCGACGCCGGCAGCCTGCTGGCACCGATGCCCGGCAGGATCGTGGCAACGCTGGTGGCGGCAGGCACGCAGGTGAAGCGCGGCACGCCGCTGGTGGTGCTGGAAGCGATGAAGATGGAGCACACCCTGCAGGCACCGGCCGATGGCACGGTGAAGGGTTATCGTGCCAAGGCCGGTGACCAGGTGGGTGATGGTGCGGTGCTGGTGGATTTCGAAGCGGTGTGATGAATGGTGAGCCGGGCGCAGCCCGGCTCACAAATCGTTGGGCGTCTTGCGCCTGCGGACCACAGACTGCCTTGCAGGGCGTCGCTTCGCGGACAACCTTCAACGCGCTGTCGTCGCGGCATATACAGTGCCTTGATCATTTCAGCACGTCGCCGCCTGCTGATAGTCTTCGTTTGCCGCTCTGCGGCGCATCCATCACTTCGGCTATCACAGGAGTCACCATGTACCGAAAGCCCCCGCTGTCCACCGACAACGCCGTACGCCTGCTCGATCTGCTGTGCGACGATGACGCGTTCCGCAACGAATTCTCCGTTGATCCCAGTGCAGCGTTGGTTCGACATGGCCTGCAGCCGATGGCGGGTGGCAGCCCGTGTGCAATCCATGGCGTGCTGGCCAGCAAGGAAGAGTTTTCCGCCGTCCGTTCCCAGCTGGTGGCATCGCTGATCTGCGGCGGCCCCTTCAATGTCCCCTTCATGTTCGAGTCGGAGCAGCTGGGTACGGTGCTGTCGCCGGCGGTGATGAAGCACGCGGCCTGACCCGGCTTCCGCAGTTCTGGCGGCTTACTCCCGCCAGACCTGCTGCAGCGGGTCGAATTCACTGGTGACCTGGGCGGCCGCGCGCCACCCCAGGCCACATATCATCACCGGGCTGGCGTCGATGCCATCCAGCCCCAGCGCCTTCTCCACGTTGATTTCGTTGATCGCCGCAGTCACGTACGCGGCCAGCCCAAGTTCGGTGGCTGACAGCATCCACTGTTGCGAAAGGTGCCCCGCATCAAGCAGCACGGCCCTGTAGGCCTTTGGATGGCTGCGGTATTTCCAGAAGCTGCGTGGGAAGCGTGCCACCTGGATGATGTGCAGCGGAGCGTCGGCGAACCAGTCCTGCCCGGAAACAAAACCCAGCACCATGCTGCGCAGGTCATCGGTGGCGACGGCGACCGATCGCAATGCGTGTTCCATCGGATGGTAGTGATAGACGCCTGGCGCAAGACCGTCGACAGCCAGGGCGACCACATAGGTTTCCAACGGATGCAGGCCGCCGCCGGAAGGAATGTTCTTCTTCAGGAATTCCATGCCGTCCCCCGGCCGCAGAGCAGCGTGTGCCTGCACGGTCCGCTTGAGCACCTGCGCCACCAGCGGAAGCGCCAGCGCACGCTGCGCATCGAAGTTGCGGCAGGTTGCACGCTTTCGCAGCAGCTGGTCACGCGCATCGTCAGGCGTATCGGGTAACACCAAGGGATCGGTATCGGGCGCGTCCACTGCGACGGGCGGCGCACCGAACCTGGCATGCAGATCCTGCGCCGTGACCAGCTTGTGTTCGCGCATCTCACGCGCGCTGTTGATATCTCCCCAGCGACCCATCCGGTGCTGCAGCGCCGACAGAGGCCACCAGTTGGCGTCGCGCACCCGCTGGTCGCGGTCCCGATGCGCCGCCCCACCAGGCTCCTGACTGATCACCAGACCGATCTCCAGCAGCCGTGCCAGCACGGCGCCTTCGATGCCGACCTGTGCAGGCTCCACCCAGTGATCAGACGCGATGCGGCCCAGTACGTCGACTTCCTCGATGCTCACCTCCACGGGTGCCTCCAGGTGGGCAGCAAGGGCCTGCCAATGCATGCGCGTGGCCAGGCCCGCCTGGCCCTGCAGCAGCAGGGAGAGGTCCAGCGAGACTTCGCTGCGGGGTTCGAACATCACGATCGCGCAACGTCGGATCTGCATCATTGGTCTTCCACCAGTTGAACCCATAGTATGCGGGTTGCCCACACCCGCCGCGGTACTGCGGCCGTGTTCGTGTGCAATGCACACGTCGCCCTAAATGCCGAGCGCTGGTGGCCGATACCGTAGGTTCTACTCTGGATGATCGACATGGCTACCGACCCCCGCCTTTCCGCTGAAGACGCCGGCGTACTGCTGGACAACCTCATCAACGATGCCGCGTTCCGCGAACGATTCGCCGAATCACCGGCTCAGGCCCTCTCCAGCATCGGCCTGGACGCCGCCTTGGGTGAGAAGGACTGCATGAAGATCGACTCGCTCGCCTCGGTGGAAGAACTCACCCGCGTTCGTGACGGCCTGCAGAAGTACCTGGCCAGCTCGCTGACCGCGATGAATGTGGTGTTCTGCTTCGAAGCCGGCAAAGTCGACGAGCGCATCGGCGGCTGATTACTGCCTCAGGGCGCGCCGACCGCTTTGGACGGTGCGGCCCAGGTCGATACATCGTGCACGTTCAGCGGCTGCCAGACCTGCATCGCCGTGACTTCGGCTATGGCCTGACCACGGTGACGGGCCAGCCATTCCTGTTCGCGGTGCACGCCGGCGTCATCGCTCTGCGCCCGTAGCGCATGCAGCAGTACCACGTGCGCCTGCACCGGTTCACTGCCATCGAGCATCGGCTCGATCAGCGCGCGCGCGGCGTCAGGCCGTTGTCCCTGCAGTTCGCCCATCGCTGCAACCACGCGCATCCATTTACCGACCATCGGGCTGCGCTGGGCGCGCAGCAGCGCCTCGTTGGCATGCAGCCAGCCTTCGGCGACATCGGTCTGTCCCTGCCGCTGAGCCAGATAGACAAGGGCCAGCCACTGCAGGCTGCGGGCCTGCTGCATGGGATCGTCGCGATCTTCCAGCAGCGGCTGCAGCTGCGCTGCGATGGCCTGCAGCTCGGCTTTGTCGCCCGCCGCGCACAACGTGGTCACACTGGCGTGCTGCAATCGCTGTTGCACCTGCATGTCCGCAAGCTCAGGTGCCGGCGCGTCCTCGCGCACGGCCGCCTGCATCGACGCGCAATCACCCTGGTCAGCGGCCAGCAGCAGCTGTGCACGCAGCCGCATACGCTGCGCCAGCGCATCACCGGTGCGCAGCTTCACCAGCAGCTGTCCGGCCTGCACATAACGGCGCTGCGCCACCAACACATCGACCCCCGTGTCATCGGGATCATCGCGGCCGCGCAGCCCTTGTGCCTGCACCAGC